>NZ_ASSC01000353.1 GCF_000520735.1 Paenibacillus forsythiae T98
GATTTTCGCGGGACATCGGCGCGATTCGAGGAATGGCTCCGCCGCCGAGGTCTGCCGGAGGATTTGTCCCCGGAAGGGCTGCCCGACATTTTCCGCCTGGCGGAGCAGGGGAATGAGCTGCTGCGCCGGGAGGAAGCGCTTAAGCTTCGTATAGCCGAGCTGGCACGGGAAACTGCGGCGTTCGAGGAGGAATGCCTGCTCCTGATGGCGGAAGCGGCCGCTCGGCAAGCGGGGGAAGCTGCTTTCTCGGCTTCATCAATTGTAGTATCTGATCAGTTATCCTCCGCTGCCCCGCCCCCGGCCG
>NZ_ASSC01000354.1 GCF_000520735.1 Paenibacillus forsythiae T98
CGATTCCCGGTCCGGACCCGAGCACCCCAATTACATTGCCGCGTTCGTCCCCGTCCTCCTTCAAGATCAGCCGGATCTTCTCGATGATGGCCGAAGAAGTTGAGCGAGGCGGCAGGAAGTGTATTCCCAGCTCCTCACAGGTCAGATGGATGCCGTGATACCCGCGCACCCCGCGCTCCAGATAAAAATAAAGGATGATCGTATCTGGATATTTTTCGCGCAGCCCCCGGAGCTCGGAAACCTCAGCCTGGCCGCTTGCAGCTATCAGCATATGACCCGCCATTTGCTGAGGATCAGGAAGCGCGGTTTGCATAACAACGGTGTAGCCGGCCTGCCGGATATCGTTAATCGTCAGTTGGTCCAAGCCGAGACTGAATATTTTCATAAAACGTCCCCTCCCTTCTATTCCACCCGGACAATCCACAGCTTGCAGCCGCGCTCCAGGTACTGCTTCAGCAGTTCGCCGTCGCTCTTCTTCAGCTTCAATTCCGGAACCGCCACCTTGCCGGTCGAAGTCACCCGGTTATTGTCATTGCCAAGCTCCGTGTCGCGAACGTCGTTGTTGTCTTCCGTGCGGACATAATTTACGGTCACTCCGGTTAGAAAAACCTTCTCCGGCATAATTGCCTGCTCTCCGCCCGGGCTTCCCTGTGCAGCTCCTGTATCCATGCTGGGGCCTCCCCCAGCTTTCGCTTCCTCCCGCACAAGATAGATGTCCACTTTATCCCTGCTGCGGAGCGAACCATTGATCGCATAGACCGCTTCCTTCGGGACCGGAAAAATCCCCTCGTCCGCCCTGGGCTCCACATTGTTCAAATCAACAAGCCCTTCCGTTAAAATGCTGCCGTCCGTCAGGCTGACGTTGGTGATTTTGCGTTCCGCCAGATTAATTTCCGTTACAGCCCCGGCGGGAACATCCTTTGTCTGTACGGAATCGAGATACAGCTCACCCGCCTGCAACTCGTGATTCTTGGGCAGCACCCCTCCCCCATCCACCTTCACTTTCACTACGGTCTGGGACAGCACGTAGGGCTTGAAGTAAAGGTCGTATCCCAATAGACCGCCGAAACCGATAAGCAAAATCAGAACAGCAAAAAAGTAATTGCGCTTCAATAAATGACCGCGCTGCGCCGACAAGTAGATTTCCCCCTTTACAAAGTAATTTTTGCGTAAAAAAACACACTTTGGCACAGATCGCCAAAGTGTGGGTAAAATGCTTTTTTACCTATAGAAGCAAGCGGATATTCGATTAGTTGAACACGACCGTCTTGTTCTGATGTACAAGGATACGGTCCTCGATATGCCATTTGACAGCCCTGGCCAATACGACTCGCTCAATGGTGCGGCCGATCCGCTTCAGTTCGCCAACATCATCACCGTGGCTGACCCGCTGAACATCCTGCTCGATAATCGGGCCGCCGTCAAGCTCCTCGGTTACATAGTGGGCGGTAGCGCCGATGATCTTCACCCCGCGCCGGTATGCCTGGGCATAAGGATTGCCGCCGATAAAAGCCGGAAGGAACGAATGATGAATATTGATGACCCGGTTCTTGTAGCGCTCAATAAACGACGGAGAGATAATCTGCATATACCGCGCCAAAATAATGACGTCGATGTCCTCCCCGACCACCTTCAGTTGGCGCCGTTCCGCCTCCGCCTTCGTATCCGCCGTTACCGGGATATGATAATACGGGATGCCGAATGACTCGACATATTCCTTCATATCGGCATGATTGCTTACTACCAGCGCGATGTCGGCGTCCAGATCGCCCGCCTGCCACTGCCAGAGCAGCTCGACAAGACAATGATCCTCCTTGGATACGAAGATCGCGAGCCTTTTTTTATGGCTGACATTGAACATTTGCCAGTTCATTTCAAATTGGTCGGCTATGGCGCCGAACTCCGCCTGAAGCTGCTCCATACGCTGCTCCAGCTTGGGAAGATCGAACTCGATTCTCATAAAGAACATCCCGCCCGACGGGTCCATTGTATACTGATCCGACTGCACAATATTCGCCCCGTGGTCGAACAGAAAACGGGATACCGCAGCGACTATTCCCGGGCCGTCCGGACAGGAGATGAGCATGCGCGCCCGGTTGGGGTGCTGCTCGCCTGGACTGGAATGTTCTCTTTTAACATGCAATTCCATTGAATTCTTTCCATCCTCTCGTCGTGTAGGCATCTCTTGAAGTCTAAGCGTTAACCAGCACCTGCTTGCCCGCCAGCCAGGCGATCAGCCGGTGATTTACCGCTTCTTCGCATAATTCCGGAAACAGCCCGGCGGCGATCACCTGATCGTACAGTCGCTCCAGCGGCTCGCGTGAATCCGCCTTCTTGGCCTTGGCGTCGGTCTTGAGCAAATTCCAAATATCAAGCACATATTGGCGGGGATTCAGCTCCTCTTTGGTAAAGAAAGCGTGCAGTTCCTCTACCTGGGCCAAAAACTCTCCCCCGAAACGTTCCTGAACATTCCCGCGCAGCAACGCAATTTCCGCTTCATACATCGGCCGCTGGGTCTTGGCGTCTTTGCCGATCCAAGGCGTTTCAAGGATGAACGGGCGTCCGGCAAGCAGTTCATGATGAACCACCCTGTTGATCGTATCGAATCCGATCCAGCCTGAACCAATTGGCGCATGGCGGTCTTTGCGCGCACCGCTTGGATTTTTACTGTCATTGATATGCACCACGCCAATCCGGTCCAGCCCGATGGTTTTATCGAATTGTTCAAGAACACCGTCCAGGTCGCCTACGATATCGTAACCGGCATCATGGATATGGCATGTGTCGAGACAGATCGACAACCGCTCGTTATGGACGACTTTATCGATCATGGACGCGATTTCCTCGAAGCTCCGCCCGAGCTCCGTTCCTTTGCCGGCCATAGTTTCCAGCGCAATATGAACCTCTGTCTCATGCGTCCCGCCCAGCACCTCGTTCAGACCGTCGGCAATCCGCTGGATGCCGTATTCCGGGTCCTTGTCCGTATAAGCTCCGGGATGCAGCACAATATGCTTGACTCCCAGCGCATGGGTGCGGTGAATCTCCTGCTGGAGAAAATCAACAGCAAGCTGATAGGTATGATTTTTATAGGAAGCCAGGTTAATGATATATGGAGCGTGAACGACAATCTCTTCCACGCCATTGTCCCGCATCGCCGCTTTGCCTTCTTCGGGGTACATGTCTTCAATCGGTTTCCGGCGGGTATTTTGCGGTGCGCCTGTATATATCATAAAAGAGCTTGAACCGTATTCATTCGCTTCATTTGCCGCGCTGAGCAGTCCCTTGTCCGCGCACGACACATGGGAACCAATTTTTAGCATGCCATTCTTCCCTCTTTCTTTCACGAATTAAAACTTATTTTATCGTGATTGGGACAATAAATCTAGGCATTGCCGATATCTGGCTGCCGCCTTCGCAAAACGCCGGTTATACGCTATAATTTAAACTGGAAAGAAGTCTATGATCATAATCATTGATGAGGTGATTCCATTATGCTTATCAGATCAGGGCTTGGCTGGCTGTCCGCTTCACCGAGCAGCTTATTTATGAACACGATCGCTTTCTGGACATTTGTGCTGCTGGGCTGCATGGGCATCGGCGGCTATTTCATGTTCCGCAAATTTCTCAAGGTGCTGCCCAAGGCGGATGGCAAATCCAAGCTGGACTGGCAGAACTATTGGGTGGAGCGCAGCCGTCCGCTGTGGAGCGAAGAATCCAAAGCCTTTCTCGACCAGCTTGTGCAGCCCGTCCCCGGACCTTTCCGCGATATCGCCAAGCATTCCATCGCCGCCGAAATCGGCAGGATCGCCATCGAAAGCCATGCGGGCGAGGTTACGCGCGATCATTGTATCCGGGGGTACATCTCCGCCACTCCAAGACGCGACAGCCGCTTCCTGATGCAATTTCTGGAAAAGAACCATATCGACTACTCCCCTTACCGCCATTTAATGAAATGATCTGCTCTCACGAATCATAAACGCTGATGAAAAATGTAGTTTCCTTTTACAATAGTGAAGACATCGCCGTCATCCAGGGGATACTCCTTGTACGGAATGATCGTCTCTCCCTTAAAACGGGTGCCGTTGCGCGAATCGAGATCTTTCAGCATATAGCCGCCGCCGCTTCGGAAGATCTCGGCATGAACCCTGGAGGCCCCTTCCGATGTTTCCACATACTGCGCCACCTCCGGCGAACGGCCGATAATAAAGCTTGTCCGGTTCAATTCGATTTTTTCCCGCCGCTCGCTTCCGTCCTCCGTTCTTTCAAGATAAGGCAGCCCTCCTTCGCGCTGCTTCGCTTCTGCGGACGCCGGGACCTTCTCCCTTGGCAGCAGCACGGTCGCTAATCCGGAGTCGGATGTCTTCGTCTTCTCACTCCATCCCTTTTCTTCGGATTTGAATTCAAGAATTCCCGCAGCAACCCGCTTACTCCGTTCAACAGGCGCGGATTGAAGCTGCCGGGCTTCCTCCAACTTGTCCTGCCTGCCAAAAGGCCGTGCCGATCCGAATCCGGCGGTCAATGTAAATCCCGGATCATCCGCGCCCTCTTCCGGCATTTCTTCCTCTTCCGATTTTCCCCGTCCGATTCTCCCCATCCATGCAATACCGCTTATTACAGCCAGCGCAACCGTCGCGAAACCGCAGAGCACTAATTGGAGTCTGCCGGGACGGTCAAGATATACGTATTTCCACATCAAAGCGTCCACCAGGATACATCCGAGCAGGATATACGTTTTCTTCGAGGAGCCTTTGCCGTCAGGCGGACGAACCGAATCAAGAGCCAAATCAGGCTCAGCCTCGTCCCCGTCCTTCCATCGACTCTTTTTTTCTCCGCCAGGCTTGACGTTATCCTGTTTGTCCTGAAAGAAAGAACTGCCGCCCATCCATTCGGCAACCGGCAATTTGGCAGCTTCGGACGAAGACGATGCCGCTGCCTCCGTCTCCGCATTCACTATCGAATGCCGCTCCCCGGCATCCTCTGTCAGCAGCGCCGAAAGAAGCTCCTTCCAGCCCAAAGCGGTGCATTCATCCTCCCCGCAGTAGTGCAGCAGCCGCTGGACACCGTCCCCGCTCAGCTCTGTCACGCTTGGCATCAGCGCCATAATCAGCCCCTTGAGGCTCTCTCCCAAGGACTGTGACGAATCGATCGTCTGCAGAGGAACGTACGTTAGATATACCTTTCCTGTCTGCAGCGGACCTTCGATAAAAATGTAATCCTCGTGCAAGGTGTACTGCTCGGGCCGCAGCATATGCAGCCTTCCTGCTTCCATGCCTTGAGCAACCTGCAGCAGCAGCCCGTACAGTTCGGCCAGACTCAGTCTTGCTCCTTTGAGAAGATGCGAGAGCAATTTTTTCCCGGATACCGAATATTCCAGCGTTACACTCAGATCCACCTCTTTGAGAAACAGCCGCAGATGATGCGGAATGCTTAAGGAGGACAGCATGCGGCTCTGAACCGTATTCAGCTGCGATACCGGGATTCCCTCCTGCCCTCCCAGCACCATCCGGATGCCTTCCTGCTGCACAAAATCCCGGGTTAACCCAAACATCGGCGCTCACCCCCAATTCCAAATAAACCAATGCTAATTATGTCCATCCCCCCAAAAAAGCCGTTACCGCGCCGGGCATCACCGCCAGCATGAAGGGAAACCGCAGCATTTCGCAGTCATGCCCTTTGAACAAAGTCCACTTCGGCATATAAAAGACTCCCGCCAGAAGTCTTGCGACACTCCGCAGCCGACGGAACGTTTCCCGTCTCTTAAGCATAATGATCCAGCCTATTGCCGCCGCGAACAGCAGCGAGTAGACGATAACCTGAGCGGTAAACAAAAGCCCGGTCCAAGCGCCGATCCCGGCAAAAAGCTTGACGTCGCCCGCCCCGACAGCCCCTATAATGTGCATGATCAGGAGGAGCATAAAGCCTGCGGCCGCCCCTGCTCCCGCGAACAGCAAGCCTCTCCAGCCTCCGGTCAGCCCTTGAGCCATAAGGCCTGCCAGCATAGCCGGCACTGTAATCCAGTTCGGTATTTTCATTGTCAGCATATCCGTCAGGAACGCCGCCCCCAAAAAGGGCAAGCAGCCCCAAAATGCCCATTCATTCATTGCCACGGCTCCTTATTTTGTGAATCAATCCGGCTTATCTGCTACGTAAAATTGGCCTTCCGACGATTGGCCATCCTCTGTCTCTATAACGAATGTCGGCGTTGAGCCCGGCGTCGTTTTGCCGCCGATTCTCCAACTCCACTCGATATAGCCGTCCGCGTCCGCTGTCTTCCAGCCCAGATACTTGGCGGTGCTTTTTCCGCTTTTATAGAAAACGGTGAGATTCGCGGAAGCATTCGGCGCTATTTTAATCCGGATAACTCCCTGTTTATTCGGCCTTGCGGGATTCGGCTTCTCCAGTACGGCAATGGAGCCGCTGCCTTCCTCTCCGCCTTCCTGATCGCCGCTTCCCCCCTCGCCCACAGCTCCTATCCACAACCGTTCGACTGAGGCAGCCTCCAGCACAATGCTTCGGTTCAGAAACGGCACCTTCATCGGCAGTTCATAGCTGACTTGAAGACCAAAGTAAGGCTTCGCGCCGTCTTTCAGCTTTGGAACAACTACGTTCGAGACATGAATCCGCCTGTAATCCAGTATGTCCGAAGTGATATAGGGCCTCAGCAGCGGCTTTAAGGCAGTGTCCAAAACCATCTCCGAGCCTTCGGCCTGAAGCTCCTGAAGAGGGCCTTCTCCTTGCTCCGCAGCGCTTCTGATCCACTCATCAAGCGGCGAAGGCAGCTCGGAAGCGTACTGCTCGGCCCAATCGGCAACCGATAAGCGCGGGATGGACCACACGGACGTCCTGCCCGTCCCGGCGGCTTCGCCGGCAATGTTTCCGGAGGCCGCCTGTTCATCAGTCCCATTCGCGGCCTCACCGGAGGTATTTCCGGACTGTGCCGTTCTTTCCACAGCCAAAGCGGCCGGGTACATATGAGTGGCCACCTCTTTGACGGTATCGGATACTGTGCTTTGCAGGGCTGTCGAATACAGCGTCATTTGGATGATAAAGATCAGGAACAGCACGAACAGTAAAAACACGGGCAGCACCATCGCCGCTTCCACGACCATGCTGCCTTCGCTTCTTGTCATCCATCCCCTCTTGCGCCGATCCTTCATCTCCTCCGTGTTCCTCCCGTTAATACGCAAAGTCTGCCTTAACCACGCTGAAATAAGTTTGGCCGTCAATCTCCCCAGGAACCGCGCCGGTATGCCGGAGCAGCTTCATTATGCCGGGCAGGAACCATAATCTCATTCCGATCCTGATCTCAGCGGAGGCATAAGTGCTGCTATCATCCGGATTAATGCCCGTATTCAGCCGGATCAGCGCCAGCATCCGCGACAGCTCGGCTTGCCCCGAGCCATGCAGCATCATGAACAGACGTAAATAATCACGGTAAGTCAGCTTGGCTGGCACATATTCGGATAAGGGAGCCGCTCCCTCCCGGCAGAGCGTAATCATATCCTTTACCGCCTCCGTCAGCCCGTACAGCACTGCCGAAGCCACGATAAGCAGCGGATTGCCCAGTCCCGCTTTCTTTACAAACCCTTCCATGGTTCGAACAGCCAGCCGCATGGCGAATATCTCGCTGTATGCCGCGCCTACATTCAGTCCCGGCCGATTGAAGCCGTATAAAATATACTCCAGCTCCTGGCTGTGCGGATCTAGCTGATCCTTTAGCTTCTCTCCAATCTCTTCGGTGGTCCCCCCGGCTATATCCGTAAGCTGGGAAATATCAAAATGCGGAAAATACTGCGCCGCATATTCGCTTTGGAACAGTCTGTCCCTGGAGGCGAGCATCACACCGCTCAGCGCTTCGTACAGGTCGTCCATGTGATTCATTGCCGCGCTTTCGGCAGCGTAAGGATCATTCTCCGCAGGTCGGTCCGGTGAATTCTCACGCAATCCCCGGTTATAATCGACATTCTCTTCATAGTATTGATTCAGCATTTCGTAACGTTCCAGAGCCTCTTTAGCACCGCCCGCCAGATTGCGAAGAGCCTCGGCGGTTTTAAGCGCCTCTCCGAGTTTAGTCTTCGCTTCCCGTTCCAGTGCTTTGCGCTGATTGTCCGAGCCTCTATGCTCCCCGATTTCAGACGCTTCACGG
>NZ_ASSC01000355.1 GCF_000520735.1 Paenibacillus forsythiae T98
GCCAGCCGCACCAAATCCTCTTGCCGGGAAGGGTCCCGCATCGCCGCAACAACCCGGTAGCCCTGCTGCGCCAGCAGCGCCGCCGTCAGCATGCCGAAGCCGCTGGAAGCTCCCGTGACAAGCGCGACGGCTCCCGCATCCCGGTTCTCCGATTGAGTCAATGGAACCTCTCCTTCTTTCGCAAATAAGGTCTTTACCGCCGATCATACCATCAGCCTGACGAGCATGCTGATCAGATAAGCGGCGGGAACGAGCACGAACTGGCCCAGCAGCGTGCCCAGAAACCGGGAGCCCATGAGCAGCACGTATACCTTGCCCAGCTGACTGCGGTGTTCCTCGCTGGCCGTCGCCTTGTCGGTAATGAGTCCGAGCTGCGGGTCGATGAAGATCGTCAGCAGAATCGTCGCCATCCCGTTAATGATTCCCGAGGCCTGGGAAGCGGTTGTGCTGTACTTCGGAACGAGGTGGGCCGCATACAGCGAGGACATAACCCCCACCGTATAAAAAGCTGTCACAAAAATATTCAGCACAATCAGCCGTTTCGGGATATCCAGATACCGGAAATAATACAGCCGGATTTTCGGGCGTCTGACGTATTTGCGCGTATTTTTCAATTGTCCTATGGTAACACTGGCCAGCAGCTTCGGAATGGACCCCTGAATCTCCAGCTTGGAAATGATTCGTGAGAACAGCCCGATGAACGTGGGAAACAGCCCGATGGCGATCAGCGTTCCAAGCGACCCGCCCAGCAGAATAACCCTCAAATAATTCAGCAGACTAAAGCTCGAATCATTTTTGGCCACATCGACAAACTTGGCTGTCAGCGGCGCCTGAATCAGATTGGCCGTCCTTGATACCAGCACTATAATGCCGGTCAGTGACAGCGCGATCGCGATTTTATTCAATCTCACACCGGCGTACCGGACTGAATACGACAACGTCTCGGCGGTATGTATAATCATCGTAAGCAGAAAAGCGACAAGCAGACTTCCGGCCATCCGTGCTCCTCCCAAGGCTCCGATCGACTATCTGCGGATATTCGCGGAGTTTTCCATGATTGGGTATATCATCCATCCATTGTAACACACGGAGTCCGCCAAGTCTTTGGCAAAAAAATTAACAGGAGGGCTTCACGGGGAAATCAACGGGGCAAGGGGAGTCAATACGATCCGCCAGTCTCATCCAGTCCCGGCAGCAG
>NZ_ASSC01000356.1 GCF_000520735.1 Paenibacillus forsythiae T98
AACGCCTGTCGCTTCCAGCAGCGCCACCGCGCCGAAAGCGAACCACTCCGCAGGCTGGACGGCATAGGCCACAGGGAGCTCGATGACGAGATCAGCGCCCATGCGCAGGGCCATTTCGGTCCGCGCGCGCTTACTGAACATGGCCGGCTCTCCGCGCTGGGTGAACGGGCCGCTCATCACGACGATGGCGCGGTCTGCGCCGGACAATCTTTTGGCCTCGCTGTAATGATGGACATGCCCGTTATGCAGCGGGTTGTATTCGGCAATAATTCCTACTGTCTGCACACAGGGTTCACTCCTGTTCAATTATCGTCCCAAATGGGTTACTAATAGTTATAACATAAATCAGCTCCCTTTTACCCAACAATATAAAGGAGAAATGGTTGACAAAGGTCATGTATGGTAGGTATAATAAATTTTGTTTGTTTGGAGTGATATCTATGAAGTTTCACTTTCGCAAAATTGCAAATGCCGACGGACCTTTGCGCTTCCACGAGCATGTGGATGTAAGCGGAGCCGTCAAAGGCCGCAAGGATATTTTGGCTGTATCACCGTTATTGGCCGATCTCGATGCGCTGCCCGCGGCTGCGGATCTCGTAACCGTGGAGGGTAAGCTGAGCGGAGATGCGGACATGCTATGTGCGCGTTGCTTGACTCCTGTCAAGAAGCATATGGATATTCCTTTTGCCGAAAAGTTCAAGTGGGGCAAGGAACCGGCTGAGCCGGAAGAAGGGGAGGACGAGGACCTTATCTACGTGACCGATGAAGCCGTAGAGCTGGCGCCTTATGTCCAGGAAAGCTATCTTCTTCATTTGCCGATTACCGTGCTTTGCGCCCCGGACTGCAAGGGACTCTGTCCCACATGCGGCCGTAACCTGAACGAAGGCGCCTGCAGTTGCGACAACACCGTAATCGATCCGCGCCTTGCCGGGTTGAAGGATTTTTTCAAATGAGAAGATGAAACCGAAACGGCCCGTCTAAACGGGTTGACTTGAATAAGGAGGTGGAACACATGGCAGTACCTCAACGTAGAACGTCCAAAACACGCCGTGACAAGCGCCGCACGCACTTTAAGCTGGTTGTCCCGGGCATGGTGAAATGTGAACAATGCGGAGAATTGAAGCTTGCTCACCACGTATGCAAAGTATGCGGAACGTACAAAGCAAGAGAGATCATCAAGCAATAATAGCGTTACAGATGAGACGGCAGGGCTTTCCTTTATTAAGGAAGATTGCCGTTTCTCGCTGAAATATAAGCCAATGGATAAGCGCGAAGCTTGTTTGTTCTTATATTTGAACAAAGTAGTACTTCATCTACCGGTGAGGTGCTATTTTTTTTGCGGGCAGGGAGCAAGTCTGCCGCAGGGACTTTGGCTTATGGAGGCGCTTTGCGGGCAGGTTTTGAAGTCAGAGCTTTATTTTTGCGGCGTCATGCTTTATACTACATATTAGTACCAGGTTCTAAATTTTGAATACACATAAACTTCCGACATAACTTGCGGCCGATTGCGGCATTAATTTCACAAACAAGGACGGGAGGTGAACCGCCATCGAGCGCTTGCCGAAGAAAAAACGCCAGCAGCAGCTTTTGCAGATTATTGAGGATAATCCTTTTGTCACGGACCGTGAGCTTACCCGGCAGCTTAAGGTCAGCATACAGACGATCCGGCTGGACCGAATGGAGCTTGGTATTCCGGAGCTGCGGGAGCGCATGAAGCAGATGGCGGAGCATTCCTACGACCAGGTGCGCTCTCTTCCCGTGGACGAAGTGATCGGCGATATCGTTGATTTGCAGCTGGACAAGAGCGGCATTTCGATATTTGAAATCCGGGAGGAGCATGTCTTCTCCAGGAACGGGATCGCCCGGGGCCATTATGTGTTCGCGCAGGCCAATTCGCTGGCGGTCGCTGTGATCGATGCTGAAATCGCGCTTACCGCCTCGGCGGATATCCGTTTCGTTCGCATGATTCGTCTGGGTGAGAAATGCATCTCCAAGGCTTATGTCCGCTCGCTGGCGGGCCGCAGGGGCAAGGCCGAGGTCGACGTATTTACATATGTTGGCGAGGAGATGGTCTTTCAGGGCCATTTCGTCGTGTACCGGTCCGTAAGCGAAGAATACAGCGAAGGGGTGAGCCGCAGTGCAGATCGCCATTGACGCCATGGGCGGAGATCATGCGCCAGAGAGCAATGTGGAGGGCGCTTTGTCCGCAGCGGCGGAATGGAAAGATACGAAGATTATCCTGGTCGGTGACGAAGCAAGGCTGGAGCCCCTGCTCAAAGACAAGCCGGCCAATATAACGGTGCGCCACGCAAGCGAAGTCATCGGCACCGATGAGGAGCCTGTCAAAGCGGTAAGGCGCAAAAAGGATTCATCCATGGTGGTTGCGGGAAAGCTGGTTAAGGAAGGCGAAGCCGAGGCCATGATATCTGCTGGAAATACGGGCGCCCTGATGACGACAGGGCTGCTGGTTGTCGGAAGAATGCCGGGCATCGAGCGTCCGGCGCTCGCTCCGATGATTCCGACTCTCGACGATGTCGGCGTGCTTGCGCTGGACCTTGGCGCGAATATGGACGCCGAACCGCAGCATCTGGCGCAGTACGCGCTGATGGGGAGCATTTACCGCAGCAAGGTGGACGGCATTGCGCAGCCCCGCGTTGGATTGCTGAATGTCGGCGCGGAGCCCGGCAAGGGCAACAAGCTGACGAAGGAAGCGTATCCGCTGCTGGAGCAGCTTCCCGGAATCCATTTTGTCGGCAACGTGGAAGCGCGAGACGTCCTGACGGGAAGCTGCGATGTGCTCGTCTGCGACGGATTTGCCGGCAATATTTTGCTGAAGTCGCTGGAGGGTGCGGCGGGTGCGATCTTCGCTCTGCTCAAGGAGCAGTTCAGCCGCTCCCTCAAGACAAAGCTTGGGGCGGCGATGCTTATGCCAGAGCTGAGAGGTCTAAAAGGCAAGATGGATTACAAGGAGCACGGCGGCGCGCCGCTGCTGGGCTTAAGCGGTCTCGTAGTGAAGGGGCACGGCTCTTCTGACGGAAATGCGATTAAGAATGCGGTCCGGCAGGCGCGGCAGGCGCTGTCGTCCGGCCTGGTCCCAAGTATATCCAAGGAAATCAGCGGGAAGTGAGTGACAATATGAAGAACTTACGGCCGGTCGGCATTATCGGCACGGGAAAATATGTACCCGAAAAAATATTGACCAACAGCGATCTGGAAAAAATCGTGGAAACGAACGACGAATGGATCGTCAGCCGGACGGGAATTCGTGAACGGCATATCGCGGCTCCGGATGAGGCGACCTCCGATCTTGCCTATGAAGCGTCGATCCGGGCGCTGGCTTCGGCAGGCCTCAAGCCCGAAGAGCTGGATCTGATCATCGTGGCCACAATTACGCCAGATACGATATTTCCCTCGACTGCCTGCGTTTTGCAGGATAAGCTCGGAGCCAAGGGCGCGGCTGCATTCGACCTGTCGGCGGCTTGCTCGGGCTTTGTATACAGTCTGGCGACTGCGGTTGGTTTCATTCAGAACGGAATGTACAATAACGCTCTTATCATCGGAGCGGATACGCTGTCGCGCATAACGGACTATACCGACCGCAATACCTGCGTGCTGTTCGGCGACGGCGCCGGAGCGGTCGTTATCGGCGAGGTGCCGAAGGGACGGGGCTTCCAGTCCTTTGATCTTGGCGCAGAGGGCGCCGGCGGACCGCTCCTGAAGCTGGAAGGCGGCGGCTCGCGGCTGCCCGCTACAGTGGAGACGGTGGAAGGCAAGAAGCATTTCATCTATATGAACGGCCGGGAAGTGTTCAAGTTTGCAGTCCGGGTCATGGGTGCGGCGACGGAGAAGGTGCTTGGCAAGGCGGGTCTGGCCAAAGAAGACATCGACTTGTTCATCCCGCATCAAGCGAATATCCGTATCATTCAGTCGGCGATGCAGCGCCTGGACCTTCCGCCGGAGAAGTGCGTAATCAATGTAGATAAATACGCGAACACCTCGGCGGCATCCATACCGCTCGCTTTGGTGGAAGCGGCGGAAGAAGGACGGATGAAGGAAGGCGATACCGTTCTGATGGTCGGCTTCGGCGGAGGCCTGACTTGGGGCGCTTCCATATTGGTTTGGTAAGCGGAAG
>NZ_ASSC01000357.1 GCF_000520735.1 Paenibacillus forsythiae T98
TGTGCACAGGGTCGTTCCCGTGATCGGCGGACACAATCAGCAGGTCGTCTTCGCCCAAGGCGGACATAATGTCCGGCAGCGCCTTGTCGAACACCTCAAGCGCCCGCCCGTAGCCTTCAGGGTCGCGCCGGTGTCCGTAAAGCGAATCGAAATCGACCAGATTTGTGAACAGCAGTCCCTCAAACGGCTTGCGAAGCTGTTCAATCGTCACTTCGATGCCATGCTCATTGCTCTTGGTCGGGTAGGAAGCCGTCACGCCCTCTCCCGTAAAAATATCGTTGATCTTGCCTACGGCGATCACATCCCTGCCGATATCGGCCAGCGCGGTC
>NZ_ASSC01000358.1 GCF_000520735.1 Paenibacillus forsythiae T98
TGGAGATTCCGGCCAATGCCCTGAGCGGCAGCGGGAATGTGAGCGTCAAGGTTCAGCAGGTTACGGCGCCTCCAGCCGCCCCGGCGGAGCTGATTCCGGCCGGAACCGTATACGAATTCTCAGCGGGTGAAGCGACCTCCTATACTTTTGCCAAGCCTGTAACGATTACGCTGGCGTTTGATCCCGCCCAAATACCGGCAGGCTATACGGCGGCCGTCTATTATTATGACGAAGCTGCTGGCAGCTGGACCCGGATCGGCGGCACGGTAAGCGGCAGCGCGGTGAAGACGGAAGTTACCCACTTC
>NZ_ASSC01000359.1 GCF_000520735.1 Paenibacillus forsythiae T98
GGCTGACGGTCCTTACGCGCCGGTTGTCTCCGGCATGATACCGGTCGGTCGTTACGGTACGGGCGCGGAAATCGCCGATATGGTGGCTTATCTGGCTACACCGGGAGCCGCCTTCGTGACCGGCGCAACCATTAACGTGGACGGCGGAACCACAGTCTGATTAACATCCAACACTATAACCAAAATTTGAGAGGAGAATTTATATGTCGATTGGAATTATTGGCGCGGGTGAAATCGGGCAAGCATTTGCCAAACAAGTCATTAAAGCGGGTTATGAGGTGCTCCTGAGCAACAGCCGCGGACCGGAATCGCTCGCTCCGCTCGCAGCCAAGCTTGGCGGCAAGAGCAAGGCCGTTACCGCCCAAGAAGCCGCAGCCGCCGATGTAGTGTTCCTTGCTCTACCCTGGAAGCATCTGAAAGATGCGGTATCCGGTCTGCCCGAATGGAACGGACGCATCGTCATCGACGCAATGAACCCGATTATTACTCCCGAATTCATCGTGGCCGATCTTGGAGGGCGGACATCAAGCGAGGTTGTTGCGGAGCTGGTTCCCGGCGCAAGGGTGGTCAAAGGATTCAATACACTTACTCCCGCTGTGCTGGGCTCCGATCCGCAAATTGCCGGTGGTCGCCGCGTCATCTTCATCTCCGGTGACGATGCTGCGGCCAAGGCTGAAGTCACCCGAATTAACGATAAAGTCGGCTTCGCCACCGTCGATTTGGGCGGTCTCGCTGACGGGGGCAAATTGCATCAATTTCCGGGAGGCCCCCTCCCTGCGCTTAACCTGATCAAATTGTCCTGAGTTACGTCAGCTTAAAAATAAACAATGGAGCGTGAGAGCAATGATCTATTATGAATCCCCTCAAGCCGAGATTTCCTGGAATGAAGCATTTCAAATCGTTGAGCTGAGATGGAAGGCTTTTGCCCAAGGTGAGCAATTTCGTACCGCTATGGATAAGGTGGTGGAATTGGCCGGAAAAATGAATGGCAGCAAGGTGCTGTATGACAACCGAAAGATGTCTGTCATCAGTCAAGAGGATCAAGCCTGGGTTTCCCAAAACTGGGTGAAGCGGGCGGTGGACATTCAATACTGCGCCGTCATCCAGCCGGAGAAAGTGGTCGCCAAATCAAGCCTCAACCGGATTGTCGGCACTATCGAAGAGTTCCCGTATGACATGGAGTTTTTTCAGAGCATGGACGATGCCGTTAACTGGCTTGCCGAAACGAGGGATATGATACGATGAAAGCTTTTTATTATGTGTTCATTATTGCATTCGGACTGTTCAGCATCGTCAACACGGAATTCGGCGTCATCGGCACTTTTATTCAAATTACCGAAAAATATCACATTAGCGCTTCGCAGACCGGAATGCTGGTCAGTTTGTTTGCGCTCACAATTGCGGTTTTTGGGCCGTTCATGACCTGCTATTCTCAGGGTTTAACAAAAAACGGATCATGGCCTCCGTGCTTGCCCTTTTTGCCATCGCCAATCTTCTGTCGGCAGCCACTCCAAACTTTTCGGTTCGGCTGATTGTCCGCATCCTGCCCGCTTTTCTTCATCCGGTCTATTTCTCGCTGGCTTTCGTAGCCGCGGCTAGTTTTTTTCCAATTGAACAAAAGAGTAAAGCGACAGCCTATGTATTTACCGGGGGTACGGTGGGTATGTTTCTCGGAGTGCCGTTCACCTCTTTTATCGCGGATCAATTTTCGCTTGAAGCCTCCTTTCTGTTCTCCGCCACTCTGAATCTGATCGCGTTAATCGGTTTGTTAATCTGGGTTCCCAGCATGCCCGTGACCGCAAAATTATCTTATAAGGAGCAGCTCGGCGTGTTGGCTAAACCCCAGTTATGGTTGAATATCGTGACCGTCTGCTTAACCATTTCGGCGATGTTTGCCGTATTCAGCTATTTTGCGGAATATCTTGGACAAATTACGAAGATGAGCGGGAATTTAATAAGCACCATGCTGATTCTGTTTGGAGCGAGCGGTGTGCTGGGCAATTTGCAGGCAGGGCGATTGCTAAACAGGCATGTTGTCAAGACGACCCTTCTGTATCCTGCTGTATTGGCCTTAACGTATCTGATCGTATTCTGGGGCGGGGCTTATTTGATTCCCATGATGATTATCGTGATCGTATGGGGATTCATTCATACCGGGGGCTTTATTATCAATCAGAACTGGCTAGCCTCCGAAGCCTCCGAAGCGCCTGAATTCGCCAACAGCCTGTTCGTTTCTTTCTCGAATTTGGGCATTGCCATCGGCACCGCTTCAGGAGGCCAGTTCTTACTGCATATGGGTACACACCAGATCATCTGGGGAGGTTTAATGTTCCTGGCGCTTGCGGTCACCCTGATGGTTGCGAAAAAAAAATGGTACGGCTTCCGATAGCGTTTAACAAGATGGTTGTTTGGTAGTGTGAATAAAATCGCGATGCTTAGGAAGCGATTTTACTCACCCGCTTTAATTCTGTATTCAGTTTTTTTGATTTTGACAACATGATCGTTATTACAAATCCCGATACAAAAGAAATCAAGACGGCAAATAAAAAGTTCAGCACACTGCCAGCTTGAATACTGACAAACCCGATCAGTCCAGCTGGTCCGGGGGCTGCGTTTAAAATGTGATTGAATGCTACAAAGGCACATCCAAAAGCTGAACCGATCATAGCGGAATAAAATGGATATTTCATTTTCAGGTTAACGCCAAACATCGCGGGTTCCGTAATGCCAAGCAGGGCGGAAATTCCGGAAGAAATCGCAATGCTTTTCATTTTTTCGTCTTTCGTCAGCAGCATGGCCGCAAATGTCGCGCCTCCCTGGGCAACATTATTGCATGAAACAAGTGCCAGTAAAAACGAACCGCCGGCAGCAATTAACTGAATGTCAATCGGAAGAAGACTATGGTGCATACCCGTTAATGTCAAAGGAGATAAAATCAACCCAAAAACGGCTCCGCCAAAGAAACCAAGTGTATCATACAGCCAAACCATTCCATCAGCCAGCAGATTCCCGGCAGATCTCATTATCCCGCCAACTACAGTAAACGTAAGAAAGCTTGTGATAAATACTGTTAATAGCGGAGTTAACAAGTTATCAAGAAAAGACGGAACGATTTTACGTAAGCTTTTCTCGACTCGCGCAAGGATAAATGAAGCCGCTAACACAGGAAACACGGTTCCTTGATAGCCCACTTTTTCAATTTCAAGTCCAAAAACATTCCATACCGGCACTTTATTATTCAAAATAGCTTGCCCGTATCCATATGCATTTAAAAGATCCGGGTGCACCATGATCATTCCCATGACAGCTCCTAAATAAGGGTTTCCTCCGAACATTTTTGTTGCGGAGAATCCTATTAATATCGGCATGAACACAAACGCTGCATTAGCAAACACATTAATCATGTTCGCAAGATCGGTTATGTTCGGGTATACATCAACTAAAGACCTGTCTTCGAAAAATAATCCGCTTGATGTTAAAACGTTATTGATACCCATCAATAAACCGGCGGCTACCAGTGCCGGGATAATCGGGACAAATACGTCGGACAACAATTTCACCAGCCTTTGGACCACATTCATCTTATTGTCGGCTTCTTTTTTAACCTCATCTTTACTGGATTCTTTAATACCTGCTAATTCAACAAAAGCGTGGTACACTTCATTGACCGTACCCGCACCGATAATAACCTGATATTGTCCTCCATTGCTGAAGTGGCCTTTTACAAGATCAATATTTGACAGTTCGTCTGTTTTGACAGTGGATTCGTCTTTTAGCACCAACCGAAGGCGAGTCGCGCAATGCGCAGCGCTGATAATGTTCTCAGATCCGCCAACGGCAGCTAGAATTTGCTGCGCTGCTTGTTCGTTTTTGTTTTTAGTCATTATTCTGATCCCTCTTTCAGATGATTTCATACATAATGGCTTCATACGGACGCAATGTAATGTTCTTTAAATCGCTGCTCGAGTGGCTGTAATTGCTAATTAAAAGGTTTACGGCTGAATGACTTCCGGTAGAGTAAGAAAAAGCGGCTTCCGGCTCGTAAAAATTGCATACAATAAGCAGCTTTTTGTCTTCGAGTATCCGTTCGTAAGCATAAATATTGGGTTCCGAATCAAGAAGACGATAAGTGCCATATACAAGTGTCTGATTTTGTTTACGAATCGTGATTAATTTTTGATAATGATAAAAAACAGAGTCCGATTCAATTAAAGCGCTTTCCACATTAACAGAAGGATAATTGGGATTAAGCTTCATCCATGGTTTTCCTGAAGAAAATCCTGCATTTGTTGCATTCGACCATTGCATTGGGGTTCTGGCATTATCCCTTGCTTTCATATAGAGCGATTCCATGATGTCTTCTTCGCTAAAACCGGCTGCTGTTCGTTCTTTATAGATATTTTGAGTTTCAATATCGATATAATCTTCTATAGACTCGAAAGCAGCATTTGTCATGCCGATTTCTTCTCCCTGGTAGATATAGGGTGTTCCTTTCATTCCATGTAATAAAGTGGCCAACATTTTGGCAGACTCCACCCTATATTCACGGTCATTCCCCCATCTCGATACAATGCGGGGCAGGTCGTGATTGTTCCAAAACAAGCTGTTCCAACCGTCTTCGTTTAAAGCATATTGCCACTTGCTTAGCACTTGCTTTAGTTCATCGAGCTCCAGCTTTTTCAAATCCCATCTTTGTTTGCCTGGAATTTTATCCAGCTGAATATGTTCAAACTGAAAGATCATGCTCAATTCCTTGCCCTCAGGGTCAGAGTACAGTTTTCCGTCTTCAGTTGTCGCGCCCCACGTTTCTCCAACCGTTAACAAATCTTTGTTTCCAAACGTTTTTTGATTCATTTCCTGCAAATAATCATGAAGTTTAGGTCCATTTTCCTTTATTTGTTTATCGGGATCTTTTCCAATCAAATCAATCACATCCATACGGAAGCCGCCGATTCCCTTGTTAATCCAAAAGTTCATCATATCCCAGATGCTGCTGCGCATTTTTTGGTTTCCCCAGTCCAAGTCGGGCTGTTCTTTGCTGTAAAAATGCAAATAGTATTGGTTAGTTGTTTCATCAAATTCCCATGCTGAGCCACCGAAATTCGATTTCAGTTCGTTGGGTTCTTTGCCGTTAACCGGATCGCGCCAGATATAATAATCTCTGTACGGATTGTCTTTTGATTTTTTTGCTTCTATAAACCACGGATGCTGGTCCGAGGTATGGTTAACAACAAGATCCATAATAATTTTAATGCCGCGCTTGCTGCTTTCTAATAACAATTTATTCATATCTTCCATGGTTCCAAATTCCGATGAGATGGAGCAATAATCACTAATATCGTAGCCATTGTCTACGTTGGGAGAATCATAAATGGGACTTAGCCAAATGACGTCGACGCCTAATAATTTTACATAGTCTAACTTTTGAATGATGCCTTGTAAATCGCCAACTCCATCGCCATTACTGTCGTAGAAGCTACGGGGATATATTTGATAAATAACACTTTTGTGCCACCACTTTTTTTGAATTTCTTTCATTTTTACTCTCCTTTTTGTCAATTGGAAACGTCTTCAGTATAATGAATGTTAGCAGTTCTTTCTTGCACATTTTCAAAATTTATAACATAATTCTCACTTTTAAGGAGAAAATAAGAATGAAATCATCTTTAAAAGAAAATTCTATTCATGGCACTCTGTCTTTTCCGTTGCATATATACAGTAAGATACGTAAAACCGATTATTATGTAGGGTATCACTGGCATGAAGAACTAGAATTTATTTATGTTGAAGAAGGAGAAATGGAGGTGACGATCAATTCAGAAATCATACATGTTTCCAAAGGAAATTTTGTTTTTATCAATTCCGGAGACTTGCATCAAGTTACCTCAAACGGTCCATCCATTCATCATGCTATTGTTTTTCATCCCCAGTTATTGAATTTTGAATATCCAGACATATGCCAGCAAGCTATTATCAAGCCGATTACCTCGGGAGCCTTGCAATTTCCTTATGCATTACATTTAGATAAGGAATCAAAAGAGGAGTTATCAGGAAAGTTACGAAATATCATTGCCATAAAAAAAGGGGAAAACAAGCTCTCATCCTTGCGTATTAAAGTGATTCTCCTTCAAGTAATCGATATTTTATATGAAAGAAAACTTTTCCTGGAAAATCGACTTCATACAAAAGTCAAACAAGAAAAAATCAAAAAAGTGATCCTATATATTGAGGAACATTACAATGATAAAATTTTTCTTGAGGACTTAGCAGCGCTTGTAGGAATGAATAAAAATTATTTCTCAAAATACTTTCAAATAGCTGTAGGGAAAAATCCAGTTACGTATATTAATGAATACCGGTGTGAAAAAGCAGCGAAACTGCTAAAAAATAGCGAGTTGAAAGTTTTAGAGATTTCCTTGATGGTGGGTTTTGAAAACTTCAGCTATTTTATTCGTAAATTTAGAGAGTACAAGCACCATTCTCCGTCGCAATATAGAAAAATGGTTTATGATAATTAACAAAAGGAAGCAGGTGTTAACGCACAATGCGTGATGACCTGCTTCCAGTCCGGATTCATGCTATGCCTGGTTTGCCTTGACATGTATTCGCAAAAGGCCTATGGAAAAGCCGCGCTTTATCTTTTAAACCTCTAACCCTGTTTGGAGCCGTATGCCGTGCCGTTCTCATATTCCTCCTGCCAGCCGGGAGCGGCGAGACCGGGAACCTTGCCGTCCAGCAGCCGGTCGCCTCCCGCTTCCATCCAGTCCTCCACCTTCCGGCGCAGCTCCAGCAATATGTCTTCATAGGCCGGGTCACAGGCCAGGTTCCGCTCCTCCAGCGGATCTTCCGCAAGGTCGTACAGCTCTTCCGGCACATTCGGCTTGTAATAATCCTCCCGAACCTCCTGGCCCGAGGGACTAAGATGAATATCGAGCGGCAAATAAACGGCTGGCCCATCCTCGAAATTGCGGATATATTTGTACCGGTCGGTACGGACGCCCCGCATCGGATGATACTGGTCATGCCAGGTCAGCTCGGCGAAGAAATGGTCGCGCGTGGAAGGGCCGTCTGCATTGTGCAGAAGCCTGTAAAAGCTCACTCCATCCAAGTCCTGCGACGCCTCCGCTCCGGCAAACTCCAGCAGGGTCGGCATCAGATCCACATTGCAGAGCAAATGGCCGTTGACCTGCCCGGCTTCCAGCGTCCCCGGGCACCGCATAAGGAGCGCCGTCTCCAGGCCCGCATCCATCAGCGTCCCCTTGGCCCGGGGAAAAGCGATGCCGTGATCGGTTGTATAAATCACCAGCGTGTCCTCCGCAAGTCCCAAGGCGTCTAGCCGGGACAGGATACGGGCGATGCCGTGATCAAGCGTCTTGACCGAGCCGTGCAGCAATGCAAGGTCCTCCCGCACCCGCTCCGTATCCGGCAGATACGGCGGCGGAACGATCTCTTCCGCCGGATCGGCCACCGGCGCGTATTCGTCGAAATCGCGGTGGGTTTCAAAGAAACCGACCGAAGCAAAAAAAGGCCGTTCCTGCGGCCCCGCCGCTTTATCCTCCAGGAAAGAGACAACCCGCTCCGCGACATCCGCAGCCCGGTCGCCCGGCACCGGGAGGACCGTCTCATAGCCCAGCTTATATGTAGATGAGGTTCGCTCGCCTCCGGCTTCGCCAATCGTTTCATGGCTGAAGCCAATTAGCGCCGTCTCGTATCCGGCTTCGTTCAGGCTCATCGGCAGCGTTGTAACCTCCGGATCTATGGAGAAGCCGAGATGGCTCAGCCCGATCATGCCATGCCGCTGC
>NZ_ASSC01000360.1 GCF_000520735.1 Paenibacillus forsythiae T98
CGCTGCCGCTGTCCGTCGGAGCCTCCAGCAAGGTGCTGGCCGCTTACGCTCCTCCGGAGATCCAAAGGGGGCTGCTGGAGGGCGAGGACTGGCCGCGGGCGATTGACCGCCAGGGATATACGGATCAGTTGAGGGAAGTAATCCGCTCGGGCTATGCGACCAGCTTTGAGGAACGCGAGCCGGGCGCGGCCGCTGTGGCCGTGCCCGTCATCGGGCGAAGCGGCGAGGTGGCCGCCGCGTTGTCGGTGTCCGGGCCGGTCAGCAGGCTGTCCCGGGAGACGCTGGTCGAATATGCGGATGTGCTGAAGGAAGCGGCTGCGGAGATGGGACTGATGGTGAGCTGATTCATCTCAAAGTAAATGCCGGCGCAGTTGTGGACGTGAATGGAGTCCCGAGCTGCCGCCGGATTTTATGGTAAAAATGAATAACAAGCCGACAGAATCGTGTATGAAATATTTCTCCGCAAACCTGAGATCGTTATGAAGGATATGGTTATGAGTTTTTCTCTAAATCCTGATATGCCGGCCAGACTGAGCACAGGCGATGTTATTCAGAGCAACGCGCTGGATATCTATAAAGAAATGCATGTGAAAATCTCCTTTACCGACCCGGAAGTTGACGACAGCGACGACTTGGCGACCTATAATCGATTCAGGTGTATATCTCTTTGTAATCTGTGCCCTCGAACTTTTGATGCCGATCACCCCGAAATAAATTTTCATTTTTATAGCCGGAATACGTGCTTCTGGAAGTGTTCTGCCGCCACGGTTGTACCCATTCGAAGGTCAATTTTTAAAAAATTATCAATCCCTACTAATTTGTCAGTACTTTAATAAAGAGCAGACTGCCGTGGCGATCTGCTCTTTTGACTATTGTATCTGTCGTTGAATATTCATAATTCGTTGTCAACAACATTTTGTGTATGTGCAGTGCAGCACTCTCCTTAATGACAGTACCTGTAATAAAAGTGCATACTTATATATTTGCAGTGTAATCTTTATACTCTAAAAAGAAATAAATAAAACATAAGGAGGGCAAATCTTTGAAGACTCTTGTTATCGTAACACACCCAAGCATAGAAACATCCGTCATTAATAAAAGATGGGCAGAGGAATTCGAAAAATATCCGGAAAAGTATACTGTTCACGAATTGTATAAGGTTTACCCTGATGGAAACTTAGACGTGGAAAAAGAACAAAAATTGGTTGAATCGCATGGTAATCTTGTATTGCAGTTCCCTATATATTGGTTTAATTGTCCGCCTCTCCTTAAAAAATGGCTTGACGATGTATTGGCTTACGGTTGGGCTTATGGTTCGAACGAAGGCGATAAATTAAAAAACCGCAAAGTTGCACTTGGTGTTTCTGCAGGAATCAAAAAAGGAGATTATAGTGAAATAGGGAGATATCGGTATACACTTGAACAAATATTGGTTCCGTTTGAAACGACCTTCCTATACTGCAAAGCAGATTATCGTTCGTTCTTTGCGTTTTATGGTACGGAAAACGAAGCGGGTGAAAATGTGCCCGGTACGGAAAATGAGACATCTGCGAGCGAATTGGAAAAAAGCGCACAAGATTATTTGGATTTTATTTACAACCTTTAAAAAAGCAGCTTTATGAAGCCATAAAAAAAGAAGTATTTCCTTGTTCGGAGATACTTCTTTTGATGCATAGTTTTCACAAACTCGTGACTTCAGTCGTGAGTTAGAAAACTTCGGATAGGGCGTGGCATATGCCACGTTAAATATCCGACACATGTTTAGGTGACTATTACAACAATCCCTTTAGTGTCAAGGTTTCTATAGAAAAATAACACTGACATATGTTATTCTGTAGCCAGAGGTGATGATATGTCCGAAATCAAGCATGGTCGTGGTTATGTCTATGCCATTCAGTACCACATCGTATGGTGCGTAAAGTACCGACACAAGATTCTTGTCGAAGAAATAGACGTAAGACTAAAAGAAATTCTTGTTCAGATTGCATCCGATAACAACTTCACAATATCTGACATTGAAAGTGACTCCGATCACATTCATCTTTTAGTGGATTGTACACCACAGCATTCGATACCGGGTATGATAAAAGCATTAAAAGGTGTTTCCGCAAGACTTTTGTTTAAAGAGTTTCCAAAGATTAGACAGAAATTGTGGGGAGGCAATCTTTGGAATCCTTCTTATTTTGTTGCAACAGGAAGTGAACATACAGAAGCACAGATAAGAACGTATATTCAAAATCAGAAAGTGAAGTGAAAAGCCATGGTAGTGAATAAAGCTTACAAATTTCGCATTTACCCCACGCCAGAACAAGCCACACTCATTAACAAGACGATTGGATGCGCTCGATTTGTATTTAATCGTTTTCTAGCCCTATGGAGTGACACATATAAAGAAACAGGAAAAGGCTTATCTTATGGTGCATGTTCTGCTGAACTTACAAAACTAAAACAAGAACTAGACTGGTTGAAAGAACCGGACAAATTTTCTTTACAAAATGCACTGAGGAATTTGAGTGACGCCTACCATCGCTTTTTCAAAAAACAAAACGATGCGCCTAAGTTTAAGAGTAAAAAGAATCCTGTACAGTCTTACCAAACAAACTACACGAATGGAAATATTGAAATGGTAGACAATCAGATCAAGTTACCTAAACTTGGACTTGTGAAATTTGCTAAAAGCCGTGAAGTTGAAGGACGTATCCTGAACGCTACGATTAGACGCCATCCAAGCGGCAAATACTTTGTATCTGTGCTTGTAGAAGCTAACATCCAAGAATTGCCCAAAACAGGCAAAGAAGTTGGCATCGATGTTGGTTTGAAAGATTTTGCAATTCTATCCAATGGCGTAGTAGTTGGCAACCCTAAATTCTTTCGCAGACTGGAAGAAAAACTGGCAAGGGCACAGCGTAAACTTTCACGCATGATGAAAGGCAGCAGCAATTGGAACAAGCAACGCATCAAAGTAGCGCGAATTCACGAGAAAATCACGAATGCTCGTACGGACTACTTGCAACAAATTTCAACGCATATTGTCAAAAACCACGACATCATTGCGATTGAAGATTTACAGGTAGCCAATATGGTCAAGAATCATAAGTTAGCTAAGGCAATTAGCGAGGTTTCCTGGTCGATGTTTCGCTCCATGCTAGAGTACAAAGCGAAGTGGTATGGTCGCATAGTTGTGGCTGTGGGTAAAACATTCGCATCTTCGCAGCTATGCTCCTGCTGTGGCTATAAGCACAAAGATGTAAAAGACCTAAAGTTGCGTGAATGGGACTGCCCAGAATGTGGAGCGCACCACGACCGAGACTTTAACGCAAGCCTGAACATTCTTGCCGAAGGCAAAAGACTTCTTGCTGTGTAATCCTTACACGAACTGTCGGAACGACAGGGTTAGCTTGGTAAATTTCTCTTCGTTGAAGGGACTACCCAAGAATCTCGTGACTTTAGTCATGAGAGGTTCAATTAAACAAAATAGCTATGCCTATCGCTGTACAGCCTCCAAAGCTGGCACACTGTTTTTCTCCCCCCACTCGCACATCATATTTAGCACCGGAATGAGAGAAAGACCACGTTCAGATAATGAATATTCAACTTTTGGAGGTACTTGGGGAAATTCCTTGCGTATGATAAGGCTATCTGCCTCAAGTTCTTTTAACATGATGCTTAGCGTTTTAAAGGAAATGGTACCGATAGATCGCTTTAGTTCATTAAACCGCATAACTTTATTTTCAGACAGCCAATACATAATGATCATTTTATATTTACCGCCTATTAAGGACAACGTGTATCCAAAGCCAGTATCTTTTAGTTTCACGCCGGTCGGAACACAGGTTTCGTGCACAAGTTACACTCTCCTTTTGTTGAATATATGCTATAAATATATATACTTTACTTAAGATCATTATGCAATCCTTTTAAAAGGTTGTAAGATCGCAGTTGAAACGCCCTGGCGCTCGGCGTAACTCATGAGGCGGCGAGGGTTTATCAGGTTAAACTGCCCGTTTGTTCAGCAAGAAAAAGCCGACCGTCGAAGTTTGCTGATCGTTTCATTATGGGATTGCAAAAAGTATATAAAGAACAAATGTTCGGAAATATCAAATATCAACAGTGTAATTTAACATAGCCATCCCATTAAAAAGGGCGCGGGTCCGAACATCGGAATCCCGCGCTTCTTTGTGTTGCACAGCTTACCTTTACACGGAGCAGCAACCGGCGGGACTTGTCTATTCCAAGGAGAAAATGTCTTTTTTTCAAAGAAGCCGCTAGACAGAAAAATAGCGAACTGCTATAATGAAATCAAGTTATTCCTACAAAGTTGCTAGGATTAGTTGGACATAGTGTTATTGCGGAAAAACTGGCGCAAGCGCCAGCAGGTTAGGGGACTTCACATTGGCAAATAACCAATACAGGATTATTGAATCTATCGGCAATACCCCGCTTATCCGTCTTGCGAGTGTGACTGAGGATTTGGGGCGAACCGACGTGAGCGTGTATGTGAAGGCCGAGCAGCTCAATCCGAGCGGTTCGGTCAAGGACCGGGCCGCAAAGGCCATGATTGTGGAGGGAATCCGGTCGGGGCAATTGACCAAGGGCAAATCCATTATCGACGGGACGAGCGGCAATACCGGCATTGCCTACGCGATGATTGGCGCGGCTCTAGGGTACAAAGTAACCTTGTGCCTTCCGGGTAACGCGAATGTCGAACGCAAGCGGATTTTGCGGGCGTATCACGCGGAAATTATCGAGACCGATCCGCTGCTAAGCTCGGATGGCGCGCAGCTTGAAGCTAAACGAATAGCGGAGCTTGAGGCGGATCGGTATTTTTACCCCGATCAATACAATAATGACGCGAACTGGAAAGCCCACTATGAGACGACCGCGCCGGAAATCTGGGAACAGACGGATCATAAGGTCACTCATTTTATCGCCGGCATGGGCACGTCGGGCACCTTTATCGGAACTTCCAGACGGTTGAAGGAATTGAATCCGGCTATTCAGACCGTTGCGATGCAGCCGGATTCGCCTCTGCATGGTCTGGAGGGTATGAAGCACCTGGCGACAACGCTGAAACCGGGAATCTACGACCAGACGGTGGCCGACGGGCTGATAGAGGTCGAAACCGAGGAAGCGTACGCCATGACGCGCAGGCTGGCGCGGGAGGAAGGGCTGCTGGTCGGAATCAGCTCCGGAGCCAATGTGCATGCCGCGCTGAAGCTGGCTGCTACCGTCCCTCCCGGATCAGTCGTCGTGACCATTCTATGCGACAGCGGGCTTCGATATTTGAGCGACGGGCTGTGGACAAGGGGAGAGACGACATGATTCATCTGAAGCAGGAGCATATCGATCAAATCAATAGACACGCCGAGAAGGATTATCCGCACGAGTGCTGCGGCATTGTGTTCGGGCTGCTCAGCGAGGAGCAGTCGAAGGCGGTGACCGAGCTGCTTCCGATTTCCAATTCGCGGGAAGAGCAGGCCAGACATAACCGCTTCCTCATCACTTCGGAGGACATCATGAGAAGCGAGATGTACGCCCGGAAGCATAAGCTTGATGTTCTTGGCTTCTATCATTCGCATCCCGATCATCCCGCGCGTCCTTCCGCATTTGATCTGGAGCATGCCTGGCCGACCTACTCCTATCTGATTGTTGCGGTTGCGGAGGGGCAGGCTGAGGAATTGACTTCCTGGGAGCTGAACACTGACCGCTCCGCATTCCATTCTGAAACCATTATTAGGGAGGATTAGCCGTATGACAGTAAGTTTGCTTATTCCTACCGCCCTGCGCTCTTTTACGGACGGTTTGTCGGAAGTCGGCGTGGAGGCGGCGACGGTTGAAGAAGCGTTGACCGCTTTGACCGAACAATTTGTCGATCTTCGGCGCCATTTGTTTAACGATCAGGGCCAGCTGCGCAGCTATGTGAATATTTATGTGAACGAAGAGGACATCCGGCACAAGAACGGCTTGCAGACGGCCTTGTCGGATGGCGATGACGTAATGCTTGTGCCTTCCATCGCGGGCGGATCTCCCGTGGACACGGAAGGAGGCGGGAGCCCGGACCTTGACGGGCTTCCCGAGCTGACCAAAGACGAAATTACCCGGTACAGCCGTCACCTTATTCTGCCGGAGGTTGGCGTGGAAGGGCAGCGCATCCTCAAAAAAAGCCGGGTTCTGCTGATCGGAACCGGAGGACTTGGCGCGCCGGTCGCCATGTATTTGGCGGCCGCGGGCGTCGGGACGCTCGGCATTGTCGATTTTGATTTCGTGGATGAAACGAACTTGCAGCGGCAGATCATTCATGGCACGCGCGATATTGGCAGGCCGAAGATCGCATCCGCCAAGGACCGGATCAAGAGCATTAACCCGAAAGTCAATGTCATTGCCATTGAGCAGAGACTGACCAGTCAGAACGCCCTCGACATTATCAAGGATTATGATGTCGTTGTGGATGGCACGGATAATTTCCCGACGCGCTATCTGGTCAATGACGCCTGCGTGTTACTGGGCAAGCCGAACGTGTACGGCTCCGTATTCCGCTTCGAGGGGCAGGTCAGCGTGTTCTACGCGCAGGAGGGGGCCTGTTACCGCTGCCTGTATCCGGAGCCGCCTCCAGCCGGACTGGTCCCCACTTGCTCGGAAGGCGGCATTCTCGGCGTCCTTCCCGGTATCATCGGCTGCATTCAGGCGAATGAAACGATCAAGCTGCTCCTTGGCAAAGGTGAGCCTCTAATCAATCGTCTGCTGCTGTTCGACGCGCTGAAGATGAAGTTTCGGGAGCTTAAGCTCGGCAAGGATACGAACTGCCCCATTTGCGGAACACATCCTACCATTACATCCCCTATTGATTATGAAGAATTTTGCGGTCTGAAGAAGCCTGCCGAGGAAGAGCCGATTGAGGAGATTACGGCCGCCGAACTGAAAAGACGCTTCGATGGCGGGGAGCAGGTGCAGATCCTGGACATCCGGGAGCCTCATGAGCTTGCGATGGGCAAGCTGCCGGACACCAAAGCCATTCCCTTCGGACAGATCGTTCGCCGGAAAGCGGAGCTTGATCCAGAGCGCGATACGGTCGTCATATGTAAAATCGGGCAGCGCAGCGTGATGGCGATCCGCACGTTGCGGGACTCCGGCTATACCGGCAGACTGCTGAATTTGAAAGACGGCATGAACGCATGGGCTCAGGAGATCGATCCCCGGATAGCGCAGTACTGACGCAAAATCTGACTTATAAACTTATTTATAGTAGGCCCATTGCCGAACCATGGCGCTTGATACACATGAGCCGGGAGGCCGCCGGATCGGACGGTTTGGCGCATTGCCGACTCGCTCCTGGAGGTAAGTACATATCGCTGCGGCGATGGGCCATATTATATATTTTTTCATTATGATTTTAATTTAAGGGGGATTCTCTATGGCCGAACAAAACAATGGAAATCTGGCCGTGCCGGCGCTCGGTTCGTCGGCAGCATATCAACTGGCAAATGTAACTAAATCCGCACCTCAATTCGATTCGCTTACGCCGCGCTGGATCACAAGGCTGTTCGAATGGAAAGGGCTTGAAACCGGGATTTACCGGCTTAACAAGGTGCAGGAAGGCGATACGCCGCTCGATATTTTGTGCAGCACCGGCGACACCTCGAACATTACCGAAGGCTTCGTCGATTATAGCGCGAACCCGCGCGAATATGTGCTGAACTCCATTTCGACGGTTATCAATGTCAATACCCGCGTATCGGACATATACAGCAGCCCGTTTAACCAGATTCAGGAGCAATTGCGCCTGGCCATCGAGAGCATCAAGGAAAGACAGGAGAGCCAGCTCATCAACAGCGACGATTACGGTCTTCTGAAAAATGCGGCCCCGTCCCAGCGCATTCAAACGCGCAACGGCGCGCCGACGCCGGATGATCTGGACGAGCTGATCTCCAAGGTGTGGAAGGAGCCTTCCTATTTCCTGGCTCACCCGCGGGCTATCGCGGCCATCGGCCGGGAATGCACAAGACGCGGCGTTCCGCCGCAAACGGTGCAAATCTTCGGCGCGCATTTCCTGACCTGGAGAGGCATCCCTATTATTCCTACGGACAAGCTGTTCGTCGACGGTCATAAGAACCCGAAAGGCCAGGCGGGCAAAACGAATATTTTGCTTGTCCGCACCGGAGAGAGCAAGCAGGGCGTGCTCGGCTTGTATCAAACGGGGCTTCCGGGCGAGCAGTCCCGCGGCCTTTCGGTTCGTTTCACAGGCATCGACAAGCAGGGTGTCGGCTCGTATCTCCTCTCCTTGTACTGCTCTGCCGCCATCCTTGCGGATGACGCGGTAGGTGTGCTGGAGGATGTGGATGTGGGTAATTACTATGACTACGAATAACGGACATCCATCCCTTCCGGACCCATCCGTCCTGGCGGCGCTGGCTGGCGCATACTTTCCGGAATTTTCGCCGGAAGGGGCCGCCGAGGCCG
>NZ_ASSC01000361.1 GCF_000520735.1 Paenibacillus forsythiae T98
GCCAATATGAACATGCAGGTCGCAGTAAGTGCGGACAAGGGCCGGCGCCGATCGGGATTGTGTGCTGTCCGCCGTAGCAGACGGCACAACCGCAGCCTCATTTTGGCTCGCCGGAGCCGACTTCCACTCTAGTTCCATTTGCCGGTCAGCGTATGCAAATGCCAGGCATAGACCGCCAGCATCGTCTTCGCGTCGGCAATCCGCCCGTCGGCAATATATTCGTACGCTTCCTCCAGCGTCAACTCCGTCACGACCAGGAACTCGTCCTCGTCCAGCGACATTTCTCCGCTCTGCGCATTCTCCGTCACATACAGATGAATAATCTCGTCGGCGAAGCCCGGAGAGGTGTAGAACGATTTTAGCAAGAACAGATCTCCGCCGTGAAAGCCCGTCTCCTCCTGCAATTCCCGGGCCGCAGCTTTCAGCGGATCTTCGCCGGGGTCCAGCTTGCCTGCCGGAATCTCCACTTCCGTTCGGCCCATCGGCTGGCGGAACTGCTCGACAACGAGCATTTTGCCCTTATTCAAGGCCAGGATGGCCACCGCCCCCGGATGCTTGACCACTTCCCGGGTTGCGGTATTGCCGTCCGGCAGGGTCACAGTGTCCACCTGAAGCGTAATGATTTTGCCTTCAAAAATAGGCTGGGTAGATACGGTCGTCTCGTCCAGCGCCGGATTGGACGGCCATGCTTTTTTCACGTCAGTTCCTTGTTTTTCCATATTTTACAGGTCTCCTTTGTTTCGGGTCTGCATACGGTGTATTATAGCAAACTTCAAGAGAAAGAAGGAAATCGCCATGAATAACAGGGTAAGCCGTACTTGCCGCACCGGCTTGTTTCTCTCGGGAAAGCCGGATCACATCCGGCGGCAGCT
>NZ_ASSC01000362.1 GCF_000520735.1 Paenibacillus forsythiae T98
ATACATGAACAGGACGACAAACATTCCCGCCCCGGCATTGATGCCGAGAATGCCGGGATCGGCAAGGCTGTTGCGGGTCAGGCTCTGAACCGCCGCTCCGGAGATGCCCAGCGCAAGCCCCAGAATCGCTCCAAGCACGATTCGCGGCAGTCTGAACCCGAAGATAACGAGGTGATGCTCCGGCTGCTTCGATATTCCTAGCAGCGAGGAGAGCACCTCTGAAACGGATAAATGCATTTCTCCATTCGTAAGTCCGAGAATGACGAACAGGGCGATGGCGGCCAGGCCGGAAGCGAGGACCGCCCCATAACGGGGAAGGGATTCTCTATGCATGGCTCTTGCCTCCCTTTCTCCGGATCAGATAGAGGAAAAAAGGAACGCCGAACAAGGCGGTGACGACACCGATCGGCGTCTCGAACGGGAAATTGATGAACCGTGACAAAATGTCGCAGAAAGCGAGAAACAATCCGCCGAGCACGCCGGAAAGCGGGATGCTCCGGCGGTAGTCGCTTCCGCCCAGCATTTTGGCGATATGGGGGACGATCAGGCCGACGAATGCGATTTTGCCCGCAAGCGCGACCGAAATGCCGGACAAGAGCGCCACGGCCAGCATCGTGAAGCCCCTGACAAGCCTGACGCGCTGTCCGAGTCCCGCCGACACTTCATCCCCGAGCGAGAGCGCGGAGATGGACCTGGACAGCACCATCAGCAGCGCCAGACCCGCCGCCGCGAACGGCAAGGACAGCCGGATCAGCCCGGGATCGATCTGATACAGCCGGGCGTTGTACCAGAAGCTGACGGCTTGCGGAATGTGATAGTACATGGCGATTGCGTCCGACAAGCCGTTAAGGAACATGCCGGTCAGCGTGCCAAGGATGGCGAGCGTTACGGGAGCGTTCCCGCCAGGCAACAGATGGCCCATGCCGAATACAAGCGCCGCCCCAAACAGCGAGCCGGTCATGGATACCAGAATAAGGCCGCTTCCGCTGAGCTGCGGAGCGAAGATCATGCACAGGGTCACCGCGAATATGGAGCCGTCCGACACGCCCAGTAGAGAAGGCGAGGCCAGGTCGTTGCGGGTAATGCCCTGCATGACCGCGCCGGACACGGCCAGGCAGGCTCCGACAAGCAGCGCGCCCAAGGCTCTCGGCAAACGGGAATGCAGAATGATCTGGTGGTTGACATCGCCGGGATCGAAGGATACGACCGCCCGCCATACCTCGGCGGCCGAAATATCCTTGGTCCCGTACAGCACGGACAGGACTACCGTCAATAATGCGGCTGCCGGCGCTATCGCGAGGATAACCGCCGGCAGCTTGGAATGATTGGTCATTGTGAACACCTATATTCAGGATTTCGTTTTTTCCAGGAAGGCTTTCAGGAACTGGATTTTGCTGTACGCAGTGCCGCCCTGCGCCAGCGGATCGACGGTGTTGACGAACACTTTGCCGTTCTTCACGGCATTCAGGCTCTGGAAGATCGGATTCTTCTGCAACTCGTCGAGGGCTCCGGTCGCTTCCGGATTTTCGTCCTCGGAGAATTGAATGAACAGGACATCGGGGTTGATCTGCGCGAATTTTTCAATGGATACCGTTTCCTGCTTTTTGGCCGCCGCGATTTCATCAGGAAGCTTCAGACCGAGTTCTCCGTACAATACGGGATTGAAGTACAGGTCTTTGCCGTAAATGCAAATTGCGCCTTCGCGAATGCGGACGAGAAGCACCTTCTTGTCGCTCAGTGCCCCCAGCGTTCCTTTGGCCGTCTCCAGGTCGGCTTTGTAGCTGGCGATCAGCCCGGAGGCCTTGTCCTCTTTGCCGCTAAGCTCGCCAAGGAGGGTCAGGTTGGCTTCCCAATTCGTTGAGACATGGGAGTAGGGAATGGTCGGCGCGATCTGCTTCAGCTTCTCCAGCACCGCCGCATCGAACTTCGTGGTGGCCAGAATGACATCGGGTTTCAGGGACAGTATTTTCTCAAAATTAGGCTCGGTCTTCTCCCCGATGGATTCCGCCTTATCCGTAATGGAAGCGAACAGCGGCGGGAATTTTCCGGCGACCGAAATGGCTCCCGCCGGATGAATATCGAGCAGAATGGAGTCCTCCATTGCCTCCATTGCGCCTGTAATGACAATTCGCTCCGCCGAGACCGGAACCGTGTACTCGGTGTCAAGGTATTTGATCGTTCTTGTGCCGCTTGCCGGTTCACTGGAAGCCGGAGCTTCCGCAGCAGGCGAGGGGGAAGCGCTTGGACTAGTTGCCGCCGCGCCTCCGCTTGACTGATTTCCGCAGGCCGAAAGGACTGCAAGGATAACTGCAAGGATCATGCCGGGAAAAGCTTTCTTCATCTTTGTTTGCCTCCCTTCATAATGAATGAGAACTATTCTCAATCATTATGATAGACGCGGCGCTCTTTAACCGCCATAGACAGAGAGAGGATTCGGCATGGACTTTTTTTCAGCAAATTCCGACACAAGCTCCGTCCTGATTCGCGTAAGTGAAGTCGGTGAATATTCTCTCCATGGGCTGGAGGACAGAAGATGAATCCGCCGCTCTTGCACAGCGGAGAGTAAGCGCCACTGCGGGGAACGGGTAAGACGATTCCAATACTCCAGCGTTTCGGAGTCCTGGCGGACCAGAATGCATACGAAATCCACATCGTCCGCATCAAGATCCTTGAGGTTGACGGCCGCTTTGAGATTTCCGTCGGGAGGAGCGCATAGCGGCCGCCGGAGGCCAAGCTCGTTGTACGCAAAATCGAGAATGCCTTCCGACCCCAGGCCGCACAGCCGGTTCCTGACCATTCGCACGAACAGAACGGAAGGAGCGCCCTCGTCCCCGGCGATTTCTGTTCGGGCCAGCTTGGTGCGCCGGTCAAAATCCGCGATCCAGCTTTCGGCCTCGGTCTCCATGCCCATGGTTCTTGCCAGGCGGCGAAGACCGCTTCTCCAGGCGCCCGCCGTGTCGGAAGGGAGAACGAGCGTTTCCGCGATGGCCGACAGCCGGCTTTGCTCCCATCCGCCCGTTCCGGACGGACACAGAATCAGCTCGGGCTGCGACTCCGCCACCAGGGCGATGGCGGAGTCATCGGATTCGTCCGACAGGCCGTAGTCGAGATGACAGGGAATATCCGCGCCGTAGCGTTTCAAATAATAGTCGGTCCATTTGGGATGCAGCGGAGCCGCGTAAGGCAGCAGATCGAGCGGGAGCAAATAGCCCAAGGTGGACGCGGAGCCATAGGCGGCGATTTTGCGCTTGCGCCTGCTTATGTAGTGCGAGGGGGAGAAGCCGAATTCTTTCTTGAATACGCGGCTGAAATAGAACTCGTCCACGTATCCGACCTCATGGGCAATATCCTTCAGCTTGCGCCCGGAGCGGAGCATCAGCCGCTTGGCTTTGGAAAGACGCACCCCGGTAATATATTCGTGCGGGCTTTTGCCGTAGGCTTTCTTGAAGCATTCGGAAAAATGCCTGGAGCTTAGCCCGGCAAGCCCGGCCAGCTGATGTATGCTCATAGGCTCGGCAGGATGCTCCTCGATGTAGCGCTTGGCCCGGTCCAGTCCGTCGTCGTCCTTCCGGCCGGCGCCAGCGGAGGAGGAGGCTTCAATCAGCAGTTCCATCGTCTCGATCTGCGCGCGCAGTCCGAGCAGGGGATCGCCGGAACGGAGGTAAGCGCAGATGGCCCGGCAGCGGTCGCCGGGAACACCCTGGGCATGAAATGGCGCTTCTTCGGGAAGGAGGAGAAGCGCCTCGCCCGTTATGGCCTTAAGCCATCCGGATTGACCGCAGGCAGGCTCGTATAGGCTGACGCGGAGAACGGCGACAAGCGGGGAATCCCCCTCCGCCATCAGCTGATAAGTGCTCTCGGGATGGATGATATATACCGTATCCATTCGCATGCGGGAAGCGGATTTACCTTTTTTAAGAAGGCATTCGCCTTCCAGCAGAACAAGAATTGTGGTCTGAGTGACCATCAACTGGGTCAGTTTCCGGGCAGGCTTGACATGAGTGAGCTCTGCATGGTGCAAATGCAGTGTCCAGCGTCCGATCCCGGACGCCGGGGATAGTTTCGAAGGCAGCATGGATCAGGCACTCCTTATTATGATAATGAGAATCATTATCATAATAACAGAATTTTAACTTTCGTCCAGCCGCTTTTTTCACAATTACTTCACCGCCGCATATTCAGCCATCCGTTACATCAGCTTCCAGTCCTCCTGCTCCTCGGTATATACGGCGACCAGCACAAGGGCGGTATCCTCCCCGATATTCCGGACCTTGTGGGGAGTACAGGCGTTCCAGCTGAATGCGTCGCCTTCTTCCAGCACCGCCGAATCTTCCCCTTGCTCGGCCAGAATCTTCCCCCTGACAACCAGATGCGTCTCCTCGCCTTCGTGGGCGCGGGGCGCTTCGCCGGTGGAGGCGCCAGGCGGGAACTCGACCAGCACCATCCGCATATTTTTCGTTCTTCCCAGATGAAATACCTTTAATTGCTCAGGTCCGCTGGAGGTCTGCGGGCGCTCATGGCTCCTCACGATATGCATTTTCTCTTCTTTTTGCAGCAGCAGGTAGGCCAGCGGGACATTGAGCGCCAGGGCTATGCTTTCGAGCGTCGCGATGGACGGAGAGGTTTTATTGGTCTCGACCTGGCTCATGAACCCTTGCGACAGCCCGGTCTGCTCGCATATTTGGGCGATGGTAATATTTTTGCGCTTGCGTATGGCGCGGATCGTGGAACCGATATCCACAGGCGGTCACCTCGCTTGAAGTTATGTATATTCAAATATTTTATCATTTTTGGCGGCGGCAGGAGGGACAAAATCGGACAAACACTCGGAAAATCAGTTAACAGATTACAAATAGTCAGTAACTATATTTTTATTGACAAACTGCATTTTTTCGATTATGTTTATTTACACAAAACAAATATTTATATTACTTATATTTTGAAGGGAGAAATGAATAATGAAAAACACGGTGACGATTTTGATGAGAGTGGTATTCGGCATTTTATTTCTGGCTCACGGAATCAGCAAGCTGCAAATGGGGCTTGGCAACGTTGCGGGATGGTTCGACAGTATCGGCATTCCCGGCTTTATGGCTTATGTCGTGGCGGGCATTGAACTAATTGGCGGAATTATGCTGATCCTGGGTCTGCTCACCCGCTATGTATCGCTGCTGCTGATTATCGTGCTCCTCGGCGCAATCTTTACCGCGAAGCTGCCTGCAGGTCTGCTCGGCAATGGGCAATCGGCGGGATATGAGCTGGATTTGGCCTATATTCTGATCGCGCTGTATCTGGCGGTTGCCGGCTCGACGGGTCTGTCTCTGGATCGCGTGCTCTTTCACAAAGGGGAGCAAAGCTGATGGATATTCCTTACGAATACACCGTTGTGCTGCCGGAGGGCTATAAGGAAGGCGAGCGGTATCCGGTACTGTTCGCACTTCACGGGAAAGGCTCGAACGAGCGGGATTTGCTGGGTTTGGCGGAGCCGCTTAAAGATGAGTTCATTCTGATCGGCATTCGCGGCGACCTGCCCATGGGCCAGGGCTATCAATATTATGAGCTGAGAAGTCTCGGGAATCCGATCCGCGAACTGTTCGACCGGGCGGTTGCCAGGCTGGAGGCTTTTATTGAATATGCTTCGGAACAATATGCGGTTGATCCCGAGCGGCGCTACGTGCTTGGCTTCAGCCAGGGGGCGATTCTCGCGATGACGCTTGCGCTGACTATGGGTGACAGAATCAAAGGGATCGTGGCGCTAAACGGTTATGTCCCCGATTTCGTCAAAACGGAATATCCGCTGCAGAGTGTTACGAACATGTCCATTTTTATCTCGCACGGCGAATTTGATCCTGTATTTCCTATCAAGATTGGTCATGAGACGGCGGCGTATTTGAATTCTCTTAACGACCGTGTGATCTTCCGGACCTACCCTTGCGGGCATGAAGTGACCGGAGCGAACCGCCAGGAATTGCTGACCTTTTTACGGGAAGACAGTCTTAACTCACATGTAAAGGAGTGAACCGATATGATGCCGTCTTACTTTTTCGCGCATGGCGCGCCCTCGCTTGTTATTGAAGATCATGAATATACCTCATTTCTGAAAAATTTTGCCGCCACGCTGCCGCGTAAGCCGAAAGCCATTGTGATCTTCTCGGCCCACTGGGAGCATACGGTTCAGCAGGTCAGCGCGGTTGACACGCACGGTACGATCTATGATTTCTCCGGATTTCCGGAGGAAATGTACCGGATGACGTATCCGGCCTCCGGGGACGCTTCGCTTAGCGAACAGGTGCTGTCGCTGCTCAACGGCGCGGGGATTCCAGCTGTACCGGATACGGACCGGGGGCTTGATCACGGCTCCTGGGCCGTGCTTAAGCTAATCTATCCGAATGCGGACATTCCCGTCGTGGCGCTGTCTGTGAACCGTTATCTGGACAATGCGCAGCAGTATGAGATTGGAAAAGCGCTGGCCGAGCTGCGGGAGCAGGACGTTCTCATTATCGGCAGCGGAGGAATCGTCCATAATCTGCGGCAGATCAAGTGGGGCGCCGGAGCCGAATCCGTGGATGCCTGGGCAGCCGAATTCGATACCTGGATCGAGAAGCGTCTGAAGGACTGGAATCTGGAGGAGCTGTTCCGCTACCGGGAGCTTGCTCCATACGCCGAGCGGGCTGTGCCGACGAGCGAGCATTTCATCCCGTTGCTGCTGGCGATGGGAAGCGGGGATGGTGCACGGACAGCGGAGCTGCTTCACCGCAGCTACCAATGGGGAAGCCTGAGCCTGACGGCCTGGCAGTTTGGCTGAGCAGGGGACGAAGACAAGGGCAGAGGCCGTTTCGCCTTGCGCCCTGGCAGGAATGATCCCGCTGTCAGGGGCAGGGCGTCCGCCCAATCTGCACGCCGGGACATCGCCTCGCATGAGTCGGCCCTAAACCTGATAATAAAAAAACTTGAAAAACTAATGCTATTAGTTTATATTTAAACTAATAGCATTAGTTTTTGTTTTTACAGGCGATTTTACATCAAGCAAGAGGACAGGAGATGAGTGTATCATGATTGAAACGCTGAAGATGTTTAACCTTGGGCTTCGTTTTGTGCTGGAACTGGTGGTCTTGACCGTTTACGGGTTCTATGGCTACCGATTGGGGTGGGGCGCATGGAGTCAGAGGGCGCTTGGCATCGGTCTGCCGCTGGCTGCGGCTGTTCTCTGGGGACTGCTGGGCGCTCCCAAGGCGACTTTTGCTTTGCCGGCTCCGCTGCATCAACTGCTGGAACTTCTGATGTTTGGCCTGCCGGCGGCTCTGCTGCTGCGAATGAACCATCCTGCGCTCGCCGTGCTGTACGGAGCGGTGGTCCTTGGCAATAAGCTGCTGATGATCGTCATTTCGAAGCTTTGATCCGCTCCATCGGTATCCGGTTAAAAAGAAGGGCCGACCAGCGGCTGGCCGAATATGGCCTGAATTCCCAGCAGGGCAGAATGATTTCGCATATCTCCGCGAATGAAGAGAAGGGCATTATCCAGAAGGATCTGGAGCAGGTCTTCCAGCGCAGAGGGGCCAGCATCACCAGCATGCTGCAAGGTCTGGAGAGGAAAGGATTCATCGAACGCCGTGTAAGCCCGGAAGACGAGCGCCAAAAGCGGCTGTTCGTTCTTCCCCGGGGGAAAGAGCTAATTAGAGAGTTCGACGAGCTGTTCGCGGAATCCGAAGAGCTGATTACGGGCGGGCTGACCCCCGAAGAGCAGGAAGCTCTGCATGGTTTCCTGCGGAAAGTCGACGCGTATTAAAGCGCGAAGGAGCTATAATTCAGAAGATCGGCAAGGCCATCTTTATTATTTGGAGCGTGCGCCGAAGCATGAAGCCCAAAAAGCCCACCCTCCCACAAGCGGAGGATGGGTTCGTCCATCTATATGGTAGAGAGGAGGACGAGCGGGTATAAGTGCTGCTTACATCATTACATGGCGTGCTCGAAAATTTCCATAATCTCTTCGTGCGAGCCTTGAACCGGATTGGTCACGCCGCATGCATCCTTAAGCGCATTGGCGGCCAGCACCGGGAAGTCCTCCCGCTTCACGCCAAGCTCCGACAGCCCGGACGGGATGCCGACCCGCTGCGCCAGCACCTCAATGGCTTGAAGCGCAAGCAGCGCGCCTTCTTCGTCAGTGTCGCCTTCCGTATTCCGTCCGAGCGCCTCGGCGACATCCCTCAGCCGGGACGAAGCCTTCGCCAGATTATACCGCTCAACATGTGGCAGGAGGATGGCGTTACAGACTCCGTGCGGCAAATTGTAGAAGCCTCCGAGCTGGTGCGCCATGGCGTGGACATAGCCCAGGCCCGCGTTGTTGAACGCCATGCCGGCCAGGAACTCGGCGTAGGCCATTTGCTCGCGCGCTTCCTTGTCCGATCCGTCGTCCACAGCCCGAACGAGATAATCCCGGATCAGATTAATCGCTTTAAGAGCGCAAGCATCGGTAATTGGAGTGGCGTTGATGGAGACGTACGCTTCGATTGCATGCGTCAGCGCATCCATGCCGGTCGCGGCGGTCAGGGATTTGGGCATCGCCATCATCAGGTCGGGATCATTGACCGCGATCAGCGGAGTCGTATGCTTGTCGACAATCGCCATCTTGATATGGCGTTCCTCATCGGTGATGATACAGAACATCGTCATCTCGCTGGCCGTTCCGGCCGTTGTATTGATGGCGATGAGCGGAGCTGCGGGCTCTGCGGAAATGTCCACGCCCTCATAATCTCCGATTTCTCCCCCGTTCCCGGCCAGCAGGGCGATTCCCTTGGCGCAGTCATGCGGCGATCCCCCGCCGAGAGAGATCACGCAGTCACACGCGGAATCCTTGTACAGCCGCAGACCTTCACGCACATTCGTCACGGTAGGGTTCGGCTGCGTTCCGCTGTATACAGCGGAGCCGATTCCATTTTGAGTCAGCATGTCCGTGACTCTGGCCGCTATTCCGATGTCCACGAGCGGCTTGTCGGTAACGACAAGCGCTTTTTTGTAGCCAAGCTTGCCGATTTCTGCACCCGCGTCCGCCAGCGCTCCCGAACCCATCAGACTCATTCCCGGCATCATAAATTTCGCTTTACCTGTCATTTCGGCACCTCGCTATTTGTTGGTTGGAAAATATTGTGTTATCCTTGCTCTAATATTTAAAATAAGGCTTTGCCCCCGAAAAAACTAACCGAAACTGCGGAAAAATACACGAAACTTCAGGAGGGACGCATGGAGAAGCTTTTGAAGAGCTTTAGCCGGTACGACGAATTGCATTACGGATTTCAAACCGATTTGATCCGGATTCTATATTATGATCTGCCGGAGCATTACTACGAGCAGTACGCTTCCTACGAATGCTCGAAGCTGTGCACGATTCTGGATGGGGAGAAGGAGGTGCGGATCAATCAAACGGAGAGCTTTCAGTACGGGCGTGACGAAATGATTCTGCTCCCGCCGCACTCCTCCGTCGAAATGTCCATAGAACGCCCGACGAAAGCGCTTGTATTCGAGCTGGGCGACGAGCTGATCGAACGCCTGGAGCCGGTGGTGGGGGAGGAATTCGGGCTTGAGGAGAAAGCGACCGCCGGGGATGTCGTACGGTGCGGACTGAAGAGCGAAGAGATGGACCCTGTGGTTAAGGCGGTCGGCAGGATGAAGACTTACATGGCCTACTCCGGAGAGAGCAAATTCTTTCTTGTCGACCTTGCGGCGCAGGAGCTGGCTTATCATCTGCTGCGCATCCGGGCCTTCCGGCTAAACCTGCACAACGACAGCAAGCATCCCGTATTCCGCGCGATCCGCGATATTCACGAGCAATTGCTGACCATTGCGTCGGTGAAAGAGCTGGCGGGCAGCTACAATATGTCGCACACTCATTTTACACATCTCTTCAAAAACATAACGGGTCTGGCGCCGCTCGAATACATTACCCGTGAGAAAATGAAGCTCGCCAGGCAGCTGCTGCTGGAGCGCACGGTTACGGAGGCTGCGATGCACCTGAACTACGATAATATATCTCACTTCATCGCCTTGTTTAAGAGACAGTTTGGCATTACGCCAAAGCAATACCAGCTAAGCCGCGCGCCGCAGGACGGCCGCATCGAATGCTTCAAATGAAGGGCGCGTATCCGGAGCGGTTATCGAAAGAGTCGGGCGTCAAGGGGGTGAGGGAAATGTACCAGATTATTGATTTCGTACTCATTTACGCTCCATGCAAAGCCTGCGGTATAAACAAGGCGAAGCTTGCATGGAGCGGTGATTATTCGCCTGTATGGTTGTGACAGCGGTTTATACCCGCCGGCTTTGCCCTTAAAATATCATTCTTTATTTTAAGGAGCGGGAGCCGTATGAAATATTTGAAAGCCGATGAAATTCTTCCGAAGGAACTGCTCAAAGAGATTCAGCGGTATGTGGATGGAGGAATTCTCTATATCCCCAAGTGCCATGGACCGCGGAAAAAATGGGGAGAGAATTCGGGAGGGGCTGCTTACTATCGGACACGCAACGAGGAAATACGCAATCGCTTTCATCATGGAATATCCATTACCCGGTTGGCGGAGATCTATGGATTGTCCCAGGAAACGATCAAAAAAATCGTATACGCCAAGTCCTGATTTCGGGCGGGCGGCGGAAAGCCGCTCGCTTTCTTGTTCATAAGGCAAGAACCGTTATACCCGTTGTCGGAATATACGAATGCTCAAGCCGGCGGTATGCTGGAACATGAGAGGGGAGGAATTTACATGAATTTAAAATACCGCGGCTACCGGCGGGAAGATATGATGAAGGTGCGCCGGTTTCTCATGGACAGCTATTCCAGGCTGAAGCGGCCGAACAGCTGGTTGATCGACCGCTGGGAGTTCGAGATTTTTTTCGGGGAAGCAAGGAACGGGAGGCTTGAAGAGTGGGAACGGCAGGTTGGACTGTGGGAGGATGAAAGCGGTCAGCTTGCCGGTGTCGCTTGCCTGGATGGGGATATGTATTTTCAGCTGGATACTCTGCATCCGCACGAGAGCCTGGTGGCCGAAATGCTGGATTATTACGAAGTGCTGGCGGATCATAATATTTCGCATAACAACGTTATTCATTTGGTTATTCCCGAGTTTATGTCAAGCCTGGAGGCGCTGGTCAAGGACAGGGGATATGTGCAGGCGCCCGGAGGCGATACGGTCGTTTCGATTGAACTGGACCGGGACTTTACTGCGGAATTGCCGCCGGGATTTGCGTTGCATGACGGGCAGAGCCTGAGTGACCGGGATAAGGCTGTCGGCCATATTATGGCTTTTAACTATCCGCATACGGAAGACGCGAAATGGACGCTGGAATCTTACGGAGAGCTGCGGAAGGCGCCCGGCTACCGCCCCGAGCTGGATTTGGCCGCCGTCAACGGACGGGGGGAGGTGGTGTCCTTCTGCAATATATTTTGGGACGACAGCAACCGGATCGGTATGCTTGAGCCTGTTGGCACTCACGTGGATTACCGGCGGCTCGGTCTGGGCAGGGCGGTCATCTATGAAGGCTTGAACCGGCTGAGAGCAATGTGTGCGGTCAAGGCGTATACGGGTCCGGTGCAGCCTTTCTACGAAGCGATCGGATTCAAGACGGAAGTGACGATGAAGCGCTGGCGCAGGAAACGCTGAACCTCCAAACCGCCATAGTACATATGTTCTCTCAGGTGTCCCCCTCGTGTACGTCCATCTAGTCCTCCGCCACAAAATCTCTGATGCTCAAGCTTTGCTCAACGATTGTCATAGAATTGTCGGATTGCCGGAAGATGTATCTTTGACCCAGCCCATTCGATCTATTAGCGATTCGATTTGCGCGATATGATGTCTCCCGTGCCAAGCGTACCTTTGCATGGCCGTATTCAGTGTCATTTCACCATGAGTCGGACTCGTAAAAGTGCGTTGAAATTGCTCCGGCGCCAGTGAGCGAAGCAGGACGACAAACCGCTGGTGCAGCGAATCGAGAAGAATTAGTGAGCTTTCGACAGGCGTCGCTTGATAATCGCCCAGTTCCGCCCATAAATCTTCCCGATACGAACCGGCGACAGGGGCATTTTCCGTTAAGGCCCGTTTAAAACGAATATAGGCATTCATATCGTTATCGGCCAAATGATGCACAACCTGCCGGACATTCCAGCCGCCGGGCCGATAGGGTGTGAGCAGCTGTTCGGGAGTTAGATTGCGCACAGTCGACCGAAGCAGGTCCGGTATGCAGGCAATGTCCTCCATCCATTGCTCACGGTGCTCCGCAGTTGGCTGCTCTTCCGGAATAAATGTTCCCAAGGGATAAGCCCATGAGTGCATAGTGACACCTCTTCTGTTTAGTTTGCCTAGTATTTCGCGATATTTTCGGAATTTCCTTTAGCTGAAAGCAAAATTGAAAAAATTGAAAAAAGTTCATTGACAGACCGGGCAATCTTCTCTATAATCCACATTATCCATTAATTCACATTGAAATAATATGAATTGAGCAATAAGCTGACCGGTTAACCGGAAGCTGAGCCTCCTACACCTTTTGGAGCGCTTAGCTTCCTTTTTTAATCCGCCAATATGTGATTAATATCACATTCATTGCTATTTTCATTTATTTTCATGCCAACCAGTTCACTGGAGGCTTGACTTGACCATTCATGGCCGGGACAAGTCTCTTTTTTAACCTGCAACTTTTGTAGTGCCAATTGAAATGGAGGAACATGGAATGACAAGAATCGCTAGTAAACTGACGGATCTGATTGGCAATACTCCGCTGTTGGAGCTCAAAGCTTTCAGCGAGGAACATAAGCTTGGTGCGTCGGTAATTGCAAAGCTGGAATACTTCAATCCGGCAGGAAGCGTAAAGGACCGGATCGGCTACGCGATGATCAAGGATGCGGAGGAGCAGGGCCTGATCGGTCCCGGCACCGTTCTGATAGAGCCTACAAGCGGCAATACCGGAATCGCGCTTGCATTTGTAGCTGCGGCCCGCGGATACCGGCTGATCCTGACCATGCCGGACACCATGAGTCTGGAGCGGCGCAATCTGCTGAAGGCGCTGGGCGCGGAGCTGGTATTGACCCCCGGAGCAGAGGGCATCAAAGGCTCTGTACGCAAGGCGGAGGCGCTGGCGGCGATCACCCCGAATTCCTTCATTCTGCAACAGTTCAATAATTCGGCCAATCCTAAAATTCACCGTCAGACAACTGCCGAGGAAATTTGGCGGGATACGGATGGTAAAGTAGATATCTTCGTCAGCGGAGTCGGAACCGGAGGAACGATAACCGGAGTGGGCGAAGTGCTGAAAGAACGGAATCCGAATGTGCAGATTGTGGCTGTGGAGCCGTTTGATTCTCCGGTTCTCTCGGGCGGAAATCCCGGTCCGCACAAAATTCAGGGGCTTGGCGCCGGATTCGTTCCGCTCATTTTGAACCGGGAAGTCATCGACGAGGTGTACAAGGTGCGCAACGAAGAAGCGCTGGTAACGGCGCGGGAGCTGGCCAGCACGGAAGGACTGCTGGTTGGCATCTCCTCGGGCGCGGCTGTCTTTGCGGCCTCTCAGTTGGCTAAACGGAAAGAGAACAAGGGTAAAAATATTGTCGTATTGCTGCCGGATACCGGCGAACGCTACTTGTCCACCGTATTGTTTCAGGAACCGGCGCAAACAGGAGGATTGTCATGAGTAAAGTCATTGAAAGACCGCGTTACGTATGCGCCCTTGGCGGCGCGATCGGCACCATCCAGTCATTGCCACGGGCGATTCCGATTCTTCATTCCTCGTCCGGCTGCGGAGGCAACCTGGCGGGAGCCTTGAGCGGAGCGTCGGGTTACAACGGCGGCAATTATTGCGGCGGACAAGCGCTCCCAAGCTCCAACGTGTCCGAACGGGACATTGTATTCGGCGGCGAAGGCCGGCTGCAGGAGCAGATCGAGAACACGCTGAAGGTCATGGACGGGGATTTATATTTTGTCGTTACAGGCTGCATGGTTGAAATGATCGGCGACAATGTTCATGCGGTAACCAAACGCTTCAAGGGCGGAAAATTACCGGTGCTGGCAGCGGAAACGGTCAGCTTCAAAGGAAATTCTTATTATGGCTACGAGCTGGTTCTTGAGACGCTGTTCCGCGATTTTGTAGAGAAGACTACGGTAAAAGACCCGGGCACGGTGAATTTGTGGGGCGTGGTTCCCATGCAGGACGTGTTCTGGAAAGGCAATCTCGGCGTACTGAAGGCGCTGCTCAAGAAGCTGGGCTTCGAGACCAACACGTTCTTCGGCCAGGGCGAGACTCTGGACAATTTGAAAAATGCCGCCAAGGCGAGCCTCAACATCGTCGTGTCGGACTCCTACGGGATCGAAGCGGCCAAAGTATTCGAAGAGGTGCATGGCGTTCCTTACCTGACGGTTCAATTGCCGATCGGCGATCACGGGACTTCGCGTTTCCTCCGTACAGTGGGCAAGGCTCTCGGCGTCGATGAGCTGAAGATCGAGAGATTGATCCAGGAGGAGAGAAAAGCCTATTATCCGTACCTGGAGCGTCTGGCCGATGTGTACAACGACCTGGATTTCCAGCGTTATGCGACTGTGGTCGGCGATCCCAATTACACCCAGGCGATAACGCGGTTTCTCGCCGACGATATCGGCTGGCTGCCAGAACTGGTTGTGATTACCGACATTCTGGGAGAGGAGCAGAAGGAACGGGTGCTCGCTACCTTCGGTGATTACGAATCCGGGCTGCGTCCGGAAGTTGTATTCGATGAGGATGCCTCAAGCGTGGTAGGACATATCAACCGTCACTGGCCGCAGAACCAGGGGCAAAAATATCATAAGGGCTTTGCGCCCGGCGTTATTCTGGGAAGCGTCATGGAACGCGACACGGCGGAACAATTCAAGGTGCCGCTGCTGCCGGTCACTTATCCGATCTCCAACCGTGTCGTGTTGAATCGGGCGTATGCCGGATATACTGGCGGATTGACTCTTGCCGAGGATGTTCTGAGTCTGGTTGTCGCACATCGTTAACAAGCGGATAGCATCACAATCATATCATTTAGGAGGTTTGCGAAAGTGGATTATATCAAACATAAAGTACCGCCGGTGCGTGAAGATCGTCTGATGGCCTGCCAGGCTTATGGAGGAACCTGCGGCGATCTGTCCAAGGATTCCAAGAAAGGCTGCCTTTATGCCAGCAAACGCACCTTCTCCCAAACCCAGGGCTGCCAGCTTAACCTCAGCCTTGGCATGATCAGCTCGCTCAGAGATGCGATTATGGTTATCCACAGTCCGATAGGCTGCGGCGGCAATCTGATCCAGAACGCCGGGATTAATAAAGTATTCCAGAAGCTTCGTCAGGACTCGGCGCTTGGCCTGCGCTGGATTAATACGAATCTTAGCGAAGTGGATGTAATCAGCGGAGGCGAGGCCAAGCTGCGTCAGGCCGTGCTCAAGGCCGAGCGGGAATTCCGTCCGAGCGCCATTCTTGTATTCAACAGCTGCGTGCCAGCCCTGATTGGCGACGATATCGACGGTATTCTGGACGATTTGCAGAAGCAGGTATCGGCCAAGATCGTTCCGATTCACTGCGAGGGCTTCAAGACGAAAATTCAGGCAACCGCCTATGATTCCGTGTACCACGGGCTGATCCGCAATCTGGTCGGTGAAGACAAAGACTCGAAGCCGGTTGTCGTTCGCACGCCGGAGGAGGAAGCCGAGCATCAGGCCAAAATCAGCAAAACGGTTAATCTGCTCAATGTCGGATCGATGAGCCGCATTGATGAGGAGGAACTGGTGCGATTGCTTAAGGCGCTTGATCTTAACGTGCGGATTCTGCCTTCCTACTCGCATCCCGATGATTTTACCTATGCTCATGAAGCGGCTCTCAATGTGAGCATCTGCGCAACGCATGATGATTATTTCGTGGAGCATTTCAAGCAAATGTACGGCATTCCTTATGTGCTGCGGACGATTCCGATCGGCATTGCCAATACGAATAAATGGCTGCGGGATATCGCCTCCTTCTTCGGAATCGAAGAGCAGGCCGAGAATCTGATTGCGTCGGAGACCGCAGAGCTGAACAAGGCGATTGAACCGTTTAAAGCCGAGTTCAAAGGGAAAACGGCGTTTCTCACCGGCGGCGAGGTCCGGATACTGACCACGGCCGAACTGCTGCATAATCTCGGATTTGAAATCCTGGGTCTTAGAGGCTACCATTTCGACAAATACGGCGAGATTCTCCTGGATGAATATATGGAGGATGTGCCGAATTCGGAAAAAGCGATCTTTAATATCGGCTCGGGCCAAGTATTCGAGCAGGCCAATCTGCTCAGCAAGATCACTCCGGACTTGTTCGTCGGCCACATCGGTGTTAACGGCTCCGCAGCCAAGCAGGGTTATCCGATCTTCCCGCTGTTTGGACAAAGCGACGATTACCTGGGTTACAAGGGCGTGTATGAGGTAGCTACGCGGGTCAGCCGTATTCTGAAGAATCCGGCATTCAACAGAAATCTTGGCAGCAACACGAGACTGCCTTACCGGGACAGCTGGTATGAGCAGGACCCGTTCACTTATATTGACGATTCGGCAAGCATAGCAGCTCGCATTGGATAACGAAAGGAGAATGGGAAATGGCGGCAACTGAAGCGAAAATCAAGGTGTCCGGGGTAACCCGCAGATATTCGATCCGGCAGAACAAGGATGAAGAGAAGAAGCTGTTCACCGCACTACAGGATGTGGATCTGGAAGTAAGACCCGGTGAATTCCTGACGATTGTAGGACCCAGCGGCTGCGGAAAATCGACACTGCTGGATCTTATAGCCGGGCTTGCCACACCGACCCAAGGCGAACTGTATATTGACGGAAAGAAAATTAATGGTCCCGCTCTGGACCGGGGAATCGTTATGCAGGGCTACGCCTTGTTTCCATGGCGGACGGTCCGCCGCAACGTGGAGTTCGGCCTTGAAATCAAGAAGGTTCCCAAAAAAGACCGGAAAGACATCAGCGACCGGTTTCTGGAGCTTGTGGGTCTGGCCAACTATGCGGACCGTTACCCTTATGAGCTGTCGGGCGGGATGAAGCAGCGGGTGGCCATAGCCCGGGCCCTGGCCTACGACCCCGAAGTTCTGCTTATGGACGAGCCGTTTGCGGCTGGGGG
>NZ_ASSC01000363.1 GCF_000520735.1 Paenibacillus forsythiae T98
GCCGGTCATTCTCCAGCAGCGCGTAGATGAACGCGCCCATGAAGCCATCTCCGGCTGCGGTCGTGTCCACCGGGGCAACCGGGTAGGAGGCTGCTCTGCCTTCGGCCGTCCGGGTCCGGTAATAGGAGCCTTCCGCACCGAGCGTCACAAGCAGAAGCTTCACCGGGAAGCGCTCCATCAGCAGCTGCGCGCCGGCCTCCAGCCCGTCCGCTCCGGTAAGGAAGAACAGCTCCTCCTCCGACACCTTGACGACATCCGCCTCCTTAAGCCCCTCTTCCATCGCCTGCTTGGCATGCTGATTGTCCTGCCACAACGCCGGACGCCAATTCGGATCATAAGTGATCCAGGCGCCCCGCGCTTTCGCCTCCCTGACAGCGGCCAGTGTGGCGCCGCGCGACGGCTCGGAAGTCATGGAGACCGAGCCGAAGTGGAAGACCCTGGCCCCGCCGAGAAGCGAGGCATCGATTTCCTCGAAGGCAAGAGCTTCGTCCGCTCCGGGCTGCCGGCAGAAGTGGAACGACCGCTCTCCGCCTTCCCCCAGGTGGACAAAGGCCATCGTCGTATGGGCATGGTCGGTGAACACCAGCCCTTTGTCGTCAATCCCTTCCTGTCTCAGCGTGTCCTGCAGGAAATGTCCGAACGGATCATTGCCCACCTTGCCGATGAAGGCCGTTCTCTTGCCGAGCCGGGCAAGAGCGGCCAGCACATTCACCGGCGCTCCTCCCGCATTGCGCTCGAACAGCGGATTACCCGCCGGAGAGGTGCCTCCAGGCGTGAAATCGATAAGAAATTCGCCAATCGCTACCGCATCGTAAGTCATCATCTAACTCCCCTGTCTATGAATTGGTTTATGGGCCTCATCAGCCCTTCACACCCGACATCGTAATACCCTGGATATAATAACGTTGAAGGAACAAGAAAATAATCAGAATCGGCACGGTGGAGATCGTGCTCGCCGCAAGAATCTTCGACCAGTCCGTTCCCTCTGCCGACGAGAAGGCGGCTATGGCGACCTGAATCATCTGCTTCTTGTCGTCGTTGATGACGATCAGCGGCCACAAATAGGAATCCCAGTTGCCAAGGAACGTCATGAGTCCCAGCGTGATCAAAGGAGGCACCGTCGCGGGCAGAACAATTCGGAGAAAGGTGCGCGGCATCGACGCGCCGTCGATTTTTGCCGCCTCCAGAATTTCGTCCGGAATCTCCGCGAAGAACTGCCGCAGCAGGAAAATACCGAATACGGACAGCATCGAAGGAATAATCAGCGCTTTGTAGGAATCAAGCCAGCCGAAGTTATGCATGAGCAGATAGTTGGGCACGAGCGTTACTTCCCCGGGAATAATCATGGCTGACATGAACAGGGCGAACACGACCGCCTTGCCCCGGAAACGCAGCTTGGCAAACGCGAAGGCGGACATGGCATTGATCAACAGCACAAGCGCCGTAACGATGGAAGCAACGAACAGGGTGTTGCCGATGTAAGTCAGGAACGGATTGCGTTCGTTGAAAATGACATCTTTAAAGTTCTGCAGCGTAGGGTGAACCGGCACAAATAAATGGATATTGAAGCTGTTCGAATATTTGAACAATTCCTCATACGGACGGGACGCCCCTGAAATCATCCAAAAGATCGGAATGATCGACACGATGGCCAGGATGATCATTATGGTATATTTGACAAAGCTTGCAATACGGCTCATCTCTTTCCCTCCTAGTAATCCTGATTCCGGAACAGTCTCATTTGCACCAGCGAAATGGCGAGCACGATCGCGAACAGGATGAACGCCGCCGCTGTGCCATACCCCATTTGCATTTGCTTGAACGCCATTTGATAAATATAGAAGACTGCGGTTTCAGTTGCTCCGTTCGGCCCGCCGTTGGTCAGAACGAAGACCAGGCCGGAAATTTTGATGGCGTCGATGGTCGTAATAATTACGACAAAAGCCGTGGTGCGGTTAAGCAGCGGAAGCGTAATCCGGAAGAACTGCTGAATTTTGCTTGCGCCGTCGACTCTGGCCGCTTCATATAAATCCTGGGGAATGTTGTTCAGGCCCGCCAGGAAGATAATCATGAAGAACCCGACGGCTTTCCACATGCCGAGCATGATGACCCCGTTCATCGCCGTGTCCGGATTGGACAGGAAGTTCGTCGTCGGCAGATGCACAAGCTCCAGGAAATTGTTCAGAAGACCGTATTCCTTGTTGTAGATCAGCTTAAAGACCGTCGCGGCCACCGCCGTCGAGACCACAACCGGGATAAAGTAGATCGTCCGGAACAGGCCGGTTGCGGCGACCTTCTTCTGAATCAAGAGCGCCATTCCAAGTGAAATACAAGTCTGAATCGGGATGACGATGATTGCAAAATAAAATGAATGTCTAAGGCTGGCGAGGAAGGATTGATCCGTCATCAGCGTTTTGTAGTTGTCCAGACCGACAAAGCTGCGGGTGCCGCCGACCAGATTATAATTTTGAAAGCTGATAATGAACGCCTGCAGCATAGGGTAGAACACAAAGATCATCAGCAGGGCGAACGAAGGAAGCACGAACCACCATGCGGTCATCTCTTCGCCTTTCAAAAAGGAATTCCGGCGTTTCTTCGGCAGAGTGCTCGCCGCCGGTTTGGCGGCTGTTGTGGTGCTTGCCATAGGTTACCTCATCTCCAATCCTTCCGCCGCGTCCCGGGCCAGGCTGTTTAGCGAATTGCAGGGATGCGTTCCCGCGCGGCGGGTTATTTTTATTAAATGGCTATGGCTTGTAAACGAATGCGCTTAACACGGAAAAGACTTTGCCGTCCGGAGTCCGCGCCTTGATCTCCGCCTGCCCTTCCTTGATTCCCTTGACAACGGCTGTCGTTCCTCCTTCGCTCAGAACCTTGGCCACCGTCTCGTCGGACGATTCCCAGACCAGCTTCTGGGGCGCGGTATACGGCAGCACTCCCGCAATCGTCTGCGCGCTGCTTCCGACCGGCACATCTATGCTGCCCTTATTCAGCACGACCCGCAGCGGCTGCGCCCCATCGGGCGCTTCGTCCCTCCATACGGACTTCAGCGGGTAGAACGCCGCGCTTTCCAGCTTCGCGCTGCCCCTCAAGAGATACAGCTCCAGGCCGCTGCTTGTGGCATCCGGGAAGATAATGCTGGAGATTGCCGTGGTTCCGTCACCCGAGAACACCTCCAGCGTGGATTCGTCCACATAGAGACGGAGCTTGACGGTCCCGTTCTCCGGCTTCAGCGGCGCTTCCACCTTCTCGGCAAAGCCCGGCTCAAACGTGCTGTCGCCCGATTTGCTCCGGTCGACCGTCAGCGTGGAGGAAGCGGCGCTATAGGAAATGACCGTTTCCTGGCCGCCTCCTTTTCTTACCTTGATGCCCAGCTCCGCCCCTTCGCCAACCTCAAAAGCCGCGTCCAGCTCATAGGAGGTGCCCAGCAGCGCGGAGAAGGGATTCGAGCCTGCCTGCAGCTCCTGCGCCGGTATCTCCACCGGCTTGCCGCGCAGGGCTTCCAGTTCCTTGACCGGCTGCTGCGCCAGGCGCAGCCCTTCTCCCGGAACCTCTTTGAGCGTCAGGACGCGCGGCACCGACATATTGCCCTTCCACGGGTCCGTCGGCATATTGAAGGGATAGCGCCAGTTGGACATCCAGCCGGTATAAATTCTCCGGCCGTCACTTTCGGGAATGTCGGAGTAAGAAACGGCGGCGTAGAAATCCTTCCCGTAGTCGGTCCAGAGCACCTTGGAGGGCTCGTTCTCATTCGTGAAGGTCTTGCCGTCAAACGATCCGACGAAATACTGCGCGGTTGAACCTTTGGTCGCCGGGTTGTTGCCGATGCTCACGGCCAGCACCCACTTCTTCTCCTTCGTGCCTTCCACCGGAAGCTCGAACAGGTCCGGACATTCCCATACTGCGGCGTGCGAGCCCTGATCCGCTCCAAATTCGCCGGTCATCTCCCACTTTTTCAGATCGGGCGAGGAATAGAACCTGACTTTGTTATCTACAGAGACAACCATCGTCCACGATTTCCCCGGTTCATACCAGAACACCTTGGGGTCCCGGAAATCCTTCAGGCCGGGATTCGGGATGACGGGATTTCCTTCATACTTGGTCCATGTCCGCCCTTTGTCGGAACTGTAGGCGATGCTCTGGGACTGCAATCCGCCCTTGAAATGGGTGAATATCGCAACCAGGCCCGGCTTGCCGTCAAAAAAACCGCTCGTATCCTTCCAATCTACCACGGCGCTGCCCGACCAGATCTCTCCCAGCGAATCGCGCAGCAGCGCGACCGGCAGATGCTGCCAATGAATGAGATCCGTGCTGACCGCATGCCCCCATTGTCCGCTATTCTGATAAAACTGGTGATACTCCCCCTCGAAAAAGACCATTCCGTTCGGGTCGCTCAGATTGCCCGTTTCCGGAGACAAATGATACTGCGGCCGATACAGCTCGGTGTAATAATTCGGGTCCTGGCTGAATTTGAAAGGCGCCGGCGTTGCTTCATTTGGCGTGCTTTCACTTTCCGCCTCTCCGCCCTTGGACGAGCCTCCCTTTTCGCAGCCCGCTACCGCCATAACCAGCGCCATAGCCAGAGCCATCAGGCATAATAGCTTTTTTGTTTTTTCGCTCATGCCGTCTTCTCCTATCTTGGGTTTCTATATATAAGCTTCCTTGTACGCTTTCATTGTAGACGACCGGCAGGCTTAAAAATTTCAATATCATCGGGTATTGACTTTCAATTTTTTGACCCGCTTCCGGGGACGGTTGCAAGAGCGGGCGCCCATGCGGAGCAGACGGCAAAAAAAGCCGTACCCCTCGGCGGTTCATCCGCTTAAGGTACGGCTCTTTGAGATGTATAAAGCAGCGCGGTCATGCAAGCGGTCCCGCTATAGCGCGCAAGGCGCCTCACCGCCCGTTTAATAAATAGTCCTCCCTGTATTCCTTCGGGCTTTTGCCGCAGGCCTTCTTGAAGCAGGTGCTGAAATAGCTGGAGCTGGAGTAGCCGACAAGCATGGCGATGTCCGTCAGCTTCAGTTCATTCTCCCTCAGCAGCTGCTCGGCCTTTGCGATGCGCAGACCCGTGACATAATCGCTGAAGGTCACGCCCACATGCTGCTTGAACAGGCCCGACAGATACGTTTCGTTCAAGTGGAACATATCCGCCAGGGAGAACAGATTCAGCTCGTAACAGAAGTTCTCCTCCACGTATTGGCGGACAGCCTCCACGATATGCTGGCCGCTGGAGAAGCGCGTCTTCTTGACCTCCTCCATAACAAGACCGGCCAGCTCGTCGATCTGCCCCATTATCCCTTCCCTGGATTGAAAATCCGATATGGTCATCTGGCAGTTCCATAAATGCTTCTGCAAGGATGAATCGCCGAGTTCGAACTTCTTCGCCACCGAGCTGAACAGCAGCAGCAGCCGGAGAGCGAGGAAGGTAAAGGCAAAGACCGGCGTGTCCCGTTCCGTGGAGAAGACGGCCTGCAGCTGACGGCGAAACCCGGGCATATCGAGATTCTCGATAGCCTTGACCAGCTTGCGCTCCATTTCGGGCGTGAAAGCATTCGTCAGCTCCAGGAGCCCGGTCTGGCCGCTCTCCTTGTGCTCATGCACCGTGCTGCGGCTCCAGGCCAGCATACAGGAGGCAAAGCCATTCTTCCAGGCGGTCCATCCCTCCGTCTTCTCCCCGATCCCCGCCACACTGTCCACATTCAGATATTCGGCGATATTCCGTTTCAATTCGGCGACGAATTTCTCCGCGCTGTTCTCCGGCATGCCATCCCTCATCACGATCAGGAAGTACATCATGGACGAGTGCGCAATCTCCGGGAACGGATAGATGCCTTCCCGGCGCGAGGCCGTCTCCCTGCACAGCATCTGGAAGGCGAGATTCATCAGATCCCTGCGTTCCCGGGTCACACCAAGCCGGTCCGGCGGAACCCGCATCTCCACCGCAGCGAAACGGGCTTTGAAGCCGTCCGTGGCCAGCGGGGCGAGCTGAAGCTGCTG
>NZ_ASSC01000364.1 GCF_000520735.1 Paenibacillus forsythiae T98
CTCGGGAGCAAAGCTGCTGCTGTTGCATGGGCATCTGCGAGATCGGGTACCCTTTGTTGATAACGTTGCGGTGCTGGACGACGATGGAACATACAGCGAAGACCGTTCCAACCTGGAGCCAATCGCCGGTCCCAACCATCTGGCGTACGTGATCTATACGTCGGGAACAACGGGCAGGCCCAAGGGCGTCATGGTGGAGCATCGCAATGTGGTTCGTCTGGTGAAACATACGGATTATGTTGAATTAACCGAACAAACACGTATTTTGCAGACGGGAGCCGTTGTATTCGATGCTTCTACGTTCGAAATTTGGGGACCGCTTCTGAATGGCGGTCGACTGTATATGGTCCAGGGGAATGTTATTTTAGACGCTTCGCAGTTGAAGCAAACGATACAGCAATATGGGATAAACACCATATTTCTCACAACACCGCTATTTATCCAGCTTTCACAGCAGGACAGCAGACTGTTTGGCGGACTAAAGACGTTGATCGTCGGGGGAGAAGTACTGCCCGTAACTCACATCAATCGTGTGCTTCGTGATTATCCGTCGCTGGATCTCGTTAATGCATACGGACCGACAGAAAATACGACGTTTTCCACCATGTATCCCATTTTGGGCGAACAGATGGAATCCGTACCGATTGGGCGTCCGATCTGCAACTCCACCGCTTACATAGTAGATGCAGCGCTCAGGCTGCAGCCGATCGGAGCCTGGGGCGAGCTGATTGTGGGTGGAGACGGCGTGGCCCGGGGATATTTGAATCGACCGGAACTGACGGC
>NZ_ASSC01000365.1 GCF_000520735.1 Paenibacillus forsythiae T98
TTACATGCTCGAGGACTCGGGAGCAAAGCTGCTGCTTACGCAAAACCGTCTGTGGGAAGAGGTAACTTCGGCTGTAAAACTTGTAGATTTGGACGACTACCAAGCATACGCTTCGGATAGCTCGAATCTGGGCACGATCGTCCAACCGGACGCTCTGGCCTATCTCATTTATACTTCCGGCACCACGGGGCTGCCGAAAGGAGCCATGATTACACAGCAGGGGTTGGTTAACTATATCTGGTGGGCCCGAAAAGTCTATGTGGCAGAAGACAAGCTAGACTTCCCGCTGTATTCGTCGATTTCTTTTGATCTCACGGTTACCTCCGTGTTTACGCCGCTCATAACAGGTAATACCATCCGTATTTATGAAGGAACGGACAAGGTAGCGTTAATCCGGCGTATTGTCAAAGAGAATCAAGTGGATGTCCTCAAACTGACGCCAACTCATCTAAGCTTAATCCAAGAAATGAATATAGGCAGCGGATCGAGAATACGGAAACTCATTGTCGGCGGGGAGAACTTGAGCACGAGTCTGGCCAAGAACATATCGGAGCGGTTTAACGGGAGGATTGAGATTTTCAATGAATACGGTCCGACCGAAACGGTCGTCGGATGCATGATTTATCGGTACGATCCTGTAAAAGATGTACGGGAATCGGTGCCAGTCGGAGTACCGGCAGACAACGTGAGAATTTATTTGTTCAATCCGCAGCATCAATTTGTACCGATCGGCGTCCCGGGAGAAATATATATTGGCGGGGACGGCGTAGCCCGGGGCTACCTTAATCGTCCCGAACTGACGGCGGAGAAGTTCGTGGACAACCCGTTTGTTCCGGGAGAACGGATGTACCGGACAGGCGACTTGGCGCGCTGGCTGCCGGACGGCAACATCGAATACATGGGCAGGATCGACCATCAGGTCAAAATCCGCGGCTACCGCATTGAGCTTGGCGAGATAGAGGCGCAGCTTTTGAAAGGCGAATCCGTCCGCGAAGCCATTGTCATCGCCCACGAAGTGGAGGAAGGGGATCGTGCTCTGTGCGCTTACTTCGTGGCGGATCGCGAGCTGACCGGAAGTGAACTCAGAGGAGCGCTCTCGCAATCGTTACCGGGGTACATGATCCCGGCTTACTTCGTGCAGCTCGAGCGGATGCCGCTGACGCCAAACGGAAAGATCGACCGTAAAGCGCTGCCTGCTCCCGAAGGACATCTGCAATCCGGTACCGAGTACGTCGCCGCCCGCACATCGGTAGAAGAAGCGTTGGTGCGGATTTGGCAGCAGGTGCTCGGTCTTCCCCAAGTGGGAG
>NZ_ASSC01000366.1 GCF_000520735.1 Paenibacillus forsythiae T98
GTTCGATTGCCTGCTTCATCAATCGGCCGGACCGGTCCCAGGAAAGCTTTAACGCATCCTGACGCCCCTGCAAGCCTTTCAGCCTGCAAAGGCCGGGATTCTCATAAGCGGTCCGCATCTGCTTTCTGAGGCTTCGAAGGTCCGCCTCCGCCCACTGCTGTCCACGCTCCGCGAAGAGGTGGCGAAATTTGCGGGAAATCGCATGTCTGCTGCCCATGCTGATTGCCGGGTTGCGCAGCTTGTATTTTACCAGGAAAGCATTCCGGCGGTTCACAAAATCCATATGCCCTCCCCAGCCCGTCGCAATAACCGGAATGCCGCTGGCCATGGCTTCAAGGAACGGCAGGCCAACGCCTTCCCCTCTCGTCGGAAGAACATAAGCGTCCCCAAGCGTATAAATCCCTTTAAGCTGCCCGGGTGTGATCTGCCTGCCGATCACCTTGACGGGAGCGGTGCTTTTGTTAAGACCCAGCTCTTTCTTGTACCGGTTGATTCTATTCTTGATCCAGTCTTCGTTCTCACTGGCGTTATAGCCGTTCGTCTTGATCACCAGCAGTACGGAATCACTGGCGGAGAACTCCTCCCAGTAAGCCCGGAGCAGCCCTTCCGGATTCTTGCGGTGCTGAAAGCCAAATACGGACACAAACACAAATCTTCCTTTATACTCCGGCAGACTCAGCTTGGGATTGCCCGGACGGTACTCCTTCGTATTCACCCCATGAGGGACGATGAAGATGGGAACCTTGACGCCGCTCTTCAGGAGAGCCTCCTTATTCTGGAGTGTGGGCACAAAAACCGCGTCAAATTTATTCATGTGCGGCTTCCAGCGGCTTGGCAGCTGCGTCGTCTCCCAAATAGTGTTCAGGATGATATGATCGAAATGCTTCCTCTCCTCTTTCACATGTACATGCTGCGGCTGATGGTGGCAGATTAGAACCTTTTTATATGCTGACCGCCGGATTCCCCGGCTCTTTAATGCTTTGAAGCCTACCCGCACATTTACGCCCTGCCGCCGCAGCGCTCCCACATATGCCCGGCTGGCGATGCCGAGCCCGCTCATTTTCTTGACGGGACCTCGCCATTCACACCCGTATCTGTTCATAAGCTCCCTCATTTCACAGGCATTGTCTTGGGATAGCATATGCCTGCTCCGCCAAAAAGGGGATTACGAGGGCTGGCAGGACGCCAGGATTCGCCCGGAAGGTGCGGGCTGAAAATCTTATACATTTTTACCCGAAAAAATCAAATGCCGCGTCCGGCGGTTTGCAGTACAATGATGTGAACGCATCCAATTGGATGTTCAACCCATTTCTAGGAGAGTGGTTCTGTGGGGAAGTACGCCGCCTATACGATAACCACCCTGAAAAACACGCAGGTATACAAGTTTGATCTGCTGCTGCGCATCATGAATTCGTTTATTCTGGTCATCGCTTTCCGAGAAATCTGGAAGGCCATTTATGCCAACGGGCAAGGGCTTGCCCTATCCACGGGCGTCACTTCGCAGGGAATGCAGACCTATGCGATGCTTTCTGTCATCCTGTTCGCCATCATGCCCCCCTCCATCTCTTATGAAATCAGCGATAAAGTCAGGGACGGCTCCATCGTATTCGATATGCAGAAGCCCTGGGACTTTGAATGGATGCATTTCTCCAAAGCGGCGGGCGTCTTCGTGTTCAATGTGGTGTATGCCGTTATTCCGCAGCTGATTGCGGTGCTCCTGTTCTTCCCCATCGATTATCCGGCCGGCATGCAGGCTGCCGCTTTCGCTGTAAGCGTCCTGCTCGCCTTTCTGCTGTCCTTTCTGATTAATTTTATCGTCGGCATGTTGGCCATCCTGTTCACGGAAACGTGGGGGATCGACATGTTCAAATCCGTGATTATCGACATCTGCTCCGGCGCCATGATTCCGCTCTGGTTCTTCCCGGACGCGGTCAGCCGGGTCCTGCTTTGGCTTCCGTTTCAGGGTATTTTCAACATCCCCTTGTCCTTGTTTATTGGAAAAATAACCGGAGCCGCCGTCTGGGAACAGCTCGCCTTTCAAGCCGTCTGGTGCCTCCTCCTCCTGCTGCTGAGCCGGATGATCCTCGCCTGGATCGAGCGGAAGCTGGTCATCTCGGGAGGCTAAACTATAAGTAAGGAGCGACAGTCCAAATGATCGGCAGACATATCAAGCTGTATTTGGCGATGCAGTCCGCAAATTTGCGTTCGCATATGGCCTATCCGTTAAACTTCGCCATCGGGGTGCTGAGCATTACGTTTCTCGGTCTGTCTTTTATCCTGGTCTCCTGGGTCATCACGCAGAAGGTTCCCGTCATTGACGGCTGGAGCACGTACGAGCTGATCTTCATGACCTCCCTCTGGCGGACAACGCACGGCATCTTCATCGCATTTTTCGTGCAGAGCTGGTTTCTCGAATCGCTGATCCGCAATGGCGAGTTTGACCGCTTCCTGGTCAGGCCGCTCAACCCGATGTTCTCCTTCGCCGCCCACAATATCCAAATCTACGGATTCGGAGATATGCTGGCAGGCCTCATCGGACTCGTGGCAGCCATGGTACATATTCCGGATTGGACTTTGGGAAAAATCGCGATTCTGCTGGTCATCGTCATCAGCGGCGCCGCCATTGAATGGTCGCTGCAGATGATGATCGGCTGCATGGTGTTCTGGACCTTGCAGGGCGGGGCGATGCGCCATATTCTGGACCAGCTGCTCGCACAGTTTACCCGCTTTCCGCTGTCCGTCTATAACGGCGTCTTGCAGGTTCTGCTGACCTTCATTTTGCCAGTCGCGTTTATCAGCTACTATCCTTCTTACTTTTTCTTCGGAGACCGGTCAGGCGTCCCATTCTCGCCCGTACTGATGTACCTGACGCCGCTTGTGGCGCTGCTCCTGGTCTCGGTCACTTATTTCGTATGGACAAAAGGGCTGAATGCCTATAAAGGAGCGGGGTCATAATTTGGACATTATCGTAGCGGATAATCTGGTGCGGCAGTTTTATACCAAAGAGAAGCCGGAAGGCTCCTTTCAGCTGCTCAAAGCTCTCTTTTCCTTCAAAAAACAGTCCAAGAACGTCGTGGATCACGTGTCCTTCACTGTACGGAAGGGGGATATCGTCGGCTACATCGGACCGAATGGGGCGGGAAAATCGACCACCATCAAGATGCTGGCCGGCGTGCTTGTTCCTACGTCCGGAACTGTACATGTGAATGGAATAGAGCCGCATATGAACCGCAAGCGGCACGCGGGGCAGATCGGCGTAGTCTTCGGGCAGCGCACCCAGCTGTGGTGGGATCTGCCGCTGATTGAATCCTTCAAGCTGCTCGGTAAAATATACGATCTGCCGAAAGAGCGGTTCAAGCACAACCTGGACATGTTCACCGATATTCTTGACATGTCCTCCTTCCTTTCAACACCGGTCCGCCAGCTAAGCCTGGGGCAGCGAATGCGGGGGGATATTGCCGCGGCCCTGCTGCATGAGCCGGAAATTCTGTTCCTCGACGAGCCGACCATCGGACTTGACATCATGGCGAAGGAGAAGATCCAGTCCTTTCTGCAAGAAATCAACAAGGAGAAGGAAATTACGATCATCTTAACGACCCACAACATGGACGATATCGAAAAGCTATGCCATAGAGTCATCTTCATCGACAAAGGGCAAATCCTGTTCGACGGCAGCACTGAGATCATGACCGCCGAGTTCGGAGGGTTTCGCTACCTGGTCGTGGATGCGCCGAACTGGGAGGAAGCGGCCTGGAACGGACCGCCTGTCGAACGGAGAGAAGACAGCCAGCTGTTCTTCCGGATCGAGGACGACAAGCAGGTGGCCTCGATGATCAAGCAGCTCTCCGACCTGCTGGACATCCACAACCTGACCGTCCAGGAGCCCAAAATTGAGGACGTTATCAAACAGCTGTACCAAAGAATCGGCCATTAAGCCGCCGGATGCCTGAAAGGGTCCGGCGGCTTTGGCTCAGTTATCCATTTTGACTACCGGTGTGCACAGAAAGGTTAACGACAGCTCCGCCGGAACGCATGAATTCTGGTACCATTCATAGTTAGGTCTTGACGGATCGGCCTGCCATCCGCTCTCCGGCAGCCATTCCTTCACCCATCTATCCCAGGCCGGGCCGATTTCTTCGGATGATCCGAAATGAACGGTTGTTTCGCTTTCTCGACTTTGCGATGCCAGTCAATCCTTGTATTGGTTCTCATAACACCTCTAATGATATATCCCGAAGGAGACTTCTTCCTGTCCTGCATTGCTCTTTTGGTTGAACTCTTTGTCATATTTTGGCTCATGCCTAAATATTTCAGGATATTTAAGCCCGCCGTCTGCTCGCCGCATCCATCCAACCCGGAATCCAGCCCCGCTCCAAATCATCCAGCGTCTTCCCTGGAGCAACAATCGTGTCAATGGCATCAAGCAGATCAGAGCTTAACCGAACATCAATGCCTGCCAATGATCCTTGAAGCTGTTCCAGCGTTCGCGGTCCAATAATGGTTGAAGTAATAGACGGATGCGCTTGGGTGAAGGCGACAGCCATATGGGCAAGGGAGATTCCGGCCTCGGCGGCAAGTCCTTGCAGCTCGTTAATGATTTCGAACTTCACGCGATTTTCTTCACGGGTCGGGTCCACGATCCTTCCCAGTATACTTCCTTGAAAACGGGCGGCGCGGGTATCCGAGGAAGCGGCTTGACCTTTGGCGTATTTTCCTGTGAGCAAGCCTCCCGATAACGGACTCCATACCAGCACGCCCAGGCCGTATTTTCTCGCCACTTCAAGAACGTCCAGCTCAATGCTGCGGTTCAGGATGGAATAAGGAGGCTGCTCGCTTGCGAAGCGCGCCAGATTACGGCGTTCACTTACCCCTTGCGCCTCGGCAATCTGCCAGGCCTGAAAAGTGGAGGAGCCAATATAACGGATCTTCCCTTCCTGAACAAGATCGGTTAGTACGCCAAGCGTCTCTTCAATATCGGTTTGCGGGTCGGGACGATGGAGCTGATAGAGGTCAATATGGTCCGTTTGAAGCCGGCGCAAGCTGTTCTCGACTTCCTGTCTGATCCAGAGTCGCGAGCTTCCGCTTAGATTCAGCCCTTGCCCCATTGGCATTCCGACTTTGGTGGCAAGCACTACCTCATCACGCCGGCCCTTTAGAGCCTTCCCGACAATTTCTTCGGAACCGCCGGCCGCATACACGTCGGCTGTGTCAATAAAGTTGATGCCATTTCCGATAGCGGTATCCACGATCTGAATGCATTCTTCCTCGCTCGTGTTTCCCCATGATCCAAATGCTCCCGTACCCAAAGTAAAATTACTTACTTTCATGCCTGTGCGTCCCAAATTCCGGTATTCCATATTAATTACCTCCCAGAGCGTTAATCAGTTCTTCTGTGGTAAGAATCTCATGGACGATAGTCGGACCGTTAATCTCATGCGCCGCATGCATCGCCTCCCGGCTGAAGGCCGCTGTCGCATCTTTTACGAGCGTGACGTGGTAACCAAGCTCCATTCCGAATCTGGCGGTGGATTCAATGCACGTATTCGCCAGCATGCCGATGATGATTATTTTGCCGATGCCATGCACTTTGAGCTGGTGATCCAGGTCCGTGTTCGCAAAGCCGCTTTGGGACCAATGCTCTTTAATGATAATGTCGCCATCCTGCGGCTGGAAATCGGGATGAAACTCGCCTCCCCAGGTGCCTTTGGCAAAGGGTTGGGCTTTGGCTGTAGAGAGCTGATAAGGCGTCGGATATTTCCATGTTGAAAAATCTCCCGGTTCAAAGCGGTGATGCGGCACGAAAAACACCCGAATGCCCGCCTCGCGGACCGCTGCCACGATTTCTTTCAGATGCTCCAGCATGTTCACGGACTCCGCCACTTCTTTGGCATAGGGGTACAGCTTGCCTTCGGAAGCCAGGAAGTCGTTATACGGATCAACCAGCAGAAGTCCCGTATTTGTGCTGTCATATTTTTTGTCCGTCATTTTAAACACTCCTCATTTAGAATTGGGATTTCATTAACCCGCGAGTTCGCTTATCATACTTGCCCAGCAAGTACAAGGAAATTAGGGGCAGCAAGCACAGTCCAAGATAAATGTGTTGAAACACGCTGGCCATATCCGTTCCCTTTTGCAGGGCAATCAGCATCCCCGTAATGCCTACTCCGAACGCGCCTCCGAAGAAGCCGACCAGTTGACTCATGCCCATACCTGCCCCCATGTATTCCATAGGAAGGTACTGGGAGATTTCATTGGAATTGCTGGCGGTCAGACTGGAAAATCCAAGGCTCATAAAGAAATAACTGATGAGAACACCGTAGATGGAAAGACTGGATATCGTTGCAAACAGGACGACGGAAAGCAACAGAAACCCTGCCCCCCATCTGGAGACGATGCCGTTGCCAAACCGGTCGATGATTTTCCCTATTTTTCTTGAGGCGAACGCAGTAACTATCGCACCCGGGAATATAATCAATCCGATTTCCAGCGGACTCCGGTGAAAGACTTGAGCCAGCAGGATCGGCATAGCGAACAGCGTGGCGAAATGGATGAAATAGGCGGTGAAGCTGATCGACAGTAGTTGTCTGAACCCTTTCCGGCGAAGCAGCTCCGGATGGATAAACGGCGAACGGGTTCGATTGATATGCCGCCACAAGAGCCCCATCGTAATTAAGCTAATGAAAAGCGGCCAGGGAGCAAAAGTCGTAACGAACAGCAGCAGCCCCGTAATCGAAGCCGCCACCAGCAAGCTTCCGGCGAAATCGAATTGGACGGATTTGGTCTCTTCCATAGGCACATGTCTGTTAAAAATTGGAGTGATAAACAAGACCGCAGCGGTCATGACAAAAAGGAAGTTCCATCCGAGATACTGGGTCAGGGCGCCCCCGACCACCGGTCCCAATCCGAATCCAAGCGAGGTGCCTGAAGCAATGAAGGACATGGCGCTGCCTCTGCGCTCCTTGGGAATATACCTGGAGAACAATACATAGCCCAGTCCGGGAAAAGCCGCAGCCCCTATCGCCTGAAAGATCCGGGCGGTCATTAATAGAATAAACGTATGTGCGAAGTATCCGAGCAATGAGGACAGCACCAGTAACAAGGCGCCGAACAGAACCATTTTACGAATCGGCAAAAAGTCGGTCAGCCGGCTATACGTAATGGTCGAGATCCCAAAAACAATGGAATAGGCGGTTACAATCCATGAAGCAACGGTTGGCGTTAAAGAAAACTCGCTGGCTACTCTGGGCAGAGCCACGTTGAACATCGTCGTATTCATGACCACGAGCATCGCGGCCAGGCTCCAGAAGGGGACGATCCATTTCTCGTTAAAAGCTTTCTCTCTTGTCTCAAGTATCTCTATATCAGATATGGCTCCCATAATTTTTCCTCCTGCTTGGTTTATTAAGAACGATCATTCTCAAAAGATTAAAAAAAATTTACTCCAATATAGCCAGCGTCATGTCGATAATATCCCCCAGCTTCTGTCTGTCGCTTGTTGTTTTAACCAGTACCCGAAGGCCTGTCAGCGAATTAAGTAAATAATGGGAAAGCTTCCCCGCGTCATGCTGGCTTGAAATTTCCCCCGTGGCCTGACCGTGCGTAATCAGTTCGGACAGAAGGGCCTCTGTCTTGGCAAAATATTCATTGACCTTGGCCGCCGCTTCCGGGTCCAGCAAGGAAAGCTCACACGCTGTATTGACGATCAGACATCCCGGAGGCCGGGCATCGCCCACACTGATGGCCATTTCGAAAATGGAACGGACCGCCTGTTTCACAGAAGTCTGATCCTGAATGCGGGCGCCAACCAAAGCCCCCACCGTCTCGTCATACCGCTCCATCGCTTTCATAAATAAAGTATGCTTGTCACCGAACGTGTCGTACATGCTTCGTTTATGAACCCCCATGGTTTCAACCAGGTCTTTCATGGAGGTCTTCTCATATCCTTGACTCCAGAATAAATGCACTGCTTTACGCAATACTGTATCAATATCAAACTCTTTGCTTCTGGCCATATTTCTTCACTCACACCTCCTTGCAAAGTCATCATAGCATATTGAGAACGATCGGTAAAGAATTTTCGCAAAAAAAGCCCATCCGCTATATCCGCGAACAGGCTCTTCGTCAAGCTGATTTATACCGCGATAACCTCGACCGCGCTTGGCCCGATTCCCTTGGAGAAATCCAGCACTTTAAGTTCCCGGGCGTCCACCTTGTAGATCACTGTATCCTGGAGCTCGCCCTTCTCCGCTCTTTCTTTGAACCGGGGATTGCGGCTGCTTAGCTGCTGAATCGCCCGGTCAGTCTCGGCCGGTTCACTAATCGCCTGGGCTGTTCCGTGTACGGAAACATTCACAAAGCTTGACAGCTCCTGATTCTCATGCTGGAAGAAGAGAACGATTTTCGGATTCCCCTGAATTTGCTCCACCTTGTTGCTGTTCTTCTGGGTTGAGAAGTAAATGGTGTATCCGTCCGCGACAAAGGAACCCAGGCTTCTAAGAACGGGCGATTGCTCGTTGTCAACCGTCGCCAATACAACAAAGCGGGTATCATTTAAATATTCTACAATCTGGTTTCTTGCTCCTTCACTCATGTTCATGCACTCCTTGTAATTTTCTGAAATTCCGGAATTTCCGTAATGCACTCAGGCCGCGATGGACAGACTTTTCTGGGCAATGGCAAAAATCGTATAGCTGCTGAATTTAAGCCATCCGTCCCCGCTTCGGTGCTTCTCCAGTTCCGCTTCAATATCAGACTTGGCCTGCGGCCGGAGCGCATCCGGCACATGATTCAAATAGTTGCCGAAGGAGCTTGCCTCGAAAAAGCGGGTGATCTCCTGCGCAGAGCCATACTGCCGCTCGATCTCCTTGATCTGCACTTCCCTGACCTTCAGCCCGCTGCCCGCGAGCAGCTGAACGAGGCTGGTGGCCGTCAGTCCATGCTGATGCTGTGTGCTCTCCGCAAAGTTCACAGCCTGCTTGTACAAGCCCTCGGACAGAACCTTATTGGTAATGTGCTGTAATCCGGTAATGCTGTTCAATTCTCTGGCTCCGGTGGCAAAACCGACCTTTCCTCCGGGCTTAAGCACCCGGTAAATTTCCCGCAGCGCTTGTTCTTTATCGATGACCCAATGGAAAACGGCGTTCAGATAAATGATGTCGATGCTGCTGTCCGGAATGAAGCCGAGATCCTCGGCCACACCGATCCGGTATACGGTATTGCCGTGCCGATTCTTGTCATTGGCGATTTTGACGCGCTCCTCCAGGGGATCAATCCCCAGAAAGCTTCCGGTATCTCCGATAAGTTCATTGATGTGCCGCCCCAAGCGGCCTGTGCCGCTGCCGATGTCAAGAATCGACTGTCCGGGCTTGACCTCCAGCTTCTCAACCAGCAGCGTTCCATTGTTAAATTGCGAATTGCTGATTTCGTCATAAGCTTTTGCAAGATTTTCGTTATCGAACGTTAAATGCACGGTCATGATTTCATCGCTCCTTTCGGATTAGAGAATGGGCCTTCACTTTCCCGGAACGCAAAAAGGAGGCCTGATTTGAAATCAAACCTCCAGTAGTCTGGTCAGCGAAATAAAGTTGATTAATCCACTAGGTATTTATGATATTTCATATAATAGTTATGCGCCGGCCAATTGTCAATATTTAATTTTTTAATCACTCGGTTCCGCAAGCTATTGCCCTCTTCTCCGATACAAATCGACAGATTTATATCCTTGGGCCAGAATATCTTTCATATGGCTCTCCAGATAGCGCCTGATGTCCGAGATCGATCCGATATAATCGTCAACGCATTGACTGCTCCTGGCACTGGCGGCTTTCTTCTTCGGGGCTTGCGATTTCAGGCCGACGACGGTGAACACCTCATCCAGACTGACCATCCTTGAAAACTTCAGGCGGCTGCTCTGTACATACCCTTCTTCATCTACGGGGATATGAGCCATGAAGCTGTCACGGTCTATGTATTCTTTGTATTTCGGATTATTTTTCTTGGGATAAGCGAAGTACAAATATCCGTCATCATTCAGGGCCTGGCGCTCAATGACGTACTGCAAAGCTTCGTAATTACGCTGTTCTTCGAATTCATGTTCATGCGTGAGCCTCCATACCCTTTATTTTCTCGCAGCTAAAAATATTATAGCCAAATCGGCGGGGAAACCAACAACTTGCTCCCTCATCCAACCGGCTAAAAGAAAGAGCTATTCTCCAGTCCAATCATTGATCGTTTGGAGAATAGCTCGTTATAAAGTTAAAGTATGTTAGTTAATCAATCCGGACTTTTGCAGAAGTCTCTGAATCATGATGGCAACCTCTGCTCTGGTAATGCTATCCTTTGGCGAAAGCTGGCTGCCGGTTCTGCCGGAAATGATTCCTGCTTGCAAGCAGTCGGCTATACTATTCTTCGCCCACCCGGAAGCCTTATTCCCGTCTGCAAATGGACTCAGAATTTCTCCGGTTTCTTTCGAAGGCAGCTTTGCTTTCAGATCAGTGATCGTCATCGCCTTCGCGATAATTGCCATCGCCTGCTCCCTCGTAATCTTGTCCATCGGATGGAAAGTCCCGTCTTCAAATCCGGTAATCAGTCCGTACGTGTAAGCCGTTTGAACCGCGCTGCTGTACCAGTCCGAAGTATTCACATCCGTGAATGACGCTGCGCCCTGCTCAAGCTTCAGTCCCAACCCCCGAACGACGATTGCCGCAAACTCCGCACGGGTAATATCTTGATCCGGATTGAACATGTCATTGCCATTGCCGCTGACGATCATCCGCGAGCCCATGTCGTTCACCGCATCTTTTGCCCAATGCTTGGCGACATCCTTGAACTCAAGCGGATGCCAGATCACGGAGTACGTGCTATTCGTCAAGCTGTTCACTTTTGCGTAATATTTACCATCAACGATAGCGATCTTCGTAGGCACATGGCGGACGGTTCCATCCGGTTCAATCACAACGCCAGTGGTGATTTTATTAGGGTCTACGCCCTCCGGAATGGCAAGCGTCCGTTCTACATAGGCATTGAACCTGGATACTTCAATCTTCGCATCCCCGTAAGTCCCTCTGACCGTGAAGTTAAGCGACGGAACGACAATCGTAAACTGGCCTTTGGACGCCGAGTTCTCAACGATCTGTACCATGTCTGCCGTCGGCGCGGCGATTTCGATTTGCACCTTGATATCCTGGAGCGCTAGCGGCTTCCCAAGCTTGTCCGATAGATTGCTAATATTAATCTGCTCGGCAGGCAAGGTGTAGGTGGCGTTCCCCGTTTTGATTTCCAGAACCGCCTGCTTTTGCTCCATGTTTTTAACCATCTGGCCGTTCAGTTCGCCAACCACGACATCCGCTTTCGTATTTAACGGTATCGTAATTACCGCATGCTGATCTTCTGCTGCAAGGATGCCGTCCAGCTTCTTCGGATCAATCACTATGGTCGTGACCGCTTGGTCATTCACTTTAGCCATTGTTTCCGAGCCGACAGTCTGCACCTTGCCATTAACATATGCATCGACTCCTGTATTCGCCCGCACCGGTAGGCTCGGAGCAGCCGGCTCAGGCGCCAGCGGTGTAACTGAATTAGAGACAGCAGATGCGGCACTGCCGCCCGCACGATTAATGGCTTTTACCGTAAAGGTGTACGTCGTTCCATTCTGCAGTCCTGTTATTGTAATGGGACTGGCTGTTCCTGTCGCGATAATGTTGCCTGGCGATGAAATGACCTCATACCCCGTAATTGCACTTCCGCCGTTATCGGCAGGAGGCGTAAAGGTGATGGTCGCCTGCCCATTTCCTGCGGTTGCGACGATGTCTGTCGGCGAAGCCGGGACCGTCTTAGGTGTTGCACTTACTTCATTGGAATATTCGCTGCTTCCGCCGTCATTTCCCGCCTTGACTTTGAAATAGTAAGTTGTGCCATTTGCCAGGCCTGTCGCAGTGTAACTATAAGTCGATCCGCTCACGGTCGCCACAGCGCTTTCGCCATATTCGCCAGGAGACGTCCCTTGA
>NZ_ASSC01000367.1 GCF_000520735.1 Paenibacillus forsythiae T98
AGGCCATACCGACCCGCCGCACGCGTCCGGTCAAATAACGGAGAGGCGAGCTATCCGTTTGTCAGATTTGCCCCCGCTTAGGTCGATTTGAAGCCTGTCCTTCACGCTTTCGCCATGTTTGGAAAAGTGGAGCAAGGGTAATATAACTAACGTACACCCAAGACTTAAGGAGGGCTTCAAGTGACAAAGAAAATTATTGGCATTTTCGATACGGAACGAGAGGCGACCAAAGCGATACAGGAATTGCAGGGCAGAGGCATCCGCAATGAAGATATTTCAGTGGTCACGAAGGATCGTGACGATTTGCGGACGATTACGGATGAGACCGAAACTATGGCTCCGGAGGGAGTCGCTACAGGAGCC
>NZ_ASSC01000368.1 GCF_000520735.1 Paenibacillus forsythiae T98
CTGTCGGGAGAGAAGGTCAACTGGAAAGAAGTCGCCATCGCGGGCGGTGTGGGATTTTTGACGGCAGGGCTGCTGGATGCGAAGGTGCTGGGAGCCATGGGCAAAGGGATCGGCAAGATCGCACCTACATGGGTCAAAGAAGGGTTCTCGGCCGTGATGAACGGCTTTGGTAAAGCGGTGCAGAAGCTGAAAAATGCGGGTAGCGAGCTGGCAGATGCGATAAGCCGCGGCTCCAGTTATTTGAATCCGAAGAATTACGGGGTCCTGGCCACACCGGAAGGTGCCACCTTTTTTGCAAAGGTTGGGGATGAGCCTTTGGTGGGAAGTGCGGGAAGAGGGGCCAAAGGGTCTGGTGGCGGTACACCTCCGAAACCAAAAGAACCGCCAGAGAAGCCACCGGAAGCTGGGGGGACGGGTGATCCTACCGATACTACCAAGGGAGTAAGCGAATTTAATTTTGGAAAGTATTTGAAAAACGAAATTGGAGATCCACCAAGTGATATGATAGATCCACATGCACATCATATCTTATTTAAGGAAGGGCATGGGAAATCTCAAAAAGAATTAGTTAAAGAAGGGCAAGAAATACTAAGGGAATATGGTCTTGATCCAATCTTTGGACTTGAGAATCTTGTCTGGGCACCTAATCGGGTTAAAGGCCAGCATGGAATCGATGCTCTCAAAAATGTTGTAGATAAGATAAAAGCTGTAAAAGAAGCTGGTGGTGACTTGGAGGATATGGTAAAAATGCTTAAAAAGCTAGGAGATATAGCTAAAAGGAGAAAATAGATAACATATGGATATTTTACAAATTACTAAAGAAATTCGTTCTGCTATCAAGCAAGGCAATACTGAAAGAGTTATTGCATTAATTGGTTCTGATGATGACCTTTTAAACATAATGACACCATTTGGAACATGGCTTCACGTCGCAGCTTCAGAAGGAAAGCTTGAAATAGTCAAGTGCCTTATTGATCTAGGTGCTGACGTGAATATGATCGGTGGAGTATATGACGGTGGAGTACTTAACGAGGCTGCTTCAGAAGGACACCTTGAAATCGTTAGATATTTATTGTCCAGTGGAGCTGAATTGGATGTAAGCGAACCGGAAAGAAATCCGTTGTTTGGTGCTATTAGTAACGGGCATATAGATATTGCGAAGCTTTTAATCGAAAGCGGCATTGATACCCATGTTAGGTATAGTGGAGAGGCTATGAAAAATGTGGATGCATTAACGTTTGCCCGCGAACAGGGGCAGATGGAGATTGTTAAATTGTTGGAAACAATGAGTAAGGGTACAGTAACAGAAACAAATAACCATAAACAAAATAAAGATTATGAAATTTTAGAACATGTGACCAAATACTTCGGTTCAGTCTGTAATACTATAAGTGAAATTATACCTGGAAGTAGAGTAACGGTTAATATTCACATCATACCACCGTCTAAAGCAAGTAATTTCATAACTCTTGTTACTACTGGTATGAGTGATTATCCCATGGATGACTCAGACGAAGCTAATGAAGTTAAATATGCCGAGTTGTTACTAAAGTTACCATCAAATTGGGCAATTGATAAAAATGATATGAATGACCATAACAATTATTGGCCTCTAGGATGGCTTAGAAAAACGGCTCATATTCCTCATATTTATGATGGGTGGTTAGCAGAAGGGGTTATCCTACCTAATGGTGAACCTCCACAGCCATTTGCATCAAACACAAAGTTATCTTGTATTATGGTATGTAAAGCCCGAGAAAGCGGTCTGGAGAAACTTGTGAACACACAAGGTAAAATTATAAATTTTTATACACTTGTACCTATTTATGAAGAAGAAAGAATACTTGCTTTGGAAAAGGGGTATAAGTACTTAATAAAAAAAATGAATGAAAAAGGTATTACTGATGTTCTTGATACTAATAGAGAGAATGTTGGGTTATAGGCAAGAGATATTTAAAAGACTTTAACATTAATGGAGGAAAATCTTAACTTAACTGCTATGAATGTAGATTGTCAACCTCCATTTTTAAGGTTTTAAATGATTCAAAGTGAAGGCAAAATGGGAGAACAACTACTATTCGTAGGTTGAGTAACCACATATTATGCCAAAGTGGAGCCTCTGGGAACTTTCAACGCATATTTAGCCAAATGAAATAAATTCCATGAGATTAATATAGGAGTTTACGAACATGGGGGTATTAAACAATTTTCTATTACGAAAGCGGTGAAATTGTACCAAAATCAGCTGCTACAGATCATACAATGCAACCAACAAACCAAACACAAAACAATTTGACAAAACTTCAAAAGCTTATTCTTAACTTCAATCATGAGTAGGAATGAGCTTTTTTACATCCCAAAATTAAAGGGGAAGAAGCCAATGGTAAAGCAGGTACAGCCTGCATTCCCGTGAAATTATAACGAGATTGATGTAAAATCCTTGTAGTGCCGCGGCTTTTCAGCGATTCTACCCGTTAGATTTACCGTCAATCCTCGTTTTAATTATAACGATGATTGACAAAATTAATAATTGGACGAGATTTCAATTAAAAGATGTAATTCCAAATATAAGCATATTTATTTCCCTAATAATTGAATATAAGGGGTTAAAAGTATTGGATATTAGGGTCCCACACTTAGTCCGCTAACCTCGTTATAATGTGGTCGGGAATTCAGGGTACAGGCAACTGAAGAAAGAGTATGTTTAATTTCCCAAGCCGAGTATGAAAATATTGTCATCCTTACATGACTTCTCCAGTTCTCATCAAGTCAATGGCTGAAAATCTAAGAACGAGTGAGCAAGCAAGAGAAAATATTAATTTATAGTGGGAGGTGTTGTTATGGCTAGGCAATTTTTTTCTGAAAATGAAAATTTACAACCATTTTTTAATGAAATAAACCTTTATGTCGATGGAGTTCATGATTTAAATCAGGGAATCGATTTTGATACAATTGAAAGCTTAGAAAGAGAGCTTAAAGTCCAATTCCCCAAAATATATAAAGATTTTCTTCACGTATGCAATGGTGGCGAATTGTTTGTCCAGGAACAGTTTTATCAGAAATATATATCCCCTCTACCGGGCAAAGAAAAAGGGGGGGCTCATATTTAAATGATTCTTTTAAAAAAGAACGAAGACGACCAGGAATGCCGGATAGATATCTAATTATTGCCGATCTTAATTATGGCGATAATATTTGTATGGATTTAGATGCAAGCGATGGATATGATGCGAAAGTAATTCAATGGAATCGAGAGACTATAACAGTTTCTAGAAGCTGGGATGGTTTTGTGGAATGGCTAATGGATGAATTAGATGAAGGGGCAATGTTAGTAGACTATGAAGGAAACGAAAAAGATTTAGATTTTTAGACTTCTAATTTTTTTATCATGGTTGGTGATTGAAATTCTAAACCAACAAACTAATCGCATTTTATTAACTTTCAAAGGCATATTCCAACTTGAATTTATGAGAAGGAATAGGCTTTTTTCTATGAAAAAAAAGATCCCACTGCGAACAGTGAGACAAGGGTGAAACTTAAGGGAAATGGCGAGACGATTTATTTGGTGTCGGAACAAGGGGGG
>NZ_ASSC01000369.1 GCF_000520735.1 Paenibacillus forsythiae T98
AGCGGAAAAAGGAGTTCAAGAAGCGTTTCGCGATTGTCATGGGCCAGAAAAGCCAGCTATGGCCGGACCTTCCCGCGTCGGAGTCGATTCTGCTGAACCGGTATATCTATCAGGTCGAGGAGCAGACCTACAAGCGGACGCTGGATGAGCTGGTCGAGCTGCTGGATGTGAAGCATGTGCTGAATGTCCAGGTCCGGCGGCTGTCGCTGGGCGAACGCATGAAGATGGAGCTGATCGCCGCGCTGATCCATAAGCCCGAGCTGCTGTTTCTGGATGAGCCTACCATCGGGCTTGATGTGGTCACGCAGAAGCGAGTAAGGGAGTTTCTGGCGCATTACAACGAGCATTACAAGACGACGGTTATTTTGACGAGCCATTATATGAAGGATGTTGAGGATTTGTGCAAAAGAACCCTGATTATCAACGACGGCCGCCTCGTCTTCGACGGCAATTTGAATCAGGTTCATCATGCGGTGAATGAGAGCAAGATTGTGAAGCTGAAATTCAGCCAGTCCGTCGAAGCGTCCAGGCTGGAGCCGTTCGGGGCCGTTCGCCAGTCGGATGAATTTGCGGCGACGCTCGAAATCGCCAAGGAACAGATTAACCCGATTTCAAGAGAGCTGCTTGAGCTGTTCCCGATTGAGGATATTACGATTGAAGAGAAGCCCATCGAGGAAGTCGTCGTCTCTCTTTATAACAGGACGCAGCCCGTATGAGCATTTATCCAAAGTATATACGCGTATTTAAGCTGGGCGTTCAGGCTTCAATGGAATACCGGCTTGACTTTGCCTTTTCCCTGGTCAGCGCGTTCTTCCCGATCATGATCCAGTACTATATCTGGACGGCCGTCTACGGACGATCCGGCTCAGGACAATTTTTCGGCTACACGTATGGAGAAATGATTCTGTATACGATTGTGGCAGCGATTGTAACCAAGATTGTGACAACGAATATGGATCATGTCATCGCATCGGACATTAAGGACGGGGCCTTGAATAAATACCTGGTGCAGCCGGTCAGCTACTTCGGACTTAAGCTGTTTACCTTGCTCGGGCAAAAGCTGTTCTTTTTCACGGTCATGCTGGCCGTTTTGGTTCTGGTCATCTTTTATTTCGGCGGGCGGTACGCCATCCGTATTCCGCTTGTGAATCTGGCGTGCTTCGTGGCGGCGATGGCCTTGGCGCTGATTCTGAACTTTCTTATCTCGTACACGATTGCGGCGATCGCCTTCTGGCTGTCCGAAATCTCCTATTTCTTCGAAATGACCGGACTGCTCGTCATCATTTTGAGCGGGGGCGTGTTTCCGATTGAGGTGTTCGGCCGGACGGTGAGCATTCTTCTGAACTATCTTCCGTTTAAATACACGATTTATTTTCCGTCCAATGTGATCAACGGGAAGCTGATGATGAGTGACATCACGGAAGGGCTGCTGATGCAAATCTGCTGGATAGGCGTCATGTTCCTCGTTTCGAAGCTGGTGTGGCGGATCGGCTTTAAAAAGTATCTCGGTTTAGGGGGCTAATCGCTTGGAAACGCGGCTCGGCACGCTCAAAACCTATGGCATTATTTATTTACAGTTCATTAAAAACTGCTTCATCGCGCAAATGGAATACCGCACGAATTTTATACTCGGCATCGCGGTTGAAATCGCCTATCTGCTATCCAAGCTGCTGTATGTCGTCGTCGTTTATAAGAGCGATTTGCATATCGGCGATATCCCGCCCGACGGAATATTGATGTTCGTCGGTACGTATACGATGATGACGGGTCTCTATTCGGGCCTCTTTTTCACCAATTTCGTCCGCATTTCGGATTATGTGAGAACGGGGGAGCTGGATCTGCTGCTGGTGAAGCCGGTCTCGCTGCAGTTTATGGTTTCGCTCCGTTATATCGACTTGGGGATGCCGATTCCGAATCTGGTCGCAGGCATCACGATGGTATCCATCGGCTGGAACGCGCTCGGGATTCCCGTTACGGCATACCACCTGTTCTTGTTCACGCTGTATCTGCTGTCCGCTCTGGTCATTACTTACTGCCTCATGATCATTCCGGCCATTCTGTCCTTCTGGTTCGTGAACACCGGGGGGCTCGCGGGTATATTTTATGCGATTTGGGACGCCAACAACATGCCTATGCCGATCTACCCCCGGTTGATTCAGCGGATCGGCGTATACGTGCTGCCGTTTCTGGTGATTACAAATTTCGCTCCGCTTAGCGTCATGGAGAAGCTGGACGGCGGACTTATGCTGTGGGGCGCGATCGTCCCGATCCTTCTATTCATGTGTGTTCGTTTGATTTGGAGACAGGCGATTAAAAATTATAGCAGCGCAAGCGGCTAAAACGACGAGGAGATGTAAATATGAACACGACCTGGCCATTGTCGGGCATTACCCTGGTATGCACGGAATGCAAGAATGCGCTGCATGAGGCGGACGGACGTTTGGTCTGCGGGACTTGCGGCCTTGAATACGCGCAGGACAATGGAGTCGCGAGCATGCTGATCGACCGCCCTCTGGCGGAGAAGCTTGCGGAGGGCGCGGAGCGGAAGGAAGCGATCATCGGCATGTTCGATTCCATTAACCGGTCGCTTGAGGAGAAGCGGCTGTCCAGATTTTCCACCTTCATCAACTGGGGATATGCCGGAGCCGAGAACGAAACATCAGGCGGGCCTCTGGGCATTAATCAAAGCAGTATCCGGCTGCTCCGCGAAATCATTGGCGGACTCGATGTTTCAGGGAGAGATATTCTGGAAATCGGCTGCGGACGGGGAGGCAACGTGAACGAACTGTGCAAAAGCTATCGAGCCGGAAGCGTGGTCGGCCTTGATCTGACCCCGTCCAATATTTATTTTTGCCAGGGAAACAACCGGTATGAGCAAGCTTACTACTGTATTGGCGACGCGGAGCAGCTTCCTGTTCGTACGGAAAGCTGCGACTTTGTACTAAACGTCGAATCTTCGCATTTATACCCGCATATTGAGCTTTTCTTTGAAGAGACCTATCGTGTATTAAAGCCCGGCGGGACGTTCATGTACGCGGATATTATGAGCGCCTCCGACCTGCCGCGCCATGAAGCGCAGTGGCAAAGACTTGGCTTCCGCACCGCATTTATCCGGGACATCACCGGCAATGTGCTGCAATCGGGAGACGAATCGCTGGATAGCCGCCGGCAGGCGCTTGAAGGCTCCTTTGATGGCGATGACCGGGTATGGGAATGGCTGGAGGCGCCCGGCACGCAGAATCACACGGATATGGTTGCAGGCCGAAGGGTGTTCAAAATTATCCATCTGGTGAAAGATGCCTCCGGCGTCGAAGGCGAGCCCAGCCATGGTTGAGGGAGGGGAAGCGGTGAGTAAAGCTTGGCAAGCAACAGGCATGACTTGGGCATGTCCGCAGTGCAAGCAACTACTGGAGAAAAGGGAATCCTCATTTCATTGTACGTCATGCGGAGCAAGCTACCCCGTGCAGGGCGGCTCGATTCCATACCTGCTGCCTGAGAGCAGCGCGCAAGAAACATTGGAGGAAAAGGCGCGGAAGGCGGCGGTCAAAGAGATGTTTACATCATTTAACCGGGCCTTGGAGGATAATGGTGTGTCGCGCTTCTCTACGTTTATCAATTGGGGGTATGCCGAATCGGGCGATGAGAACGGCGGGGCAGGCAATCTGCCCAGAGGAGTCAATCATCAATCGCTGCGGCTTCTTAAGGAGATTATGCACGGAGTCGAGGTGCAGGGAAAGGACGTGCTGGAAATCGCCTGCGGCCGAGGCGGCAACATCCGGGCGCTGTGCAAAAGCTATGGGCCGCGAAGCGTGGCCGGACTTGATTTGACGGAAGCGAATATCGCTTTCTGTCTGGCAAACAATCGGTATGCACAGGCTTCGTACTGCGTCGGCGACGCGGAGGAGCTGCCGCTTCCGGATGCAAGCTGCGATATTGTGCTGAATATCGAATCCTCGGATCTGTATCCCCGGATCATCCGATTTTATGACGAGGTATTCCGCGTATTGAAGGCGGGCGGCGTATTCGTATATGCGGATGATCTGGATGCGCTCAAGTTCGAGGAAGGCGAGCGGTATTTGCTTCAATTGGGCTTTGAGGTGTTGTTATCCCGCGATATCTCCGAGCAGGTATTGCTGGCAAGCGATTTGGCTAGAGGCAGCCGTCTGGCAGCTTTAGGCAGCACGCTTGGGAAAGAAGACGCCGTATGGGAGACGATGGGCGTTCCCGGAACTTCGATTTACGATGATATGCGTGCGGGAAAGCGCAGGTACAAAATTCTGCATCTGGCAAAGAAGGCGTGAAGCGATGACATCTCCCCATTTGACCCTTACGGATATTCAGGTATATCTTCCTTCATTCCGGCCTTCGATTGAGCAGGTCATCGAGGATATTAAAGAGGACGGAGTTTCCTTCCGCTTAAGCGCGGCGGAGTACAGGGACAGCGGCTTTGCGCAGGTTCCGATCGCTCAGGATGAAAGCCTGGAGCAGATGATTAACCGGGTATGCGTCCCGATTTTAAGCCGGGCAAGGGAGGAAGGAATACGGCTCGGAGCGATTCTCTTCGCATGCGTCACCAACCCCGGAGTACAGGCGCAGAGCTTGTTCTCCGGGCTGCTTCACGAATTTGCCTATGGTGATACGCCGGTCATTCAGACCGAAGAGTACGGCTGCGCCGCCCTTCATTTATCGCTCTATTTGGCGAAGGCTTATTTGGCCGTTGAACCAGGCAGCAATGCGGCGGTATTGTTTGTCGCGGCGGATAGAGCGATCAGCTCGCATCACCGGAGCGACTCCTATATGCTATATGGGGATGCGGCAAGCGCCGCTCTGCTTCGGAAGTCCGGGCCCGGAGGGCAGCAGACTTTGGCTGACAGGCTTAAAGTGGACGCTTTGGTGTACGATGACAGTCCGGAACGAATCAAAATGTACTTTTCAACCTTTTATTTGGCCGTTCGCCAGGTGGTGAAGCAGGTGTTGCGGGATGCGGGAATGAGCATGGGCGAGATCCGGCTTATTTTCTGCTCCAATCTGGGCCTGAACACCTGGAGCACGCTTGCCCGGGCGATCGGCTGCCCCTTGGACAAATTTTATGCCGGGGCGCTGGAATATGCGGGGCATCTTCATAATACGGACATTCTGCTGAACGTGAACGACGCGATCCAGGCCGACTCCTTGAAGAGAGGCGACTTCTATTTGACGGTAACCGTAGGCTTTGGAGGCTATTACGGCTGTTCCTTGCACAAATATGAGTAACCACTAAATAGGAGGCGGGGGAAGAACGTGATGAAGACGGAATTAACGGTTAATGTTCTCTATTCGGGCGCAAGGGAGGACGGCTCAGACGAATCGTTGATCGACATAGCCATTGCTCAAATGGAAGCGAACCGGCAATGGCTGGCGGATGTGGATGTGCTCATCCTGTGCTATCATGCGAATACGAACCACGCCGAGCGGGCTTGCGCCAAAATAAGAAGGGCGCTTGATCTGCTTGACACGCTGCCTCTGACATTCGGTCATTCCGGAAGCCAGGCGTTCCCTCATGCGCTGACGCTCCTGAAATGGCTAATGGCCGGCGGGGAATACCGAAGAGCGGTATGCGTTGTGGCGGATGACAACTTCAGCCAGAGCGGCTTGCCGCTGCCGGCTCAAGGAAACCCGCTGTCCGTCATCGAGATTATGCCCTTATGAACAGAGGATGGAAGCGGCTGCCGGCTAGTTGCCCGCAGCCGTATTTTTCAAGAAAGAATCAATGACTCGAGTGGCTTTTTCTGCCCCGCCGCACACTTGGAAACTGTCATTGATTTTTTGTATTGCCTTTTTATACGTACTATTAGAAAGGACCTCATTTACGGCCTCCTTTAAAGAGCGCACATCGATATGATCTTTGGATAATCTGAAACCCGCTCCAAGCTCAGTTAGGCGCTGGGCAACCATGGGCTGATCCTTGTCATGGGGGATAACAACCAAAGGTACATTGTAATGAATCGCTTCATTAACGCTGTTCATTCCACCATGCGTAATAATAACGTCAGATAGGTTTAACACATCCAATTGCGGTACATATGGAGAAATAATGAAATTTTCGGGCGGCTGCTTGATTTTGGCAAAATCAGCTTTTTCTCCGGCTGCGATCACAACTTTCCCCTCAAAATCAGAAAAAGCATCAATACAAGTATTGAAAAATGGTTCGACCTGATCCAAAACGGTTCCCATAGAAATATAAAGAACCTTGTGATTTTTTAACGCTTCAAGAGAGAAGTGATCGGTTGTTTTCCTTTGCGGAAAGCTTGGACCAATAAAAACATAATCCTCCCCAAAAAGATCACTCTCAGGCTGGAAATATCGGCTTGTGTATACAATATTTATTTCACCGGAATTATTCATGAATTGAAGCATGTTCTTGGGCACAACATCGAACTCCGCCTTCATTTGAGAAAGTAATTTTTCAGCATTCTCGTCAGGCTGGAACGAATCAGGGCCGAGCATATGTTTAAATTCTTTCTCGGGCATTAAAAATGATGCCGATGAAGAGACACTTGGAATATTTAAATAGTCCCTCACTAACTCCCCGGCACCGAACTTATCATAAACCACAAAGTCGAAGTTTATGGTTTCCGATAACTGCTTAGAGATTTCAAGTATATCCAGTGATGTTCGAATATGGATGTTTATAAAAGCGTTCAATCCGGAAGGAGTAAAGGGATCAATGGATGCTTTTCTAAGCAAATCAGAATGAAGATGTACGATCGCCCCAACTCCTTCCAGTCTTTCCTTGAACTTTTCAGTAGTAATATAGTGCACGTGATCTCCCCGATCAGCAAATGCTTTTACAATACCCAGGGTAGGGTTTACATGCCCCTCAGCAGGAAAATTAACCATTAATATGTTCATCGTCAGTTGTTCACTCCTTAAATCATGTTAAGTAAACCAAAGTGATGATTTACATAATTTACCTTACCATAGATTGTTACTTTTAAAAAGGTTCCGCAGTGTACGGAGCATAGTCGGGATTCCTATTCGTAGCTTCCACTGCTGTATGTGTAAGGCGTTTCTATGTCGAATTGAATCGACAGACTCGCGATCCGGTGATACAATTCCAATAGATTACATTAAATCAATAGATTACTACATGTGGGAGCGGGTTAGTCGCTTAGAAGAGAGAGGGTGGAAGAAGTGGCTAAATTAAGAGAACCGGAAGAGGTCTCCATGGATACTCAGATTCAGCACATGCTGACGGTTGCCAGAAGCAGGGGGATCGAAACGGCCTTTGATCGTGCCGACCAGACGTCAGCGAGGTGTCCCTTCGGGTCGGCCGGCCTCTGCTGCCGTTCCTGCCTGGAAGGTCCCTGCCGGATTGTACCGAACGGAAGCGGGCCGAGGCGCGGGGTATGCGGTGCGGATGCGGATACCTTAGTGGCGCGAAGTCTCCTGAACACGATGATTCAGGGAGCATCGGGCCATGCCGAACACGGCCGGGAAGTCGCGGCGGCTCTGCTGAAGACGGCGGAAGGAAAGGCTCCGTATGTAATCCGGGATGTCGGCAAACTGATGCAAGTCGCGAAAGGCTTGAACCTGGAGATGGAAGGGAAATCCATTAACGAAGTTGCCAAGGCTGTGGCTCTGGCGGCGCTTGAGGATTTTCAAAAGCATGAAGGCGTGATGAACTGGATTGAATATCGTGGGCACCACAAGTCGCGCGAAATCTGGGATAAGCTTGGCATCACACCGGTAAATGCCCATCTGGAAATCGCAAAGGCCGTCACTCGGAACGCCATGGGCGGCGATGCCGATCCGCTTAATTTGCTGCTGGGCTCGGTTACGATGGGGCTGGTTGACGGGTACAGCGGACTGCATTTGTCTTCCGATCTGCAGGATATTCTGTTCGGGACGCCGAAAGCGGTCAAATTCAATTACTCCCTTGGGGTGCTTGATGAGAAGCAGATTAATATCGCAGTGCATGGCCATATTCCGCTGCTTTCGGAGAAAATCGTGGAATGGGCGCAGATACTGGAGCGTAAAGCCCTGACCGTCGGTGCTGAGGGGATCAATATTGTCGGTGTCTGCTGTACGGGGAATGAGCTGCTAATGCGTCAGGGGGTGCATGCCGCCTCCAGTTTTTCTTCACAGGAGCTGGTTATTGTTACAGGGGCGCTTGAGGCGATGGTGGTCGATATCCAGTGTATTATGCCGGGAATCCAACAGGTGGCGGAATGTTATCATACGGAGATCATTACAACCATGCCGCATGTCAAAATTGCGGGTGCGACACATGTTAACTTTGAACCGGAATACGCGGATGATGCAGCCAGAGAAATTGTGGAGCGGGCGATCCGCAATTTTGCCAAACGGGACCCGGCCAAAGTGGTCATCCCAGGAGGTTCGGTTGAGGCCCATGCCGGATTTTCCGTCGAACAGATCTGTGAAGTGACCGCAAAAATCAACGCGGACAAGCCTTTACAGCCGCTGATTGACGCGATCAAAAACGGTGCGATCCGCGGAGTTGCCGCAGTGATCGGGTGTACCAACCCGCGTGAGCCGCAAGATATAGGTAACGTCACCGTGGCAAGGGAACTGCTCAAAAACAATGTATTGATTGTGACGACAGGCTGCGCCGCACATTCGCTGGCGAAATTCGGACTGATGAATGAAGGCGGGCTTGAAGCGTGCGGCGACAGTTTGAAGGCATTGCTGCGGCAGCTCGGACAGCATGCAGGCTTATCCGCACTTCCGCCGGCTCTTCACATGGGCAGTTGCGTGGATAATTCCAGACCGCTCGATTTGCTGTCGGCCATTGCGGACGAATTGGACGTGCCCATCTCCAGTCTTCCCGCAGTCGGCAGTTGCCCGGAAACGCATAGTCCAAAGGCGCTTACCATCGGAACTTATTTTATGGCGCACGGTGTTGATGTTCATGTCGGCGTGGACCCGCAGGTGTCCGGCTCGAATCTGGTGACCCGGACACTGACCGGAAGCCGCGAGGACAAAGGCATTACGATGGATGGACTGTTCGGAGGAAAGCTGATCGTTGAAATCGACCCTGTGAAGGCGGCTGCTGTTTTGCTTGAACGAATCGATATAAAACGCAGAACGCTAGGGATTTGAAAAGATAAGGGGGGAAGATAAAATGAGCCAGGCCTTGAAAATTGCAATTTCAGGCAAAGGCGGCGTGGGAAAAACAACAGTTGCCGCGATGTTCGCTCATTTGCTTAAGAAAAAAGGAAACCGGGTGCTCGCTATTGACGCGGATCAGGATGCCAATCTGGGTATGGCGCTTGGGTTCAGCAGAGAAGAACTGTCGGAAGTCCGCACCATCGCCGATGACCGGGATTTGATCAAGAAGAAGACCGGAGGCGAGCCGGGCGTCAGCGGCAGCTGGTTTTCGCTAAACCCGAAAGTTGACGATATTCCGGAGGAATATGTTGTGAGCAAAGACGGCATCAGACTGTTGCAAATGGGCGGAGCATCCAAGGGAGGCACCGGCTGCGCCTGTCCGCAGAGCACGCTGCTGAAGACCCTGCTCAATTACCTGGTGACCGAGGAAGATGACGCAATTATTATTGATTTTGAAGCGGGGCTGGAGCATCTGGGGCGTTCAACCGCCAAAAACGTGGATGCGCTGATTCTCGTCATCGAGCCGGGAAGCCGAAGCCTGGAGACGGCAAAATCCGTAATTCGGCTGGCGAAGGATATAGGCATCGAGCAATTTTATTTGATTCAAAACAAATGGATGGAGGGACTAAGCAGCACCGATATGTCTTTTTTCGCCGATGAACGGGTGAGCCTGCTTGGCAGCATTCCATTTGATCCGGTCTTTGTATCCGCTGATCGAGCAGGTACGGCGGTATATAGCGCTTTGAACGGTGGTCTCATCGCCAGTTTCGAGCAAATGCTGGACCAGCTGCTGGAAGAGATGAGCGGAATTGCTTACACGCTGGGGTAACTGGAGAGAATCAATCGTCTCTGGGACTCGCACTTAGAAAATTGACATACATAAAGCGGAATCCAGAGAAATTACAGCTGGAATCCGTTTTTTTGTCTCTACGGAAATATGTGTACTCAACACGCTTATTGAACCTGGGGCTATCAATACAAACAAGGTAGAGAACGACTCCAGTGGATTGAATTGTTTATATGAAACGCGCAACATCCAACCGGGATTGTAAGTTACTTGGGGGCGCTTCCAGATGAGTTAAAATAATTATTGACTGAACGATCCGGAAATAGTATGATGAACACATGAACAACAGGAGGTACTTGATAGGGAATACAACGTAAGTAATGATTCGATTTTTTTTGAATATTATAGACTGAACAGTCTGTAATATGTTAGTTACCACCAAAGGAGGGGTTTATGGAACAATGGAGCGGTATTGGACGCTTCATTATTAATTTTGATTGACTGTTCATGAATATTTTGGACTTATCAGTCTGGAAAAAGAAAGGGAGTAATGGATATGGTGAGTAACGGTAAAATTTTAGTGACAGGCGGAAGAGGCAAAACAGGAAGCCGTATAGCTAAGCGACTTACAGATCTCGGCTATGCTGTTCGTACGGCCGATCGCGGTACTTCCGCTTCAGGCAGCACAAATGAGCATGTGACCTTTGATTGGTACGATGAAACGACATATGAACCTGCTTTAAAAGGCGTGGATAACATCTATTTGGTGGGTCCCCTTGCGGTCATGGATCCATCCAGGATAATGGTGCCCTTTCTGGAGAGGGCTGTAGAGGCCGGCGTCCGCCGAGTGGTTCTACTCAGCAGCGCTTCCGTGCCCGAAGATGGACCTGTGTTCGGAAAGGTGCATCAGGCATTACGTCAACTTGTGCCGGAGTGGGCGGTACTACGGCCTTCTTATTTTATGCAAAATTTCACTGAGGGTCACCACGGAGCTCAAATTAACAGTGATGGGGTGATGATTACTGCTACAGGATCGGGCCGGGTCGGATTCGTTGATGCCGACGACATTGCCGAGGTGGGCGTAAGAGCGCTGATTGATGAGCAGCCTCATAATACAGATCATGTCATCACAGGTCCTGATTCGTTTAGTTACGCGGAAGCTGGAGAAATCATCGGCGCTGTTGCAGGGCGGACCATCCAACATGTGAATATTAGCACGGAAGAACTGGCGGCCGGGATGGTGAAATTCGGGATGCCCGAAGACTATGCTCATTTTCTCGCAGGGCTGGATGAAGCGATCAAGCTTCACGGTACTGAAGATCAGGTTACGGATACCGTTCAGCGTGTGACCGGACGAGCGCCTAAGTCTCTGAAAGATTTTGCCATCGCTCACGCCTCACATTGGAAACAGAAATGAAAGCCAGTTATCAAAAAATATAAATCTGGAGGTTAAAAAAATGACACAACGAGCAGTTTCACAAGGATGGATTCTGGATATCGCACTTGCACAAGGGGGATTTGACGCCCTGCATCCCGAAGCAAAGGCAACATTAGAAGAATGCGGCCACAATCACAGAGACTTTGACAGGGTATTTGAATTGGTTAAAAGCGGCGTCATGATCCCTAAAGCATGGTCGACCGTAGCGGCCCAAGCAGAAGCACGGGCGAAGCACTATGAAAGCGAGGGTTTCCCGGCAACCGCCAAAGATTTGTATCAGCGGGCTGCGGTGATGTGGGGTAGAGCGCAATATTCTTTTTTTAACGATGATCCCAGAAAAACCGTATTTCGCCAACGCTGCAATGAGTCCGTCGAAGCGATTGGGCGTCTGAGCAATCAAACCATCCGGAGGGTTGAACTGGATTTTGAAGGCGAAAAAATCTTCGGTCTGTTGTTTCTCCCTGAAGGAAATGTATCGAATGCTCCAGCCGTCATTCTAGGTCCGGGCATGGACATGATCAAAGAGGATTATATCCAGATTGCCCAACGCTACTATACGTCACGGGGTATGATCGCTTTGTCCATTGAAGGACCAGGTCAAGGAGAATCGGGATCATCCGGACTCAAGGTCACCTTAACCAACTACCAGCGCGCCATCAGCCGGTATATTGACTTTCTTGAGGAGCTGCCACAGGTCGACAAGAATCGGATAGGCTTGTTTGGAGTGAGTATGGGCGCGATCTGGGGATTACGGGGAGCTGCCCACGACAACCGTCTGAAATCATTGGCCACATTCATGGCAGGCCCCGGTGAACTGGAGAAGTCTTTCAGCAAAGCTCAACCAAGCTTCAAGGCCAATATGATGTATATGTCCGGCTACACGGATGAAGAGAAGTTTGATAAAGAAATGGCGGCGAATTACAGCATTTGGCATCTCGTTCCGAACATCACTTGCCCGGTACTGATCGGCAACGGTGAATTTGATGAGCTTATCCCAGTTGAAGATGCGATTGCTCTATACGAGCTCATCAAGGCTCCCAAGGAGCTGCGGATCTATGAGAATGAATTCCATCCCCTTGGCGGTGTTGCAGCGGAGATCTTCCGTTACGGTTCGGAATGGAGCCTACGTGCGCTGAATGGCGATTTCGCTCAAAGACCGGATAAACGCTATTATGTGCATACGGATGGACGTGTCGTCGAAGGATCGGCTAATCCGGCATGGTGGCTTGGCGCCCAACCTCCCGAGATTCTTGCGCGGAAACAATCGTCGGAGTCATAAGCCGAGTCATTCCGGCAGCAGATTCAATATTTCAATTTTGACTGACTGTTCATGAACATTTCGGACTTATTGGTCTGGAAATATAGTGACTATGTAGCTGAAAAATGATAAGGAGTGGTAAATATGACGTTCAATCCGGCAGATAATGAAAAGGTACGGGAAGCTTCACGGGAGATCTTCAGTAAGTTTTGCAAGTCTTTTTTGGAAAAAGACATGAATCAATTTATTGAGCTGTTTGATGACAATGCGCTGTTCGAGTTTCCTTACGCTCCAAAAGGCTTTACTCAAAAACTTGAAGGGAAGGCTGCCATTTATGAGTATGTTAAAGACTTCCCTCAAAGGTTTGATATCACACGGTTCAGTGAACCAACCTTTCACTTCGCGATGAACCCCAATATCATGATAGTTGAATTCGAAATTGAAGAAGCGCAAGTCCTGACCACCGGCAAGTCTTATCTTCAGAAATATATTTCCGTGATCGAAACAAGAGACAATAAAATCGTACACTACAAAGATTATTGGAATCCGGTCGTGGCGCTTGTAGCGCTTTTGGATGAAGCTTCATTGCAGAAACTATTAAACGAACAGTAAGAAGTTGTTTATATATTCGTTCAGACATAATTCATATTCGTACGTAACGTAAATAATTGTGAGAGGATTAGGCAATCATTTGAGCAGAATGGGATAACGGTCGCCTTTACATTTGTTGCATAATAAGGATGCCGAAGCTGATCCAAGTGAAAGGGGAAGATTAATATGGGTACACAAGGAAAATATACAGTTATTACCGGAGCAAGCGCTGGTATTGGTTACGCGACAGCTAAGGCTTTCGCAAAACGCAAGAAAAATATCATACTTGTTGCTCGCCGTGAACACAATCTGAACGAACTGAAAAGAGAAATCTTGCAGAAAACTCCTGGGCTGGATATTGTGATAAAAGCAGTGGATGTATCCGTCAATGAAAACGTCCATCAACTCTATCGAGAGTTAAATTCGTACGAAATCGAAACATGGATTAATAATGCAGGTTTCGGTAACTATGAGAGTGTGTCCGGTCAAGACTTGGACAAGATTGAAACCATGCTGCGGCTAAACGTGGAAGCCCTAACGATCTTTTCGTCCTTGTATGTACGTGATTATAAAGACGTGGATGGTGCACAATTAATCAATATATCTTCAGCTGGCGGATACACAATCGTGCCAACGGCCGTTACGTACTGTGCTACCAAGTTTTATGTCAGTGCATTTACCGAGGGATTGGCCCATGAGCTGAAAGCCGCCAATGCAAAATTACAAGCTAAAGTATTGGCACCAGCGGCTACCAAAACCGAATTTGGACAAGTGGCCAACAATACGAGCGAGTATGACTATGACAACGTGTTTAGTAAATACCATACAAGCGATGAAATGGCCAATTTTCTCTTGCAGCTTTATGATAGCAACATGACTGTTGGTAGAGTTGACAGAGAAGACTTTGAATTCAAACTTAGCGAACCACTTTTTGATTATGCAGGCAATTCCAAGAATAACCAAAGAGTCCAACTGAAAGATTAACACAGTAACTAAAAATGTTGCCGCCGGCATTGGCGGCTTTTTTCATTACAGCTCATTAATCTCAACGGAGCTGACGGAAAGGAAGAGGATTGCATTAGGGGGCGGGGAATCAATTCATCCTCCGGACTCGTCGCAAGGCCATTTATCGCTATGTAAAGGTTGGCAGGGAACATGGCAATTAGTAGAAGTGATAGCCCGCCAGCTGCCCATGTGACAGTGGGACGCCATAGTAAACCTATTGCTCCGGCCAATTCCAGTACACCGGTGATCGTCACAATCTCTCTGTCCGCATATAAACGAAATCAGGCCTAAAATGGTGTATTGAACATGCCGAGGAATTAGCGATAGATACTCAGAAAGTCGCTCTTGCAGGCACCAGCGCTGGCGGTGGCTTAGCAGCGCGGGTCTGGCCCTATACATTCGTGATCAGAAGGAATTTGATATCCATCATCTAAGGCTGCGTAGCCCAATGCTCGAAGACCGTATGAGTATTTCGCCAGAACATCCTTATGCTGGTTATATGAGTATAGGCAGCATTGATTTGTTCGTCGATGAAGTCTTATTTTTTGAAAAACAACTGGTCTTTGATGGCGTCTTAGTTGAATTGCATGTATAACCTGGATATCATCATTTGGCTCCGTGGATGATTCTACATCCCCTGGCATTCGCCGCCGCTTCCTTTGTTTAGTTTCTCAGTTGAAAGATATGTTTATTGGAATAATTTTTCCATGATCATGACATCGATAGGACGATTGTCCATAATTCCCTGCTTTTCAAAAACTCCAACTTCGCGATATCCCATTTTCCGATATAGCCCTTGGCCTTGTTGATTAAAAGGAAATGTAAACAATACGATTTTATAGAAGTCCATTTCTTTGGCCTGATCTTCTAGTGCCTGAAGGAGAGAACTCCCAACTCCCTGTCCTCGTGATTCACGGTCAATATAAATGGAGAGGTCGGCTACGCCGCTGTAAGCACAGCGATGAGAATACGGATTTAGGGAGGCCCATCCGATTACCTGACCGTCCTTCTCTGCGATCAATACAGCATATCTACCCTGATGCTCCCGGAACCAGGCTTCCATGTAATTCAAGTCTTTGGCATCCGTTTCGAGTGTGGCTATGCGGTCCTCAATCCCCTGGTTGTAAATACGAAGGATATGGGCAATGTCATCTGAAACGGCCTGACGAACCGTGAGTGTGGATATCATTATTTTCCCTCCATGGATTAAACCTGAATATTATTTGATTGCCTTAATCACGGCTGACACAACGTAATTTTCAATGTTGGAGCCAGGAACCCAGTCTTTAATAAAAGCTTTGGATTCATCTTTTGGTTCGATGGAAATATCGGTAAATCCGCTTTGCTTAAGCATGGATTCCAGCGCGCTTATCGATGAAGCGCCGGAAATACAGCCGGAGTACAATTGATCGAGATCATCCTTGATTTCCGCAGGAAGCTCAGCAGTCGTTACAATGTCTGAAATAGCGAGTCGGCCCCCTGGTTGAAGAACACGAAACGCTTCATGGAATACCTGCTGCTTGTCAGGGGACAGATTAATCACACAGTTGGAAATAATCACATTTACCGTATTGTCAGCCACGGGCAAATGTTCAATTTCACCCAAACGGAAATCGGTATTCGTAAAATGGCCCCGAGCGGCGTTCTCCCGAGCACGGCTGACCATTTCCGGTGTCATATCCACCCCGATGACATGACCGGTTTCGCCGACCTGACGAGAGGCCAGGAAGCAATCGAATCCGCCGCCGCTGCCCAAGTCGAGAACCGTTTCGCCTGCTTGGAGCTCGGCAATAGCTTGCGGGTTGCCGCACCCCAGGCCAAGATTAGCGCCTTCGGGCACTGCAGCTAATTCATCCGTGGAGTAACCGAGCTTTTGGGAAATGGCATTAAAGTCAAGAGGGGTATCACAGCAACTCGCTGAGCTGTTGGAACTTTCTGCGGAACAGCATGAAGAACTCGAACCATTCGTTCGTACAGCGATTTGTTTATACCGGGTTCTAACGTTTTGGCGGATGTGGTCATTCGTAAGTTTGGTCATTGGATAACACTCCTTTAGAATTTTAGTTTCAGAACATAAATCGAAGGTTTCTGCCTCCTTAAAGAATGTTTATCCTTAAATCTTAGTGAAGATTAATAACTAAAACTTGCAATTTACAACTATAGGTTAAGAGGAATCACCCGGTTACAGGTGCGCAGCATCTGCTTGATTTCCCCATAGCCTCATTAAAAAGCTTTACTGAGCGTAGTACGGTTTCTTTCTCAAACTCCGTCATGTACGAGAAGACTTCGTCCAGATAATCGTTCATTTGTTGATCAATCATGCCGGCGATCATATTGCCTTCCGCTGTCAGGGAGAGGGTATATACCCTCCGATCATTAGGATCGGGCGTTTTCTTGACCAAATTCATCTGGATCAGCGATTGTACTTGTCGGCTAAAGGTCGTTACTTCCGTTCCCAGCGCCTCTGCAACCTCTTGCATGGATGGCTTGTGCCGGCGGTCAATTTCATAAAGCAAGTGGCTTTGGGCCAAAGAGATATCGCAGCCGCCAACTGAGCAGCAATATTTATTGAGGAGTCCAAAGCGGCGGGTCATGATTTGAAATAGCTCTCGCGGATTTTCCATTTTGTCTCACCTCGTGATTTAGTTATAACTCATTAATTTGCAATATGCAAGTATAAAATTCATTTTTTCCTGCTAATTATTGTATGATACTATAGTTGGCAAATGAAATTATACGAGTAATCTAATAATTGAGGTGTGAGGTTAACATGAATTTTTTAGGCAAAACGATTTTGGTAACTGGCTCTGCTTCAGGCATAGGAAGGAGCTGTGCAGAGTTATTATTGGAACATGGGGCTTCTGTTGTGGGGTTAGATGTTAATCAGAGTTCATTAACGAATGAACATTATAGACACTATACTATCGACATTAGATATGAACCTAAAGTGACCGATGCGTTAGATGAAATTGAAGCGTTGTACGGGAAGATTGACGGACTGGCAAACTGTGCAGGCGTTTATGCAAGTTCAAAACCATTTTATGAGCTGGACATTGATGAATGGAATAAAGTGATCTCTACAAATCTAACCGGACTATTCATACTTACCAAACATGCGGCCAAAAAAATGATCAAAAACAATATGGGTACAATTGTTAACGTTAGTTGTATAAGATCTAGAATTTTTAGACCGGATATGGCTGACTATGCCGCCTCCAAGGGTGGGGTAGTCGCATTGACTTCCGCAATGGCATTGGATTTACAGCAATTCAACATAAGAGTGAACTCTGTTGCGCCCGGATTTACATACACTGGAATGACCGCGAAATCATTTGATAATCCGGAAGTAAGGGACTTTTCGGAAAAGATTATACCCGCTGGTAAAATCGCATTATCAGTGGATATTGCGAAGGTCATTTTATTTTTATTATCGGAGATGGCAAATTATATAAACGGCGAAACTATATTTGTTGACGGCGGCTTTAAAATATCCAAATGACGAGCTGTAGACAGCATTAATCATAAAACATCTAAATAAGGTTCGGAGATGAAACTCTATATCAGCCATTGCTTATATAAGCACATAGTTATATAATGATTGACGAAAGGAGGCGGAACATGAGCTTTGAGATGGGTGATTTAGACGAAGTATCACAGACGTTGAAGCTTTTGGGAGACAAGACAAGGCTAACGATCATGAAGCTACTGGAGAAGCGGGAATGCTGTGTATGTGAGCTCGTTGAAATCTTTAAAACAAGTCAGCCGTCGGTCAGCCAGCATTTACGAAAGCTAAAGGATGCCGGTCTTGTTAAGGAAAACCGGAAAGGCCATTGGATTTTTTATTCGGTCAACCCAGACAGTTCTCAGCATGAATTAATTCAAAAATTGATTGCCTTCGTTCCTTCACAAGATCATGAGCTGGAAGAGCTGGATAAGAAAGGACTAAGAATTTCATGTAATTAAATGGAGGTCAGCGGATTGGTTTCGGTACTATTGGCGAGTTTCATTTTTGTACTTACGTTAATCTTTGTCATTTGGCAGCCCCGGAATTTGTCGATTGGATGGTCGGCCTGCGGCGGGGCCGTATTGGCGCTGCTTGCAGACGTGGTGAGCTTTAATGATGTGCTTGATGTTACCCTGATTGTATGGAACGCTACGTTAGCGTTTATTGCGATCATTCTCATTTCTCTAATTCTCGACAGAATTGGCTTTTTCGAATGGGCTGCCCTACATATGGCCAGAGCCGCCCGGGGAAATGGAACTCGGATGTTCATCTACGTCACCATGCTTGGCGCGGTTGTGGCTGCCTTTTTTGCCAATGACGGTGCGGCTCTTATCCTGACTCCGATTGTGCTGGCTATGGTCCGTGCACTGAATTTTGATGAAAAAAAGGTGTTTCCGTTCATCATCGCCAGCGGATTTATTGCAGATACGACTTCATTGCCGCTCGTCGTCAGTAATCTGGTTAATATCGTCTCCGCAGACTTTTTTGGAATCACCTTTATGGAATACGCAGGACATATGATTATCCCTACGTTGTTTTCGCTTGTTGCCAGTATTCTGGTGCTGTTCATTTACTTCCGTAGAAGTATCCCGAGGCAATTTGACAGCTCTCAGTTAAAAAATCCTGAAGAGGCTATCAAAGACAAGAGGATGTTCAAGTTATCCTGGCTTGTCCTTGCGGTTCTTCTGATCGGGTACTTCGTCAGTGAATTCCTGAACATTCCGGTTTCCGTGGTAGCCGGGATCATTGCGATCTTTTTCTTGCTTATGGCAAGAAGGAGTCCTTTCGTACCCACAATGGAAGTGGTGAAGGGAGCTCCATGGGCGATTGTATTCTTCTCCATTGGGATGTATGTTGTGGTGTACGGACTTCGAAATGCGGGTCTCACGGATGTCCTGGCCGATGTGATTCAAGGAGCTGCCGATCAAGGTCTGTTCGTCGCGACGATAGGAATGGGCTTTATTGCAGCGATCATTTCATCGATCATGAATAATATGCCTACGGTCATGATTGATGCCCTTGCTATTGATGCGACACACACGACAGGAATCATTAAGGATGCTTTAGTTTACGCTAACGTCATTGGTTCGGATTTAGGTCCGAAGATCACACCGATTGGTTCGCTCGCTACCTTACTCTGGTTGCATGTACTTTCGACCAAAGGTGTGAAGATATCCTGGGGGACCTACTTTAAAACAGGGATCATCTTGACGATTCCAACCCTGTTCATCACCCTTTTGGGACTCTATATCTGGTTGACCATTCTTTAATTTAAGGGGGACAATTACTCAATGGATAAAAAAACGATTTACTTTTTGTGTACAGGAAACTCCTGCCGGAGCCAGATGGCGGAAGGCTGGGCGAAGAAATATCTGAGCGACGGCTGGAATATTTACAGCGCCGGTATTGAAGCCCATGGTCTAAATCCCAAAGCTGTACAAGCCATGAGCGAAGCGGGCATTGATATTTCGGGACAAACCTCCGATATTATTGATCCGGAGCTGCTGAATAACGCTGATCTGGTGGTCACGCTATGCGGGGATGCAGCAGATAAATGCCCGATTACGCCCCCAAAGGTGAAGCGTGAACACTGGGGATTTGATGACCCGGCCAAAGCGCAGGGTACAGAAGAAGAGAAATGGGCGGTGTTTCAGCGGGTCCGTGATCAGGTCGGAGCACGCATTAAACAATTTGCCGAAACCGGCGAATAATGAATCGGCCGGCCGGGAGAGAAATCCCGGCTTTTTCAAAGAAGGGAGAATTCGGTGTATGAGATCCATAGAGATTTATGATCCGGCCATGTGCTGCTCCACTGGAGTATGCGGCCCTGTTGTTGACCCGGAATTGATCCGCATCTCAGCGGTGGTCCATAATTTGAAGAAGAAAGAATTTAACGTGTCCAGGTATAATTTGACCAGTGAGCCGGATGCTTTTGTAGCCAATACCGTAATAAAGCAATTGCTTGCTGACGAAGGACCAGATGTATTGCCAGTTATTCTGTTAGATGGACAAATGGTTAAGAAGCAAAGCTATCCTTCGAATGAAGAACTGGAAGAATGGACAGGAATTCCGGCATCTGAGCTTACACAGAAACCCAAGGTGCGTATCGAGCTGAAATTGAAATCAAAATAAGGGAAGGAAGGATCGACATGTCCACCCGGTTTGATCCATTAGCCATCCTGCGTACTCCATATTCATTTTTCACAGGCAAAGGAGGGGTAGGTAAAACTTCATCAGCCTGTGCAGCGGCGGTAGCGCTGGCCGACTCAGGTAAAAGGGTTCTGCTCGTAAGCACCGATCCCGCATCCAATTTGCAGGATGTTTTCGGGATGGAATTGTCCAATCAACCGGCCCCGATTGAAAGTGTTCCTAACCTTTTTGCCGCGAATTTAGATCCGGAGACAGCTGCGGAAGAGTATAAGGCGAAGGCGGTCGCTCCCTACCGGGGTGTCCTGCCCGATTCGGTGATCTCCACGATGGAAGAACAGTTGTCGGGCGCATGCACGGTAGAAATCGCCGCTTTTGATGAGTTTACAACACTCCTGACCAATGAACAGTTGAAATCTCAATTTGATCATATCCTGTTTGATACGGCACCCACAGGTCACACGCTGCGCCTCCTTCAGCTGCCAGCCGCTTGGAACGGATTTCTGGAAGGAAGCACTCACGGGGCTTCCTGTCTGGGCCCGCTGGCCGGACTGGAGCGCAAGAAAGAGGTCTACGAGCAGGCTGTACGGACGTTATCAGATCAACTTGAAACGACTTTGGTGCTAGTAACACGCCCAGATCGGACGCCTCTGCTGGAAGCGGCGAGGGCCGCAGAGGAACTCCGAGAGATCGGCGTCACCCGTCAAATAATGATCGTTAACGGTCTGCTTCAAAAGCCGGTGTCCAAGGATTCGATTTCGTCTGGGCTGTATGAGCGACAGCAGACCGCTTTACGCGAGATGCCTGATGCACTCTTGAATCTGCCTGTATTCCATATTCCGCTGGTCGCGTTCAATATCCTTGGAGTCCCCAGTATGCGGCAGCTCTTTAAACCGGCTGAGTCTGTATCTCTTAAAGCTGCATCCGAAGAAGCGCCGCCACACTTGCCGTCTCTGTCTACCCTGATCGACGATGTCGAGCAAGCCGGCATCCGCATTTTGTTCACGATGGGCAAAGGCGGGGTGGGCAAAACAACCGTCGCTTCAGCCCTGGCCGTCGGTTTGGCGGAACGCGGTCATAACGTACACCTCAGCACAACGGATCCCGCCGCCCACATCGAGGCCCTGTTCGGCGCGGATGCCGGATTGGTCTCCCTGAGCAGAATTGACCCTAAGGCTGAGGTTGATCAATATCGGCAAGAGGTCATCAGTCAGAATGCCGAACTGCTGGATGAAGAGGGCCTTGCTGTTCTTGAGGAGGACTTGCGGTCACCCTGTACGGAGGAAATCGCAGTATTCCGGGCTTTTGCTGAGCTTGTTGAACGCTCTAAAGACCAGATTGTAGTCATCGATACCGCACCTACCGGCCATACGCTCCTCTTGCTGGATGCCAGCGAGGAATATCATAAAGAAGTCGCCCGGTCTGCTGGTGTGGTCCCGGATTCGATTCGAAAGCTTCTCCCGAGGCTCCGCAATGCCAAGGAAACAGCTGTGATTATCGTAACCTTGGCAGAAGCAACTCCTTTTTATGAAGCGTCCCGGCTGGAAGAAGACTTGAAGCGCGCCGAAATCTCCGTAAGATGGTGGACTATCAACCAGAGTTTGGCTGCCTCTGGAACCGAGGAACCTTTATTGAAAGGCAGAGCTATAGCGGAGGTTCAATGGATTCGGGAAATCAACAAAAGGTCGGGCGGCCAGACGGTGATTATTCCCTGGAGGCCGAAAGAGATCTGCGGAGTAGAGCAGTTGACGGAACTTGCACACCTTCATTAAATTAACAAAAGGGAGATTCCTATGACTAAAACTTATCAAGCTTTGGTAGCAGACAAAATTTATTTTGGCGGAGCCCAAGAGGTCGAACAAATGGTTACGGAGGAAGGCGTCGAGGTCGTAGTGGATCTGCGCGAAGAGGCGGAGGAATGTGCGTATCCAGTAGATACTGTTAAGTGGATTAAAGTGCCTTTGGGAGACCATGCAACAGAGCCGGAAGGAGAGCTCTTCCGCACGGCAATTCAGGAAGTGGTGAGCGCTTACCGAGCAGGAAAGAAAGTTGCCTTCCACTGTGGCGGGGGAAAAGGACGCACGGGTACTGTTGCGGTCGGAACACTGCGTGAATTGGGGCTTGCCGATTCTTTAGAAGAAGCTCAAAGACAAGCAAAAGCCATACGGCCCATCATAGCGGTAAAGCCAAAGCAATGGGAAGCGTTAAGAGCGATCTATCCTAATTGAGCGTTTGGAAAATTAAATGGAAACACGATTTATCAAAAGATTCACTCCTTAAAAGTTGATGTTAAGGGCCGTTATGACAAAGAAGACTATTCCTTGAGAATACTCTCAGGCTGTCGAGAAAGTCTCGACAGCCTGATCAGCTTTATTCTATTAATAACATGGATTGATAAACCCGCGTGCTACGCGGTTTTTCTCAGACATCTGCACAAAACCCGTATTTTGTACATATGTTTATAATGACAGATAGCCAATCTTAGTGGTAGAAACTATATATTGTTACACATTATATGATGTGTATTTTCGATCATCAAATAATAAGTTCTGGTCCCCCTTATAATTAGTATTAGAAAGACATCGCACTGATCAGCAAACAGCAGCCTTAGAATAAATTATTCCTAGATTTCTTCTTTTGAACGAATTCGGCATTAATCCGGCATTATTGACGAGTACATCAATTTGCCCGAATTCTTTAAGTGCATAATTCGCGAGCTCTTCCATTTGGTCGGGTTCTTTTTCTGTAGCTTCCCCTATTCCACTCGAGGCTCCTGTAATAATGACTACGTTTCCTTGAATATTAGACATATGGCTAACATCCTTCCTATTGTGTTTGAGTATTTGAAACTTGCCTGATAGTCTCTTTGACTGCGTTTTCCTAATGTATTGCGTTCAGCTTCTTTTCCTATTATGCAGTAAATGAATAAGTAACCGTCGGCTAACGCTAAAGCTGCATACCTATTTTTTTGATTTCGCTGCTTTCTATAACTGGACTCGGATAACCGGTGCGCAACACTTGGATCATCGCTCTCCCTAATTGTTCCGATGTAATGATACTGTTCGACCTTCTTAAAATTGAATAAAAGGGTCGGATGACATTATAAAAAAATTGATACAGCCTTGTTTTGGACCTCACATCATGCAAGGGTAGAATAAATCCTGGTCGAAACATATATGCGGCCTTAAAAGGAAGTCGCATTAAATCATTTTCAGTTTTTCCTTTTACTCTCGCCCACATGTAACGTCCTTTTTCGGAACTGTCTGTACCACTTCCTGAAACATAAAGAAAGGTCATTTGAGGATTAAGTCTTGCTAGTGACTCTCCAACAGACAGCGTAATACCATGCGTTATGCGTCGATATTCATCTTCACTCATACCCTGTGATGATACGCCGAGACAGAACAAGCAAGCATCGAATCCGATTAGTTCATGCTCGATTGATTGCAAATCAGCGACATCTTCAATTTCAATTGATCTTAATTTTTCTTGTTGCTGCTCCGGATGTTTACGGCCGACCGCAAGTATTTGTTGGACGTTATGATCCAATAATGCTTCTCTCAATACACTTTGACCAACCATTCCGGTTGCCCCAAACATAATGATCTTCAATTAAATTCACTCCAATTGTAGAAACTTAAAAAGCCCCTTACGATGAGCAGAATAAGATTTAGATTCATCTTCTTTCAAAAAAGGCAAGCCAAGCGGCTTGCCTAGATCTCATAAAGGCACATTACAATTGTTGAACGGTTGGACGAATAATCATCTCATTAACTGCGACATCATTCGGTTGTTCAATTGCATAAGCGATAGCTCGGGCAATATTTTCCGCATCAATTGCAATTTTGTACCCTTCTTTAATCATGGATTTTAGTTGTTCGCCAGAAATCGTTTCTGTTAGTTCACTAGTAACCGATCCCGGTGAAATGATCGTGGTCCGAATGTTGTTTGCAACCTCTTCTTGGCGAAGACCTTCCGTCAAAGCACGAACAGCAAACTTTGTAGCACTATAAACCGCTGTTGACGGTCCAACTACGTGTCCAGCTATCGAAGAAACGTTGATGATATGACCTGATTTACGTTCTCTCATAGAAGGAAGAACGGCTGCGATACCATAAAGCACACCTTTGATATTTACATCCACCATCGTATCCCATTCTTTGATCTTCTTCTCAAAAAGAAGGGATAATGGCATCAGTCCTGCATTGTTAACCATAACATCAATTTTTCCGAACTCGGAAAGCGCGTATTGTGCCAACTCTTCCATTTGTTCGCTGGAAGTCACATCAGTTACTTTATAAACCGCTTTTCCGCCATTTTTTTCGATTTCTTCATGCATTTTCTTTAGACGGTCTTCCCGGCGAGCGGCTAATACCAACTTGGCCCCTTTGGATGCAAGTTCTTTCGCTGTAGCCTCACCAATCCCACTAGAAGCACCTGTAATAATAACGACTTTATCTTGGATATTAGACATAGGAGACATCCTTCCTTGTTTAGCAATCGACACCAATACTTCATTTTGGAACAAATCATTTTTTCCTTCTGCAAATGGCGCCCATGATTGAATCTGAACATTATGTTCTTGCATCAGGCTTTGGCTTTCAACTTGCTGCAGAAATGGATGAGTTTCAATCTGGTTTATTGCTGGAGTGACCTCATTATGGATAATCAAGTCCACTAAACGGTCCATATGGAAATTGCTCACTCCGATTGCTCTGATCTTCACTTCGCGATACAGTTCCTCCATGGCGCGCCAGGAAGCGTACACGTCGCCATATGGCTGGTGGATAAGATAAAGGTCTAGATAGTCCAATTGCAAGCGTTCAAGCGATTCATTGAATGCTCTTTTCGTGTTTTCATAACCAGTGTCCTGAACCCAAAGTTTCGTTGTAACAAATATTTCTTCCCGCGGCACGCCGCTGCGCTTGATCGCTCTGCCAACCGCCTCTTCATTTTGGTAAATTGCAGCTGTATCCTGTAAGCGATATCCTGCGGTTAAGGCTTCATATACGGCTTGTTCACACTCATTGGGATCTGGTACTTGGAAAACCCCAAACCAAGGATCGGCATGTCAACACCATTGTTCAAAGTTACTGTCTGCATCTGAATTCCTCCTGTTTTTGTTATTAATCATCCGTTCTTGCCTTTAGTTCTTCTGACAGTCAATTTCGAATCAGCTCATGTTTCCAATTCTTCGGTATATCTTGCGTCAACAACTGCCATTGTTATGCGTTACTGAGACGGATGATCCAGTGACGTCCACCGGATACGTTTTATATTACCTGACTGCAAAGGGAACGTAACTGGCGCAACACGCCGATGTTCTATCAGGAGGCGCCAACCTTGTTACAAGTGAATGTTCGTCATGTTTGGCCAATCCGTTGTTACGGAATTGGAGTCCAAATGTATAGCCCGCCAATTGGATGGGGTATCGCCTTCCCACAGTCTGAAGGCACGGTAGAACGAATTCTGCTCTTCATATCCAAGTAAAAAGGCCACTTCTTTGAGATCAAGTGTAGAGTCCAACAGATATTCCAGCGCCTGCTCATGTCGAGCAACCGTCAATAATTGTTTAAAGTTAGTCCCCTCGTCGGTCAGTCTTCGCTGTAATGTACGGTCACTCATTCCCAACTCGCTTGCCACCACCTGAATATCAGGGCGCCCCGCAGATAAGCTGCGTTTCATGATCCATTTGACCGTCTCGATGATAGACTTTTCGCGTTGTTGTTCCACCAGAGAGCGATCCAGTGCTGGTGTTAATATCTCGAGAAGTTCTGCGTTATAGGACACAAAGGGGCGGTCGAGATCACTTCGTAAAATCGTCAAGGAGGACCGTTGTGCACCAACCCGAATACTGCATCCGAAGTAATCCTCAAGCGCTTTTATATCACCAACTGGGCATGAAAAGTCAACCGACAATGCCCGAAAAGGCTGACGTGTGCCGCGTCGTCCCATCTCAAGCAAATTAGCCATTGTGATTCCAACGAGCAACGGTGGCTCTGGCTGCTCGGTATAGAGCCATTCCAGTTCTATGGAACAAATCTCATCCTTCTCGGAAATATGAAAGCGTTCAGGGGCGCATAATTGCTTGTAGCGTGCCATTCGGATAAGTGCGTCACGGTAGTCACGAGCATGGTAAGGGGCTAATGCGCTCAGCGGCAGCTGTGATGCTTCAAAGTCAGTGATGAATTGGATTATATAAGAAGCTAGATCATCAACCATTTCGGAATAAGCGTTCCAGATGGCAACATACTGGGCTGTGGTGACAAATGTGGATTGTGTAGGGATCGTGAGCGGCAATCCTGCTTTGCGAAGAACGTCGTAAACTTCAATATTGGACCTACGTAATTCCATCCAAAAGTTGGCCGGTACTTTTATTTTGTCAAAAGAATGTGACGTCATACGTTACCTCCTTGCGATTCATAAATAATAAAGGTACAGCTGATAATTCAGCCTGCAAAGATTAATGATACCGATTCCTTGTAATGTTGTAAGTATCGATAGGTGCCAATTAACTATCACAATACGCCAACTGTCTTCGCTATTCTGTCATATGGATAGTTGAATTATTCTAGCCTTCAAGTTAAAAAAAGCAGCCGATCTTTGAAGATGGCTGCTACAACCTCGATCCGAAAAGAACGATCATAATTGTCCATGATATGTTCGATAACATCTCTGATTTGGCGAATTGAGCTCTCTTCTATTGCAATTCCCTTCAATATATCCCCATTCTGACCTTGCGACACCCTATAAAGAATTTCTTCCGTATATAGTGGAGCAAGCGCAGATATATCTTTAGGATTATCCAACAAACGGGCTAACCTGGTAACCGCATCTAATAAAGGCGAATCCATTTGGCTTACAAACATTGCTCGTTTGCGATTTTCATTCGGCAAAACTTGAAGTTCGAAATCATGTAAAACCTCTAGGATCTGGTTCGGTGAAAATTCAAGCTTAAGAGCCAAATATGGTGCATCGGGAGTAGCTTCAGTGACTTGGGCCGTAATCTGTATAACGTTCAATGATTTTGAGGAGCTCATTCTGCTGATTTGTGATTAGTTCAGACATTTGAACCTCCTTATTCCGTCATTCTTTATATTTCGATTATAGTCCATATTTTGAATGAATAACACCAGCAAGCCTGACCCATCTCATCATTATGATTTTGGTATTCATTAAACTATCCTGCCCGTTAGCCAACTGTTGGATTTACTGGGACGTATCACTCCTCCGCCTTGCCCCGCGTATGATCATCGAGCCGGCTATACTAACTAGTCTCGAAGATCTTGACAACACAAGTGGATGGCGTCACACAACTTCTAAGGAATCCTACGTGACGGCCAAACCACTCGTCTAAAGCTTGAAACAGTTTTTCTTCCAGCGTTAAACGGTCATCCTCAAGTATCTGATCGGCGAATTGCAATCCGTCGTCCAACGCTTTTTGAATGGAAGCACTAAAGATCTCATCTTTATTTTTAAAATGAAGATAAATCCCCTGACGTGTGATCCCCGCGGCTTTCGAGATATCCTCAATGGAAGTTTTTTTATAGCCGTACCGAACAAAAATATTCAGAGCTGTCTCAAGAACGTACGCCAGTCTTGCCGATTCTTTTTTAAGATATAAACAAGAACAGGGAGATGAAAAGGTTTGGCCGCCTCATCTCCCTGTTTTCTTTTATTGCGAGTGTATTTCTGTAATTATTGTGACAGCTTCTTTAGCAATTATTAATTTATCACAATTCAAAATATTGTATACATTAAGTGAGTCGGCTACAGCGGTTTCTACAGCAGGTAAATTATTAGCACTTTTAAAAACATAGTTATCTATCGAAGGTGTAACAATTAGTGTCTTTTTTTCTGCACCAAGAGCATTAAGCATGGCCACTATAGACTTTGTTCTGTAAATTTCTAATTTAATTTCATCAACAACGATAAATTCTTTACTCCTAACTTTGCTTGATAATGCAGATTGTATAGCAAGCCGTTTAACTTTTTTATTAAGCTTGTAGCTATAGTCTCGGGGCTTAGGAGCAAAGACAACTCCGTCGCCACGCCAATGTGGCATTCGGATTGAACCTGCTCTAGATTTATCGATTTTATTCTGCTTATAGGGTTTTCTACCGCCACCTCTAACCTCCCCACGCGTTAATGCAGATTGTGTTCCACTACGTTTATTTGCAAGATAATTCACAACTGCATCATGCATAACTGATTCATTGGGAACAATACCAAAAATGGACTCATTCAGTTCCATTTCACTAACACGGTTACCTTCCATATTATAAATAGTTACAGCCAGCATGAATGGTGATCATATTATTCCATGCAAATATCACCAAATGTCTGTCTTTGCATGGAATTGAACATGAGTTACTGTAAAATTCATATTAGCCATGGTGTATTCTCTCCTTTCGATCTGATTTTCACTTATTGTGCCCGTAAAGTTGACCGCATGCTGCATCAATGTCCGTTCCAAATTGAGTCCTCACAGTGACTTTGATTCCCTTTGACTTTAAAATATGAGCAAACCTTTGAACTCGTTCTTTGTCAGATTGATGAAAATTATCAGGTGTTACGTCGGTTGAGTTGTAAGGTATCAGATTGACGTGATATAAATGTTCCCAAGGACCTCGGTTTTTTAATAAAGTAGCGATAGCTTCTGCGTGCTCATTTGAATCGTTTTCTCCCCGAAGTAATATATACGCAATGTAAACTTTCCTACCTGTACCACTAATATGCTGATCTATCTTGTTTAACACGTCATTAAGCGGAAAACGATTATTAATCGGCATAAGCTCACTCCGTTGTTCATCAAAAGGGGAGTGAAGTGAAAAGGTAAGGTTAACTTGTGGAAATTCTTTTGTTAACCGATCTATCCCCGGTATAATCCCAATAGTGGAAACTGTAATTCTGCGATGCCCTAAGGCAAAGGTTCGTGAATCTGTTAGAATTTTGAGCGTATCGAAAATATAAGGATTGGCTAAAGCCTCCCCCATCCCCATAAATGAAACACTATCTAAAGCCTGTCCGTTTAAATGAAAGTACAACAGTTGATCGGTTATTTCATCTGCTGTTAGGTTCCGTTTTAGTCCAATAGTTCCTGTAGCACAGAAACGACAACCGTATCCACATCCGCATTGGCTTGAAATGCAGTATGACTTCCAGCCGCGTTCGTAGCTTAGTTGAACTGCTTCTACATGTTCATTACCTTCAATAGCAAAAAGCACTTTATTAACTTGATTAGATGTTTCTTGCATAACTGGAGTTAAGTTCAAAACATTTTCGCCAAAATTTTTTATTAGCTCGTTTCTTATAGCTTTTGGGATTATAATCATTCGGTCATATTCACCAATTCTTTGCTTGAAGATCGCGTCCGCGATTTGTTGGAAACGATATGCAGGTTGTTTTAAATCCGACAATAAGTGTTGAATTCTTTCATATTTCGAAGTTGATTTCATGTTTTTTCTCCTCTTGAGCCGGAGAAAATGCCAAAAGCAGCATATGCATTAACCAACTTAGATTTAATTCACGAAGCTTGTAGCTAAAGTCGCTACGTGCATCTATCGATAGATGGATAATGCCCCGGCATCCGTTTAATTTGATCGTGAACCGTACCAACGGACAATGAACGATTCACATAAACATTCACAATTTCAAACATTTATTTCAACCTCCTTTCTTCTCAAATAAAAAAGAGCTGCAAGAAAGTTGACCTTTCTTGTAGCTCAAAAAAATAAAGCAAATCCAACCCTGCGTAGGGTCAAATCAGGATATATTTTTTGAGTGAAAAGAATAAGGTAACTTTCTTGTTAATAAAGAACAAAACAGAGCAAACAGAACTTGTTTTATTCTTTAAACTTAAGCAAGAAATATTACATTATCCTCTTCAACTCCTATCGTCAGTGTTAGCGTAATATTAACATGCCCAATATTTTCATTGCAACTAACTCTTTGAGAAATCATTTTCCCTGCTGATCGAGAGGTACCGCCCACGCACACCGCTCCGCACTGGAGGTGCGGCTGGTCGGGCGTCGGGCGTCCCGCGCGGCAGTAATCCGCACACCGCCCGACCAGCCAGCAGGGGGACCTTCGGACCGTGAAGTTTAGCACATCACCAGGGCACTGGGCCGTTTTCGTCGAAGAAACCGCCCGTCGGGGCTTCATCGCCGATGGTGGCCCAGTGCACCGAGGCGCGTGCTCCCTCCTCCGTGGTGAGTACACCACGGAAACCGTTCAGGTCGGTTGCGACGTATCCGGGCGTCACGGCATTGATCTTCACCTGCGCCAGCGCAGGGTCGTCGAGGAAGGCGTTGGCGTACTTGACGGTCAACATGTTCAATGCTACTTTCGACGCCGAGTAGGAGAACGATTCGTGGGAGCGGGCGAACATGGACCCCGTCTCGGTAGCCTTGGCGAACATGGCTGAGTCGCTGGAGACGTTGACGATCCTTGGCGACTTGGATTCGCGCAGCAGCGGAAGCATCGCGTGGATAACGCGGACCGTACCGAAGACGTTAGTCTCGAACTCCGTATGCATGTCCTCGGCGGTCACCTCGGTCGCCTGCTTGCGCACGATAACGCCCGCATTGTTCACGAGCACGTCCAAGCGCCCGAAAGTGCTGCGGATGTATTCGGCTGCGGTCGTGACTGAGGTGTCGTCCGTGATGTCGATCTGGAGGGGTTTCACCGTGAGGCCAGCCTCGGCGAGTTCCTGGGCCGCGTGGGCGCCGAGCTGGGCGTCACGGCTGCCGAGCAGGACGGTCATGCCTCGCTCGGCCAGCTGGCGCACCGTGGCCAGCCCCACCCCCTTGTTGCCCCCCGTGACCAGGGCGTACTTGGCATCATTCATCTTAGCGTCATTCATAGATCTCACTCCTCGTATTAGTAGAATAAGGAACCGTAAGTGTTGTTTTTGGATCTGCGTCAATGTTCATGGCGTTGCGCATAGCTACCCTTTTATGATTTTCGGCAGCCAGGATATTTTCAGAGTGAACTCACATCTACATTGCTTAATTAGAACTCAGTATGGTTTTAGGCTCAAGATATTCTTCGAGGCCATATATGCCACCCTCACGCCCGATTCCAGATTGTTTAAAGCCACCATAGGGAGCTCTCATTTCGAAAATACCATCATTAATAAGAACTGTTCCGGCAACAAGCTGAGAAGCAATGCGGTTCGCTTTTTCTATATTAGAAGAACTGATATATGCACCTAATCCATACTCTGTGTCATTTGCAATTTCTACAGCTTCTTCCTCCGTTCGATACGTCAAAATAGATAGTACGGGTCCAAATATTTCTTCTCTGGCAATCGTCATATCACTGGTTACATTAGCAAAAACGGTCGGCTTTACAAAATAACCTTTCTCTAAACCTTCAGGGTGTCCTTCTCCGCCAATTACTAAATCCGCACCTTCCTCCATACCGATTTTGATATATCGTTGAACTCTTTTGTATTGATTTTCATTCATCAGTGGGCCAATAAATGTGTCATTTTCCCATGGATAACCCACCTTGGTATTCTCAACCGCCACTTTGATGAGCTCTTTTACTTCATCAAGTCGATGCTCTGGTACCAATAATCTGCTGCCGGCAATGCACATCTGCCCGTGATTTCCAAAAGCACTCGTAACGGCACGAGGGATCGCTTTTGTAAAGTCTGCATCATCCAGAATGATATTTGCTGATTTGCCCCCCAATTCCAGAACGACTCTTTTCATTGTATCAATAGCACTATGCTGTATAGCCTTTGCAGTATTCGCAGAGCCTGTAAAAGAAATCAATGCAATATCCGGATTACGGGATAATTCAGCGCCTACTGAAGTTCCCAATCCATACACAATATTAACTACACCGGCAGGCAATCCGGCGTCATGGAAGCACTCAGCCAATATTTGAGTCTGAATGGAGGAAAATTCACTAGCCTTTACAACGATCGTGCAGCCTGCTGATATGGCTGTAGCCACTTTTATAGCAATCTGGGAATTGTTCGCATTCCAAGGCGTAATCGCAGCAGCGACGCCCAACGGTTCAAAAACAACCTTTGCTTTCCCAATATGTCTGGTAAATTCAAAAGCCTCCATTGCTTCTTTTGCTAAAAGGAAGCTATCAGCCGAAATCTGAGTTCTAAATTCTGCTGCCTTAGCTGTCGCACCATATTCCTCCATGCACGCCTGGTTTAAATCAGCAGCCCTTGACAGAATTGCATCGTGTATCCGTTGCAGCATTAGACCCCGTTCTTTAATTGATGTTCGTGAGAAAGTTTTTAATGCTTCTTTCGCGGCTGCGATCGCCTTTCTGGTATCTGTTTCATTTCCCAGCAGCACCTGCCCAATTAATTCTTCTGTCGACGGATTGATAATATCCATTCGCTCCGTTCCGTCGGGTTTTACAAATTCTCCATTGATATATACCTTGTCAATAAGTTTCATTACTGCATTCCTGTTCATCCATTTACCTCCTATGCGATATTCATGATTACTTGCTTCGTGAATCACTATACTCAGTTCAAGTAACTTGAAGTCAAATATTATTAAAAATAATTTTTGTGGAAACTATCATCTATTTAACTCTAATAACCATGACTTGTTCTTCTTCCATTCATGTGTTATCGTAATTTTTGTACATTCAAGTAACTTGAACAAAGTGATATAGGAGAGAAATAATATGGAAGAATTTATTTATGGAACCGAACCAAAATACGCTATTAAGGAAGTATCAAAAATAACTAACCTACCCAAACCAACAATCCGCTATTATGAAGATATCGGTTTGCTGCAAGGTGTAGCGCGAGATAAGAATAACATCCGCCTGTTCTCTGATGATCAAATTATGAGATTGAGAATGATTCAATGTATGAGAAGCACAGGAATGGGAATTGATATGATTTTCCATTATCTCGGTCTCTCAAGGGAAGATAAAATGGAACTGAAAGAGAAGTACTCCATTGTCTTAAATCAAGAAGAAATACTTTTAGCAAAAAAACACGAAATTGAGGCACAACTGGCTCTTATTGAGCACAAAAAAGCTAACTATGAAAAAGATTTAAATGAAGCAGAGAATGCAGTGCAACAAACTTGATACTGAAGTATGTAAATTTAATGATGAAACAATCGGATACCCGAATTGGCCATCACCATTCCGTATTCATTTGCTGCCTCTATGACCTGATCATCACGAAGTGAATTTCCGGTTTGAACCAAGTACCTGACTCCACTTTGAGCAGCTCGATCAATATTATCGCGGAAAGGCAGAAAAGCATTCGACTCAAACCATTCTCCTCTTTCTATTGAGCGATTCAATTAATTTTTATATTGATTTAAATACATGGTTAAAAGAACATCTTGAAGTAATCCAGATAGATTCGCATGAGCAGGTATTTCAGTTACCTCCTAATGCTCAGGCTCTCCATCTTTATAGCCCTCGAGAGTGATAACCGTGCCGCTCGGAAGCTCCTCTCCATTCTGCACGGCTTCAATCGCTTCTCTGCTATTTATATAGATGTTTTCATGAATATCTCCCCGATCATATGTCGTAAAAAGGTTGGCCCCAGATCCAATTTCAGCGTATTCTCCAGACTCAGCACCCGGGGTACTCGCCTCTTGCTGAGACATATTATTCATATTCATATTATTATTGCTGCAAGCAGTGAGGGTGAGGGCAAGCAAAGCAGCAAGTTTTATAATTACAAACAAGATGTATATAATGGTTAAATCAATGTGATTCGTTGTTTATTCAACATTTTATTTAAAATTGTTTATTATCAAATTTAAGTTATGATCTTTGCAAAATCGACGCCCATGCCGCGTCCAGCACCTGTGATAAACCAAACTTTCCGAATATTGGACATACTAAGTAACACCCCTTTTCATTTCTAATTACTCTACAAAAATCATCGTTGATTGATTAAACAACAATCGTTTATAATAATAAAATTGAAGGATGTTGCTTTTAATCGTCAAAAGAAAGTGTTAATTATCTATAGAAAGTCTGGTGACCCAGCAATGAAAGTGGATAGAAGAGTAGCCAAAAGTCAAGAAGCCATTAAAAAGGCTCTTATTGAACTGATGACTGAAAAAAGTTTTGATACCATTACCATTCAAGATATTTCGGACAGGGCAAATGTGAACCGAGGAACCGTTTATCTTCATTACCTGGATAAATTCGACCTATTAGACAAGATCATGGAAGAACATATATACAATATGAGTAATTTTTGCGAGTCGGCGGCTGAAATGAATTTTTTAGAATCGACTGTGCACTGTATGGAATACTTTGAGAGCAATTATTTATTCTTTTCGACGATGTTAGCGAGTGAAGGAGCTCCTTATTTTCGTAATCGCTTCCTTCAGTTTAATATCGAAGAATTCAGGAAAGATGTGGACATTACACAAGGGAAAAATGCCGGTCAAAGTGAAGATGTAGTTGTTGAATTTGTTGCTAATGCATACGTAGGGGTAGTTGAATGGTGGTTAAAGAATGGAATGCCTTATCCGCCTCGTGCCATAGCAGAAAAAGTTGGAGAGTTATTGGATAGAATCGTATAATTTGAGATATACAACAGCAAAAAAGTAAAGGCCAGGCAACGAAAATACCCAGCCTTTTTGATATATAAATTTTTTACCTGGAAAGTTGTTGTTTAGGAGTGCTCATATAGATTCTTAGTAAGATCGTCATCAAACTCAATATTAATGACAGGATTCCTACCAATACGACATATTGTGTACCCATTCCTGAGATAAATAACCCACCTACGGCCGAACCAAGGGTTGTTCCCAGGTTAGCGGACGTTAAAAATAATCCATTAGCAAAGTCAGGGGCTTCAGAGGCTGCAGAGATAATCCAATATTGATTGATATTACCTCCAATACCTGCTAATATCCCCCAAATTACAGTGATGATCGCCATAGGCATGGTAAACTGACCTGCTAAAAAGAAAATGATGTAAACGATCCCTAATGCAAAAGGAAAGGCTAAAACTGATTTATTCGCATTGTTGGTTAATAATTTCCCTGCTATAACGTTCCCGATAATATTGGCTCCACCGAATAAGACTAACGTTAAACTAATTGAATTTGCAGACATATTCGTAACTGATTTCAGATATTCAGCAAGGTAACTGTAAACTCCAAATACGGCGGAATTTAATAAAATAACAGTTGCAATGGAAAGCCAGGTCATGGATTTCTGTAATACCCTTACTTGAGATCCGTAAGAAAGTCTTTCCTTAACAGGTATCGATGGTACAAATAATATTGTAGCGATAAGTACAATCGCATTCACAAGAGCAAAGAATGCCATCGCCATTTCAATCGAAACGGCACTTGCAATAAAACTTACGATCGGTACACCGACTACCATTCCCGCAGATACCCCAATAAAAACTTTCGAAACGGCTTTTGGGACTTCTTCCTTTCTAACGGAGGCGGCAGCTGCTGTAAATGCCAATGAACAATAAATCGGATGAAAAAAGGCTGGAACTACACGAGCAATTAATGCAAGGGTAAAGCTACTTGTAAATATGGAGACAATGTTCCCCAGTAGGAAAACACCAAGTACAAGCAACATGACCTTCTTCCGGTTTATCCCCGAAAACAACAATGGCATAGTTGGACCGGATACTGCTACAGCCAGTGCAAAGAAGCTTACCAGCAATCCTGCTTTTGATACACTGACATGAAAATGTTCAGCGATGGAAGGTAGTATCCCAATAACGCCCATCTCGGTATTAATAATGCCGAAAACCCCTATGGTCAAAATTAAAATCAATAAATTATTACCTTTAGCCATGAAAACGCACCCCAACCTTCTTAATGGTATGATAAAAACATTGATTGTTGGTTAATGAACATATGTTTATAATTATAGAAGGTAACTGGATACTTTCAATGGCTATATCAATGCGTTTTGTTGATTAATCAACAAATGACTCGAAATTGATGATAAGTGGTTGGGCAGATGTCATCTCATATTATCTTGGAATTTCTCAAATTCACTTTTCACCCAAATGATACTTCCCCAGAAACCTATTGGGTGTTGAAAATGTTCGCTTCGATTTGACACAAGGCATCTTGGCGACATAAACGAGCATTTCGAGAAAGGCCATTCCGATTTGCTGGCATCTTCTCTTCCTTAAGTTTGTTTGATTTATCCGGTGAAGCCTTTGTTGGCCTCAAGAAAACCGCGGATTGAAAGCCACCATAACGTCCCGGTTCGAGAATACCGGTTATATGCTGGCATCCACTTTATGCGGAAGATTTGCCCACGGTGGCGGGGTTTATCAAAGCCGGGCTTGGGGTATCGGTTCTTCCTAAAACTCTCGGCCTTATGCCGGATGGACTTGTGTGGGTTCCGATTCGGGAGGAAGGCCGGGAATGGGAAGTAGGGTTGAAATGGAGAAAAGACCGCTATGTATCCCCAGCGGCCAAACGTTCTATTGATTATATTGCCGAAAGGCAAACTTTGTCTCCTGCGGCTGCCAAAAAGATTCGGTGGCACTAGCGCCTGAATCAGCTGAAACTGCAACGCGATGTATAAATATCTGCACCTTAGCATCACACCGGCTCGATACCCAGTGACTTGACCAGATTCGGCAAATCGCTGCCCTTCAGCGCACCTTCCACGAGCGTGGGCAGCATATCTGGAGTGCAGGCGAAGCAAGGGGTTCCATCCCGGGCGAGCTGGCTTGCTACCCGTTCGTCATAGAAAGGCTTGCCTCTGTCAGATAGCGCTAGCAGGCACAGAGTCCGCACTCCCGATTCCCGCATTTCCCGCATGCGACGGATCAATCCAGCCTGACTTCCGCCCTCGTAAAGATCTGAAATGAGGATAAACAGCGTCTTCTTCGGTTCCTCGATAAACTGCTCGCAATAAGCGACTGACTTTTGAATATCTGTTCCGCCTCCAAGCTGGATACCGAAAAGCATATCGACAGGATCGTTTGCACAGGTCTCCGTCAGATCGACTACCTGGGTATCGAATACAACGACCCGTGTGTCGAGAGCCGGCAGCGAAGCGAAGATCGAGCCGGTAACGGACGCCCAGATGACCGAATCCGCCATGGACCCGCTCTGGTCGATATCCAGAATCACCGTCCATTCCTTGCTTTGCCTCGCTCTGTCAAAGAAATAAAATTTCTCCGGAATCAACATGCCCCTCTCCCGGTTGTAATGCTTCAGGTTTCTGCGGATTGTCAGTTTCCAGTCGATACCGTTCAGGGAGGGCAGCGGCGAATGACGCCGGCGGTTCAGCGCCCCGGCTACCGCCTGCCGGATATCGTTCTCCAGTCTGCGGACCAAATCATCCACGACCGCCTGCACCAGTACGCGGGCCGTCTCCTTGGTGCGCTCGGGAATTTTGCTTTTAAGCAACATCAGCGTGCCGACGAGCTGGATATCGGGCTTGACGGAAGCCAGAAGCTCCGGTTCGAAGAGCAGCTGCTTCCAGCCTTTGCGCTCCATGGCGTCATTCTGGATAATAGAAACGACCTCCTCGGGAAAAAAGGTCCGCACATCCCCGAGCCACCGGGCGATGTGCGGCGCCGAGGGGCCAAGGCCGGCGCTACGGGGAGCGCTACCGATGGAATCCCGTCCGAGAGCCATGCCTTCCGGATCGTAGATCGCAGCCAGTGCCTGGTCCATGATCGCTTCTTCTTCCGTAAGCGGCACGCCTTCCCCCCCGGGGCCAAGCCCGCGGGACAGTTGGGATTCGCTTTCCCTTCCGAGAATTAGCCTCCAACGCCTCGTATCTCTGTTAAGGTCCCGGCCGCTCATCTTAAAAGTCCTCAAAATCAAATTCGTTCAGTTCTTCGATCATCGCGTTCTCATCCTCTCTTAGCTCTCCCGTCACGACTTCAGCGGCCTGCTCTACGTCCACTCCCCACAGCTCTCCCAGCAGTTCGGCGGCCATGGTCTTCTCCCTCGGAGAAAAAGAGCTAAACGCCCTGCGGAGAAAAACCAGCGCACGCCGGAACTGTTCCTCGTCCAATCCGGCGATATATCGGTCGAGTTCCTCCCACAGGCTAAGCCGGGAAAGCAATGCGTAGCGGTTGCGCATGGCCAGACCTTCGAACCAGCCGGCACCGAGCTCGGGCGATATGCCCGGTGAAAGGCGGCGGGATACTTCGGCTCCGGCCTCTTCCGCGCTCAGCTCGCCTCTCTCCAGCAAAATCGCGCAGGCCAGACCGGATAGCTTGGGATTGCGGTCGTCGCGCATCGCCAGGCCGCCCAGCGAGCGGACCCACAGTGCCTCGTCCACCCCTTCGCTGTGCCGCTGGGCTACGGCGTTCAGCTCGCTGATCGCGGCCGCCAGCCCTGCGGCGGCTTCGTCGTTGCAGCCCGCAGCTTCCTCCAGGAACAGGCATCCTCGCAGAAACAACTGCTCCAGCAGTGGACCCAGAGGCTCCGTATCAACCCTGCGAAGGGTGCCATAGCTCATGACGACCGACAGATCACTAGCCGCCGCAGCAATGGCAACAACGTCACGGCTGTCCGAGGACAGCCGCTGC
>NZ_ASSC01000370.1 GCF_000520735.1 Paenibacillus forsythiae T98
TATCGATTGCCGCAGCCACGGTAGCCGGATCATCGCCCGCAATCTGATCGATCTTCATCTTCAAATCATCCAGCTGCTTCTTCACATTGTCCGAAACCGGACCGACGATAACGATCTGTATACCGTCATTGCTCTCGGCCCCTTTCGGATTCAGCCGCTTCAGCTCGTCCAGCGTCGCCTGGGGCACACTGTCTTTGTCGAAATAGAGCACCGGCCCGTTGCTCGGATGATGAATCAGATCCGTCGCGGCAGCAGCGATCTGCCAATTGGCTACATCCGTCAGCACAACGCTGGATGGACGGCTGCCGTCCGACTGCGCCGTCCAGAGGGTCTGCGAAACGAGCACTGCCGCCTGCGCCGGGTCGGAAGTATTGATGCGCGTCGTATTTTTTGTTCCGATCCAGGGTACGGCAACAGCAGAAGAAGTGTCCGCCGTCTTGACGTCCGCCGCTTCATTCGTCTTCCCGCCGAATGTACAGCCCGCCAGAATCGAGCCTAGCAGCACAGTCACAGCTCCAATTTTCAATAGCTTGTTCATTGATTTCCTCCCGGGTTTGAGTATGTCTTTATCTATTCACATCCAGTTTACCTGTAAAATATGTAGAAAATATGGAGGGCTATGCCGCATGACCGATTTGCATCCATTTAGTTTCTATTGTAAACTGTTTATATTGATAACTAATGAGGAGTGCAGGAAAATGGACGAGCATTGCCGTACGGCCGAGGTTTACCGTTCTTTTTTTTCCATTGCCAGACAGCTCAAAAGGCTCGCCCGCCAAAGCGCCGCCGAGATCGGACTGACCGTCCATCAGCTCGATATTCTCCGGTTGATCCGCACGGCTCCCGGACTCACCCAGAAAGAAGTGACCGAACGCCTGCGGGTGCCCAAGAGCAGAGTCAGCTTGCACATTGACGCCCTGGTTGACCAAGCGCTCGCGGTTCGCGAGACCTCTCTCCAGGATCGCAGAGAAACGCTGCTGCGCCCCACTCCTGCCGGGGAAGCGCTATGCGAGCAATACAACCGCGAGGATCTGTCGCGCAAGGCGCTTGCCGGCGCTCTCCGCCAGTTCACTCCCGAAGAGATTGAGCGGCTGCTGGAGATGCATGAACGGCTGCTGAACAATCTGTAGCTGCTTCCGCTTCCGATGCGGAAGTCCTCCGAACGACTGCCGGATGCCGACTCCGGCCTTACATTTCATACAAAGCTGGTGATACATGATGTCAAGAACCGCGGGACCCACCATGGGGAGAATGAAATTCGACGACTCGCAAGAGAAACCGGATTTCTCCAAGGCCATGCTGCTGCGGATTTACCGCTATTTCCTTCCCTATTGGAAGCAGGCGCTGGGCGTGCTGGCGATCCTGATTCTGACTTCCCTGCTTGGACTGCTGCCGCCTCTGCTCATTCAGAGAATCGTCGATCATGCGCTTCCGGGCAAGGATCTGCGGATGCTGGCCCTCCTCGTTTCCGCCTCTTTGGGCGCAACGGTCGCATCAGGTCTGCTGGGCGTGCTGCAGAGCTATTTGAATTCTTTCATTTCGCAAAGCATTGTCTATGATATGAAAAACCAGATGTACCGCCATCTGCAAGACATGCCGCTGCAGTTCTTCTCGAATGTGAAGCAAGGTGAAGTCATCACAAGGATGACCAGCGATATTTCGGGGATTCAGGGGGTGTTCAGCGGCACCATCGTGAATTTTGCCAGCAATGTGCTGGTGCTGTTGAGTACGGCGGTGACGCTTTTTCTGATGAACTGGAAGCTGGCCCTGGTCAGCGTGCTTGTCGTCCCGCTGTTCATCGCGCCTACCCGCAAAATGGGCAGCGTCCGCTGGAAGCTCGCCAAGCAGACGCAGGAGAAAATCTCGGAGCTGAACTATATTATTGAAGAAACGCTCAACCTCAGCGGCTATATGTTAATGAAGCTGTTTACCAGGGAGGACACCGAGCGGTCCCGGTTCAGGGAGGTCAATGCGGCGGCCACCCGCCTGCAGATCAGGGAGTCCATGGCCGGACGCTGGTTCATGATGCTGGTCGGCACGTTCGCTTCCATCGGGCCTATGCTGATTTACTTGTACGGCGGCTATCTCTTCATTCGGGGAGAGATCACCGTCGGAGCGATTATCGCCTTTGTGGCGCTGCTTGGCAGACTTTACAGCCCTGTGGGGCAGCTTACGAATCTGTATGTGGACATCAAGCGTTCGGTCGCTTTGTTCGAGCGTATCTTCGATTATTTCGACATGGAGCCGCAGATCGCGGATCGTCCCCATGCGGTCCCATTAACCGACGCGGACAGCGGCATCGAATTTCAAAATGTGAGCTTCTCCTATCAGCAAGACAAGCCGGCGCTGCAGAATGTGTCATTCAAGGCGGAGCCGGGAACGATGACCGCGCTGGTCGGCCCGAGCGGAGCGGGAAAAACAACAATTACAAATCTCATCCCCCGGCTGTACGAAGCCGATTCGGGCATCATCCGGATTGGCGGCGCGGATATCGCTTCGTTCACTTTACAGTCCTTGCGGTCGAACATCGGCCTGGTCACCCAGGATACTTACCTGTTCAACGGAACGATCCGCGAGAATCTGCTGTATGCCGTCGGTGAGGCGGACGAGAACAAGATGGTGGAAGCCTGCAAGGCCGCTTACATCCATGATTTTATTATGCAGCTTCCGGATGGCTATGACACGGTGGTGGGCAATCGGGGAATCAAGCTGTCGGGCGGCGAGAAGCAGCGAATCTCCATCGCCAGAGTTCTGCTGAAGAATCCGTCGATCATCATTATGGACGAAGCGACCTCCTCGCTCGATACGGTCTCCGAATATTATGTCCGGGAGGCCATGGCCGTGCTGCTCAAGAACAAGACCAGTCTCGTCATCGCCCACCGTCTGTCCACGATTCTGGCGGCTGACAATATCCTTGTCGTCAAGGAAGGGCAGATTGCCGAGGAAGGAAAGCATGAGCAGCTTCTGGAGAAGGGCGGAGTATACAAGGATTTATACGACAAGCAGTTTGGCAAAAAAGCTTTCGCGTGACCGGCATTCCAGCCCGTCTGCGGTCCCGCTTACAACGAAGCGGCGGAGGCTCAGCGCCTGTCCGCCGTCTCTTCTAGCCGATTCAATGCGCCCGGCGGGCAAAATCGACGAACTGGAATTTGTCGAGTCTGTGCCGCGACTCCGTATACTGAAACAGCGTCGTATCTTCGAGATAGACGTAACCCCGTACGACTACGACATGGGACAGATTATTGAGGTCGAGCAGGGCCCGGTCTTCGGGGGTCGCGGGCTCGGCCGAAATTTCTTTTTTCGCATAGCTGATCGATAAATTCAGGGTATTCTCCAGATAGTCGTAAATGGAACTCCCGGCAATTTCCGGGGTAAGCCGCTCCACCCGTTCCGGCAAAAAATAATCCTTGTCCAGAATCACCCGCTCCCCTTCAATCTCGCGGGAACGAATCACCTCCCACACCGTCTCTCCCTCTTTAATGTCCAGATGAGCCGCTATAATCCGGGATGCGGGCACCCGTTCCGTTTTGTGGACAAGCGTTCTGGATTTCCGGCCCAATTTCTCCGACATTTCCTTAAAGCTGGTCAGACCCGTAACCGGAAACTTCATCCGGCCCAAATCGAGCACAAATGAACCTTTGCCTTTCACTTTATGGATGTAGCCGTTCTGGGACAGCAGGCCAAGCGCCTTGCGCACCGTTTCCCTTGATGTACCGTAGCTTTCGGCAAGCTCGCTCTCCGAAGGGATTTTGGCGCCGGATGGAATGCCGCCGTTCTGGATTTTTTCGGCATAATCATTATAAATATTCCAATAAATATTGACGTTCACGGGTTATCACCATCCTGTCTATAGCATAACCGAAGATGGCAAGAAGCACAGCCCCTTGGACTGCGCCTCTTGCATTGCATCCCCAGCCAATTCTGCCTAGAGACCTTGGGAGGACAAGCGAATCTTCAATACGACATCCCGGCCTGCGGCCGCTTCTTCAACAGGCTCCTCGTTCACCTGCTCCACGACAGATTGCCCGTCCGGAATAATGATCGGAGTAATGACCGGGAGCCTGGCCTGGAGGATGGCTTCCCTGTCAAATTCAAGCAGCAGTTGGCCAGCCTTGACTTCATCGTCGATATTGACATGCGTGGTGAAGGGCGCGCCTTTCAGCGACACGGTGTTGATACCGACATGAATCAGGATTTGGACGCCGGTGGCATGCTCCAGCACAACCGCATGTTTGCTCTTGATGATATGCACTACCTTGCCATCGAACGGAGCGACAAGCCGGCCATCCGAAGGCTCAATCGCAAGCCCCTGACCCATCTGCCGTTCGGCGAACGCCGGGTCGGGCACATACTCCAGAGGCACAACCTTGCCGG
>NZ_ASSC01000371.1 GCF_000520735.1 Paenibacillus forsythiae T98
CTGTTTCTCGAATCCAGTCTTTCCACGCCGGGCCTGGTTGAGGAGACGATCCGGTCGCGGGCCATAACGGTGGATGGTCCTCGCGTCCTCGCCCAGGGCGAATACGGGATGGTGATCAGACAGGCGCTTTTTAACCGTAATACCTTCGAAGGCATTGTCTCCGTCACGCTGCGCATCAACGATATTATCAGCCATTTTCTGGGGAGCAGCTCCCGGGTGTTCGTGACGCGGGAAGATCACAGCTTTCTGTTCGGCTCTCAGGCGGAGAACAAGGGCACCCTGATCAGCATTCCGGTTGATTTCTACAACCAGAGCTGGCTGATTAACACTTATCTTGATCCCCGGGCAAAATGGAATGCGCTGCTTAGTGTTCTTTTGGTGGATCTTGCTTTTTTGTCGATCATTGCCTCCGTTTTATATTTCCTCACCCGGCAAAGACGGTTCAACCGGGAGCTGGAGCATGTTGTCAATATCCGAACACGCGAGCTGCGCATTTCTGAGAAGCTGTATGAGAAGCTCGCCTATTATGACAGTCTGACTGAAATTCCGAACCGCCGGTTTTTCATGGACGAATTCGACCGGCTGCTCAGGGAGGCCTCCCCCTCGCAGACCTTTACGCTGTTCTTTTTCGATGTCAACCGGTTCAAGGAAATCAACGATACGCTGGGACATTCGGCAGGCGACCAGGTGATACGTACCCTTGCGGGACGAATATATAAGGCCAATCTTCCCTGCAGGCTGTTCGCGCGAACCGGCGGAGACGAATTTGTCATGCTGTTTCAGAACTTGCCCCGGGAGCGGATTTCGGAAATGGCCGAACAGCTCAGCGAGATCGCTGCCAAGCCGCTTATGATCTCGGGAACGCATCTCAACCTGTCCGTCAGCATCGGCATTTCACTGTATCCGGAGCATTCCACGAAAAAAGAGGACTTGCTTAAATACGCGGACATGTCCATGTACCAGGCCAAATCGACGGATGGGCAGGGTTATTTCCTGTTTGACAATCAGCTTGGAGAGAAGCTTCAGCAAAAAACGCTGATCGCCAGATATCTGCATTCCGCGCTGGAGAATCAGGAGTTTGTGCTGCACTATCAGCCGCAGGTCCATGCCGCCACCGGCGCCATCGCCGGTCTGGAAGCGCTGATTCGCTGGAACCATCCCGGCAAGGGGCTGCTCCTGCCGGGCCATTTCATCGCGGCCGTCGAGGAAGCGGGACTCATGACCCAGTTGACCGATTGGGTTATCCGCGAAGTATGCAGGCAGCTGTCCGCATGGAAGCGGGAGGGACTGGAGATTCCGCGCACCTCCGTCAACATTTCCAACAGCTGGTTCTATAATCGCAATCTGCTGCCGATGCTCCGCTCCATCCTGGATGAGTATGGGCTTACACCGGACTGCCTTGAATTCGAAATTACGGAGAGCACCGCCTTGCTTGAGGAGCACTATCCGCTGCTGCAGCAGATGCGGGATGCAGGAATTCTTGTGTCCATCGACGATTTCGGCACCAAGTACTCCTCGCTCAATTATCTGAAGCATTTTCCGGTGGGCAAAATCAAAATCGACCGCGCCTTCATCGTCGGCATCGGCCAAAGCTCCATCGATGAGGCGATCATCCAATCGATCACCTTTGTCGCTTCGCAGCTTGGCTACGATCTGATTGCCGAAGGCGTCGAGAGCGAGCATCAGGTTGATTTTCTGGTGGCGCATGGCTGCAAATATATGCAGGGCTTTCTGTTCTACCGCCCCCTTCCCGCCGAAGAGATCCGGCCGATGCTGAGCTCGCTTGCGTATAAGGCGGGCAAGGCCCCCTTGCAGCAGTGCGGCAGCGCCAAGGAATCATAGAACGGCGCCTGACCGCCCATACTAAGGCCATTCCCCTACGGAGGTGGCCAAGGCAGTGAACAAAAAAATGAACCTGCTGATGTTCAGCGGCGAATACGACAAGGCGATGGCCGGCTTGATTCTGGCTAACAGCGCGAGAGAGATTGAGGTGGAGGTTACAATATTCTTCGCGTTCTGGGGACTGTTCCTGGTGCGCGATCCCGAAAAGATGACGCTGGAGGACAAGAGCATCTACGAAAAGCTGATGGACGTCATTACGCCCAAGGGACCGGAGCAGCTTCCGCTGTCGCGGATGAATTTCAGCGGGCTCGGGAAATGGATGCTGGAGGAAATGATTGAAGACCAGGGCGCGCCGAAGCTGATTCATTTCCTGAAGGGCGCCCGCAAAAAGAACGTTAAATTCTACGCCTGCAAGCTGTCTGTGGAAATTATGGGCTTTAAGCCCGAGGAGCTGCTGCCGGAAGTGGAGATTATCGATGCGGCCTCCTACTTGAAAGACGCGCTGGAGAGCGACCTTCAGCTGTTTATTTAGAGATGCGGGCGGCCTTGCTCCGCCTCTCCAATGGTTCCGGCCCGACAAGCCGTTTGACGGGTTCAGGCTGGGCGTTAACCTATTTTCTCCGCTGGGCATATACTGAGCCAAAGACTCTTGGCTGGAGGGAATGCCCGTGCTTAAATCCATCCTCGCCTCTTCTGCGGAAGAGGCCGATTCTCTGGAGGCCTATTTTAGCCCTTTTCGCGAGCACACGATCGGTCTGGGCCATCCCATTTCAACCCCATACGGAAAAAAGCCTCTGCTGTACGCCGATTGGACGGCCAGCGGCCGCCTGTACGAACCGAT
>NZ_ASSC01000372.1 GCF_000520735.1 Paenibacillus forsythiae T98
CACCAGTCCGATCCGCACGTAGGCATCGCCCTGTGAGCCGAATCCCTCTCCCGGAGCAACCGCCACATGGGCCTCTTCCAGCAATTTCTCGGCAAATTCGAGCGATCTGTAGCCTTCCGGAACTTTAAACCAGGCAAAGAAGGTTCCGGCCGGAGCGGACACCTCCCAGCCGATGCTCCGCAGCTTCGACACCAGCGCATCCCGTCTGCGTTCATAGCATTCCACGAGCCGTTGTACACTCTCCTGAGGCCCAAGCAGAGCGGCCGCCGCCGCATCCTGCACCGCTCCGAAGATCGTGCTGTACGCATGCGTATGGTACAGCTTGAGGGCGCCGATGACCGAAGCGTTGCCGACAGCGAATCCGAACCGCCAGCCCGCCATGTTGTAGGTCTTGGACAGCGTATAAATCTCCACGCCGTATTCCTTGGCGCCCGGTATTTGCAGCAGACTGATCGGCCGCCGCCCCCCGAATCCGAAAGCGCCGTAGGCAAAATCGTTCACCACCGGGAAATGATGCTCGGCGGCCAAAGCGAGCGACTGCTCGAAGAAGGCCCGCGTCGCCACCGCTCCGGTCGGATTGTTCGGATAATTCAGCAATAGCAGCTTCACGCGCCGGAGGATTTCCTCCGGAACCGTGCGGTAATCCGGAAGAAATCCGTCCTGTTCATATACGGGAATCGCGTGCACCTCCGCCCCGGCCATCGCAGCCGACGCATAATAAGGAGGGTAGGCCGGGTTGGCCGTCAGCAGAACATCGCCGGTTCCGAGCAGGGTTTGGGCGATCCCCATAATCCCGGTGCTCGACCCGTGAAATACGGCGACTTCCGTATCCGGGTCGAGATCAACGCCATACTCGCGCTTGTAGAAGGCGGCGACGGCCTCAAGCGTACTCTTTTTTCCGTAAAAAGGGGGGTATCCATGGTGCTCCGGCTTGTCGGCCGCTTCCTTCAGGCTGCGGACAATATGCTCCGGGGTCGGCTGGTCCGGATTGCCGCTGGACAGATCGATAATATCAACGCCCCTGCTGCGGTAGTCGGCTACCTTTTCCTTAAGCGCCCTGAAATAATGTTCGGGAAGCCGGCCGACGACAGCGGATGTTTTAAAGTTCACCATGATTACACCTCATCAAAGTCTTCTATTCATTGAAATAAGCAGGCAGTCTGTAACCTTCATAATCCGGATTGGATTTGATATAGTCCTTGAATTCCTTCGAATGATAGCCTTCGATAATATCCTTGACGAACTGCTTGTCTTTATTTTTGCCGTCCACCGCCACGATGTTGGTGAAAGGGTCCGTCATATTTTCCAGCTTCAGCGCCGTTGTAAGTTTGATGTTATTCGCAATGGCGAAGTTGCCCTGAATGGCGGCAAAATCCACATCCTGCAGCGCCTGAGGCCCTTGAGCGGGCTCCGTCGGCACAAATTTGATATTATGCGGATTGGAGGTTACGTCATTAAGCGAGGTTTGCAGCGGATCAATATTATCCTTCAGCGTAATCCAGCCGACCTCTTTCAGAATCGTTAGAGCACGCAGCATGTTGACAGGCTCGTTCGGCAGATTGACCTGGGCGCCGTCGCTGATTTCATCCAGGCTCTTATGCTTCTTGGAATAGAGGCCCATCGGAGGAGTCGGGACCTGAACCGCGCCAATCAGATTGATTCCTTCTCTTTTGTTGATCGACTCCAGATAGAGAGAATGCTGGAAGACGTTCGCGTCAATCTCCCCTTGCGCCACAGCCACATTCGGCTGAATCCCGTCCGTGAACTCCTTGTAGGTAATCTTGTACCCTTTTTTCTCAAGGTAAGGCGCCACGCCGTTCTTGAACTGATCGCTGTAAGGCCCCGGGTTAAAGCTGATGTGCAGCGTCTTCGCTTCCTGCTCCGAACCGTTTCCTGACGAAGCGGCTTTGGAGTTGTCTCCGCATCCCGAGATCAGAAGCACTACAGCCATAATCACCAACAGCGGCGACACCCATCGATTCATTACCTTTTTCACTAACCATCTTCCCCCTTAAGTATCCATATTCATAGTTTTTCCGATTATCTTATTTAACCAATTAAGTTAATCGGATTTATTTGTTTTCCATGATAGTATGCATATTTAATACTGTCAATACGTTATAACACTGCGATTATCAATTTTTTATTTATTCATTGGATGAAATATGAAATACTAGTTTACTTTAAATTCCGAGTATGTTACTTTGAATAAGAGCAAGAGAAGCTTATGATTTGACAAGCGAAAGGAAGAGACTCATGGCTAAAGTCGAAAGTTTTCAATTGGACCATACGAAAGTCAAGGCCCCTTATGTACGGGTCGCCGGAACAGAACGCAACGGAACAGACGCCATTGTGCAAAAATATGATTTGAGACTGCTCCAACCGAATACCGACGCGCTGCCGACCGCAGCCCTGCATACGCTGGAGCATTTGCTGGCCACCTACCTGCGCGATGAGCTGCCCGGAATTATTGATATTTCTCCTATGGGATGCCGCACCGGCTTCTATCTGATTATCTGGGACGAGCATGAGCCGTCCGCAGTCGCGGCGGCGCTGACCAAAGTGCTGCGCAAGGTTCTGGAAACGGAGACCGTACCTGCGGTCAGCGCTCTGGAATGCGGCAACTACAAGGACCACTCCCTGTTCAGCGCGAAGGAATATGCGAAGCTTGTGCTTGAGGCGGGCATCAGCGACGATCCTTTCACGCGCCGCTAGGGAGCGGGACAAGAACGATGCTGACGATTGACTTGACCGGCAGGACGCTAGTCGTTACCGGAGGTCTTGCCGGCATCGGCAAAGGCATTGCGGATCTGTTCCTGCAGGCTGGCGCCAATGTCGTGATCGGGGATATCGCCTGTGATTGGAAGGAAATCATCCAGGACCGGCTGGCGGTTATCCGCTGCGATGTTACCCGCGCGGAAGACGCCGATAAACTGATCGGCTTCGCCGTTGAGACCTTCGGCAGAATTGACTTCGTGGTGAATAACAGCGGCATTTCCACCATGGATTATGCGGTGGATATCAAGGAAGGCGATTGGGACAAGGTGATGGACGTCAACGCCAAGGGCGTCTATCTTGTCTCCCAGGCGGGAGCGAGGCAAATGCTGCGGCAGGGCGGCGGCGGGCGCATCATCAATATCGCCTCGCAGGCCGGCAA
>NZ_ASSC01000373.1 GCF_000520735.1 Paenibacillus forsythiae T98
GGGAGACTCCAGTTTAATTGGGGGGCCTAAGAGCTTTAGCAGTTTTGTAAGCCGCTGATTGCCTAGTCAATTGCCGAATCAATTGCCGACTACTGTTTGCAAGCCACCGATTGCCGAGTCAATTGCTGAGTCAATTGCGAATCGATCGCTGACTACTGTTTTGTAAACCGCCGATTGCCGAATCAATTGTCGATTAGCTCTTTTGCAAGCCGCCGATTGCTTACTTTTCTAGACACTGAGCCATGGTGAAGCGCCAAAGTCAATCTCAAATAGATGGACCCCCGGAGCAACGTTTACAAAATGACGGGACTCCAATAAGCCCGCATGCCCGGCAGATACTTTTCGTCAAAATTCGTCAGCGGCTGTCCTGTTATGACCGTCTTCCGGTTGACTACGCCGGACTCAAACTGTATTATGGAAGGTATTAAGCTATACTTCTTCAAAGACTGGGAACGGGAAGAGTAGGCGGTCAGCCCTTCAGAGAGTGGAATGCAACAGCTGTGAGCTTCCGCAGGATGCAGCCAGCCGAAGTCGCCCCGGAGTCGCCCGCTTGAGCTTCATTTGGCTGTTACGGCCATGGAGTTAGAGCGCGCCGGCCGCAGGCCGTTATTTCTGCATGGAGTGTCGCGTATTGTCGGCCGGGTATTCGTAAGTGTGCCGGCTCCGCCATTATTCTGGTGGATAACGCGAAACAAAGGTGGTACCGCGAAAGAATGACCTTTCGTCCTTTGAGGACGGAGGGTCTTTTTTGTATTTTGGTTCCGTCCCCGGAACGGGCGGCGACAGCAAGTTTCCTCGCTTGACAGTTAGACAAATACGGAGGTAGAAAGCTATGGCAGAACAAGATCAATTGACGCCGGCGCAGCAGCCGGAACTTGAAGAGAACGGAGGAACACTGGCAGGAAGCGGCGCCAAGACCGAGATGCCGACCACTTATGACCCCAAAGCGGCAGAGCAGAAATGGTATCCTTACTGGATGGAGGGGGGCTTCTTCCGCGCCGGACAGCGTCCGGAGGCGAAGCCGTACACGATTGTAATCCCGCCGCCGAATGTAACGGGAATGCTGCATATCGGGCATGCGCTCGATTTTACGCTGCAGGATATTCTGATCCGCACGAAGCGGATGCAGGGCTACGATACCTTGTGGCTGCCGGGAACGGACCATGCGGGCATCGCGACCCAGACCAAGGTGGAGCAGAAGCTGCGGGCGCAGAACATCTCCCGTTATGACCTCGGCCGCGAGAAATTTCTGGAACAGGTATGGGACTGGAAGGACCAGTATGCGGCAACGATCCATGAGCAGTGGGCGAAAATGGGCCTGTCGCTCGATTACAGCCGCGAGCGCTTTACGCTGGACGAAGGACTGTCCAAGGCGGTTCGCGAGGTCTTCGTCAAGCTGTACGAGAAGGGCCTGATCTACCGCGGCAAGCGAATCATTAACTGGGACCCCGCGGCCCGCACGGCTCTGTCGGACATTGAGGTCGAATACAAGGAAGTTAACGGGCATCTCTATCACCTGCGTTACCCGCTGAAGGACGGCAGCGGCTTCATTACCGTAGCGACCACCCGTCCGGAGACGATGCTTGGGGACACGGCGGTAGCGGTGCATCCGGAAGATGAGCGGTACAAGGACATGATCGGCAAGACACTGGTCCTGCCGGTTGTGGGCCGCGAGATTCCGGTTATTGCGGATGAGTATGTGGAAAAAGAGTTCGGCAGCGGCGCGGTGAAGATTACGCCGGCCCACGACCCGAACGACTTCGAGGTTGGCCAGCGCCACAATCTGCCGCAGATCGTCGTTATGGACGAGAGCGGCACGATGAACAGCGAAGCGGGGCCTTACCAGGGTCAGGACCGCAGCGAATGCCGCAAGAACATTGTCGCCGACCTGAAAGAGCAGGGCGTGCTCATCTCCATTGAGGACCACGTTCATCAGGTGGGGCACAGCGAGCGCTCCGGAGCCGTGGTCGAGCCTTACTTGTCGACACAGTGGTTCGTCGCGATGCAGCCGCTCGCCGAAGCGGCGATTCAGGCGCAAAAGGACGGCAGCGGCGTGAACTTCGTGCCGGACCGGTTCGAGAAGATTTATCTGCACTGGATTGAAAATGTGCGCGACTGGTGTATTTCCCGGCAATTGTGGTGGGGCCACCGCATTCCGGCCTGGTATTCCGAATCCACCGGCGAGATGGTTGTCGCCCGCGACGAAGAGGAAGCGCGCCGGATCAGCGGCCTGAGCGATCTGAAGCAGGACGAGGATGTGCTCGATACGTGGTTCAGCTCTGGCCTGTGGCCGTTCTCGACCCTTGGCTGGCCGGATGACAGCGAGGATCTGAAACGCTATTATCCGACCGATGTGCTTGTAACGGGCTACGACATCATCTATTTCTGGGTGGCGCGGATGATCTTCACGGCGCTGGAATTTACCGGCGAGAAGCCGTTCTCGGATGTGCTGATACATGGACTTGTCCGCGACGCGGAAGGACGGAAGATGTCCAAGTCGCTCGGCAACGGCGTCGATCCGCTGGAAGTTATCGAGAAATACGGCGCTGACGCCATGCGCTTTATGATTTCAACGGGCAGCACGCCGGGGCAGGATTTGCGCTTCCGCTGGGAGAAGGTCGAGCAGGCGCGTAATTTTGCGAACAAGATCTGGAACGCCTCGCGCTTTGCGCTGATGAATCTGGAGGGCGTAGCCTTTGAAGATATCGATATTTCCGGCAAGCTCGGCACCGCCGACCGCTGGATTCTGCACCGTCTGAACGAAACTTCCCGCGATATTTCGCGTCTCATTAATGCATACGATTTTGGCGAGACCGGACGTCTTCTGTACAATTTCATCTGGGATGATCTCTGTGACTGGTATATCGAGTTCGCGAAGCTGTCCCTGTATGGCAGCGACGCCGAGGCCAAGCGCAGCACGCAGTCCGTTCTGGCTTATGTGCTTGACCGCACGCTGCGCCTGATTCATCCGTTCATGCCTTATATCTCCGAGGAGATCTGGCAGCATCTGCCGCATCAAGGCGAGACGATTACGCTGGCCGCATGGCCGCAGTACGACGCCGCTCTTGAGAATCCGGATGCGGTAGCGGAAATGAACCTCTTGATGGACCTGATCCGCGCGGTTCGGAATATCCGGGCTGAGGTGAATGTGCCGATGAGCAAAAAAGTCGAGCTGATCGTCAAGGCGGGAAGCGAAGAGACGCTGGCCATCATTGAGCGCAACAATGTCTACATCAGCCGTTTCGCAGGTACATCCTCTTTCGAGGCGGGCCTCCATCCTGAGGCTCCGGAGAAGGTGATGTCCGCCGTGATTACGGGTGCGGAATTGCTGCTTCCGTTGTCCGGACTGATTGATATTGAGCAGGAAATCGCCCGTCTGGAAAAAGAAGTGCAGACCCTGAACAGCGAAGTGGAGCGCGTGGACAAAAAGCTCGGCAACCCCGGCTTTGTGGCCAAGGCGCCGGCTAAAGTCATCGAAGAGGAACGGGCCAAGCAGGCCGACTACTCGGCCAAACGCGAGAAAGTGCTGGCCCGTATCGCGGAGCTGAGAGGATAGCGGATATGGAAGAGATCAATGGGGCCGGCGCTGCCGCCCCTTTACACACATACAGCGAAGCGGTGGACTGGATCAACAGCCTCATCCCGTTCGGCATCCGTCCCGGACTTGAGCGGATCGAGCGGATGATGGAGAGACTCGGGCAGCCTCACCGCCGGCTAAAATTTATTCATGTCGCGGGAACGAACGGCAAGGGGTCGACCTGCGCCTTTCTCACTTCGGTGCTGAAGCAGAGCGGATATTCCGTCGGGACATTTACTTCGCCGTATATTACGAAGTTCACGAACCGGTTTCAGTATAACGGCGAGGACATCCCCGAAGAAACGCTGACGGCGCTTGCGAACCGCCTGCATCCGCTGGTGGAGGAAATCGCGGCAACGCCGCTCGGTTCCCCAACCATGTTCGAAGTGGCGACGGCGCTTGCCATTCTGTACTATGCGGAGGTCTGCTATCCCGATGTGGTCGTATGGGAGACAGGCCTTGGGGGAAGGATGGATGTAACGAATATCGTTACTCCTATCGTCTCCATCATTACAAATGTAGGCTATGACCATACTGATGTTCTGGGCGATACGCTGGAGAAGATCGCCTTCGAGAAAGCGGGCATCATCAAGCCCGGCGTTCCCGTCGTCAGCTGTGTCTCCCAGCCGGAGGCCGTCTCCATGCTTAGAGCCAGGGCATTGTCCTGCAAGGCGACTCTGTATCTGGCGGGAGAGCAATTTGCGTACGAGAGCAGAGGAATCGGGGAAGGTATGCAGACCTTTACCTTCAAGGGCCCCTTCCGCTCACTGGATATCGCGATCGCGATGAAAGGAGAGCATCAGCTCGCCAATGCGGCCGGAGCCATGATGGCTCTGGAGGTGCTGCGTCAATACATGGCGTTCATTCTTGATGACGAGGATGTGCTCGCCGGATTTCGCCATACGTTCTGGGCCGGAAGACTGGAAGAGATTCCGGGAAGTCCGCGGATTGTCCTTGACGGCGCCCATAACCCGGAGGGAGCGGAGAGTCTGGCATCAAGCATTCCAAAGTTCTATCAATACCGGAAATTAAATTTACTGATGGGTATGCTGTCGAACAAGCATCATGAATCCTACTTCAAGCATATACTTCCTATAGTGGATACGCTTATCCTAACCGAACCGGATTTCCGGAAGAAAATGGACGCGGAGCATCTTCGGCTCATTGCGGAGAGTCTGAGGAAGAAGTATGCCAAGGAGCATTTGCAAATCATTGTAGAACATGATTGGGGCAAAGCGCTGCAGCTTCTGAAGTCAATCACACGCGGCGACGATTTGGCGCTTGTGTCCGGTACGCTGTATTTGATCGCAGATGTGCGGAGCGCGCTTTTGCGGCAACCCGATTCTGAAAAAGGCTGGTGACAAACTGTTGGATACTACGGAACGAGTTCATTTTATAGGAATCGGCGGTTACGGGATGAGCGCTATTGCCCGCGTCATGTTGGAGATGGGGTATACGGTAACAGGCTCTGATGTGGCCGCTCAGGAACTTACGGAGAAGTTGATTGCCAAAGGCGCGAAGGTATACATCGGCCATACGGCGGAGCAGGTGAAGGGCGCCGATCTCGTCGTCTATTCCACGGCTTTGTCGAAGGACAATGTGGAGCGGGTGGAAGCGGAGCGGCTGAATATACCGATTCTGCACCGTTCGCAAATGCTGGCCCGGCTGCTTAACCAGCGCAAGGGCGTCGCCGTCGCCGGAGCGCACGGCAAGACGACGACCTCCTCCATGATCGCTCTTGTGATGGAAGAATGCGGGGTTGACCCTACGTATATTATCGGCGGGGAAATTATGAATGTCGGCACCAACGCCAAGGCAGGCCAAGGGGAGTTCGTAGTGGCCGAAGCGGACGAGAGCGACGGCTCCTTCCTTCAGTATCACCCATGGCTTGCGATTGTCACGAACATCGAAGCCGATCATCTGGAGAATTACGGCGGCGATTTCGAGCGCCTGAAGAGCGCGTATGCGCAGTTCATGAACCAACTGCGCGAGGACGGCACGGCGATTGTCTGCGCGGACGACGAGACCGTCACCTCGCTTCTGCCCAAGATCAAGGCGAATGTGACGACCTACGGCATCTGCTCGGCGGCGGACTACACCGCGACGGATATTGCGCTTGGCGACCGCCAGGTAACGTTTACAATGAATCACAAGGGCGCGGCGCTCGGACGGGTCGAGCTGTCGGTGCCCGGCCAGCATAATGTGTACAACGCGATGGCCACGATTATCGTTTGTCTGCAAGCGGGCATTCCATTCGCGGCCATCGCCTCGGCCATCGTGAAATTTAACGGGGCCAAGCGGCGTTTCCAAGTGCTGGGCGAGGCGGACGACATTCTCGTTATTGACGATTACGCCCATCATCCGACGGAGATCCAGGCGACAATCAGCGCGGCCAAAGCGACCGGCAAACGGATTATCGCCGTCTTCCAGCCGCAGCGCTATACACGGACCTTTTTCCTGCTTGACGCATTCAGCCGCGCTTTCGGCGAGGCCGACGAGGTGATCATCACCGACATTTACTCTCCGGCGGGCGAGAAGCAAATCGAGGGCGTAACCTCCGCCAAGCTGGTGGAATTGATCACCCGGAACAGCAACTCCGGAGCGCGCCATCTGCCGACCAAGGAAGATGTGCTTGAAGATCTACGGGACCGTCTGGCTCCCGGCGATCTTGTCATCACCATGGGGGCGGGCGACATTTACAAGGTAGGCTACGCGCTTGCGGATAACCTGAGAAAGCGCGGGGCCTCGCAATAGAGCGGACTGTGTCGCAGCCCTGCCACCGCACAGCAAAAGACGCATTCTCTTCATGATTTTTGGAAGAGATGTGTCTTTTTTTCACAAAATATTCGGTTATCTCCTATAAATCGACAGATTTCAGTCATTGTGGTGTGCTACTATTTTACTAATATTATTTGGGAATGATTGCAGCTATCCCGTGCTAAACCATCAACAACCTGAAATGGACGGAACGATTCTTGCGCATATATTGGTGGTGAACGTATGGATTATCAGCTGGACATAAGGACGTTATTAATAACGCTAATACTCGGAAATGTGTTTATGGTGCTGCTTATCGCTGCGTACCGTTACCGCTCTCCCAGGGATACAGCAAGCTCTCTGTTTATTGTTTCAAAATGGCTGCAGTCTGCTTGTTGGCTGCTGGTCATGATCCGGGGCTGCCTTCCCGGACCGCAGGCGATTCTATTGAGCAATGTGCTGATGCTTGGAGGCGGGGGGCTTGAGGTGGTCGCCCTGCTGATGATATCGGGCGCATTTGGCGTAAAGGCGAGGCGTTACTACGCGGTCATCACGGCGCTGAGCATTTTAAGCTATGGACTCATATACTTTTTTTATCATTCGGAGACTCTCCTTATCGCTTCTACTTCCCTCTGGGCCGTATTCTTTATTGCTTTCCCGGCTTACCGCTTCATTGCGAACCAGGGTGGCTCGCTGCTTCAGACGGTTATGGGGGTTATTTACGCCGCAGCTGCATTCATCATGCTGGCCCGCGCTTTCGCCGCATTCTTCTCGGGACGCGATATGAATATATTTTCGCCGGGGCTTGTCCAGCAGATCTACTATATCACCATTTTTCTGGTTATGATTCTGGGGATGGCGGGCTTTGTTCTGCTTTCAAGGGAACGGTCGTATGAGACGCTCCGAAGGATGGCAGATGTTGATGAGCTGACCGGGATTTTGAACCGGCGGGCGTTTATTGACAGGGCCCAGCTTGCCGCTGCGGCCGCGTCCGAGCGGAGTGAGCCGATATCCTTTCTTCTGCTCGACATTGATCATTTCAAGCAGGTTAATGACAATTACGGGCACGTTACCGGCGACTGGGCTCTCCAGAATTTCGCCTCTACCGTTGAGTTTTACTTGGGCCCGAGGGACTTGTTCGGGAGGTATGGAGGCGAAGAATTTGCGCTTCTGCTTCCGGGAGCGGACGAGGAGGAGAGCAGCCGAAAAGCGGAGCAGCTCAGAGTAGCGATTATGAGCTCGCGTATTGAGGGCCATCCTCTCCAATATACGGTCAGTATCGGAGTGATTACTCTCGTCCCGACCAAGAGCGCGCAGCTCGATCAGCTGTACAAGCTCAGCGACGCGGCGCTCTACGAAGCGAAGCAGGGCGGAAGAAACCGGGTGGTGCGAAGCCGCTGGCCGGAGTAATGCGGGCGTCCCCTGTTTGCCCTCCGGGCAAGCTCGGGAGCCATTTGCTGTCCAGTAGATACCTGCGGCTTGATAGCCGGCAGCGAGCGTCGCTTGAATAGCCATCCATTTTTTCTCTCCTCTCCCTGGTTATTTTGTTAATATTGTTTGAAAAATCTATGAGGTTTTTCTGAAAACGCGCCCATTATTCTGGATTTTTATGGAAGTTATGCTATAGTGAATAAAGGCAAAATCACTAATCGTTTGCCGTGCTATCTATTGGTTCTAACTATATATCACAAAGGAGATGCACGAAAATGGGTAGAGTTGACGAGAAAGTAGCGTTGGTGACAGGTGGAGGACAGGGGATAGGCCGGGCCATTGCGCTCAGACTCAGTCAAGACGGGTTTGCTGTTGCTGTAGTGGATTTGAATGAGGATAACGCAAAGAAAGTTGCAGGAGAAATTGAATCGGCGGGTGGTCGCTCCCTGGCGCTGAAAGCCGATGTCTCGAATCGGGATCAAGTATTCGCTGCGGTCGAGGAAACGGCAGCGAAGCTGGGCGGCTTCGATGTTATTGTCAACAATGCCGGTATTGCGCCGGTGAAAATGCTTGAAGAAGTAACGATTGAAGATTTGGACAAAGTATTTCATATCAATGTGGCCAGCGTTGTCTGGGGAATTCAGGCTGCGGCGGCCAAGCTGAAGGAACTCGGTCATGGCGGCAAAATTGTCAACGCTTCTTCGCAGGCCGGGCATGTCGGCAATGCCAGCCTCAGCGTATACTCCGCTTCGAAATTCGCGGTTCGTTCTCTGACGCAGACCGCCGCCCAGGAACTTGCGAAATACGGGATCACCGTAAACGCTTATTGCCCCGGCATCGTCCAGACTCCGATGTGGGGTTCCATCGATAAACAAATCACAAGCTCCAAGGGAGAAGCCGAAGGCGAAGCAACCAAGGAGTTCGGCAGCAAAATCGCACTCGGACGCCTGTCGACTCCTGAAGATGTTTCCGCCTTTGTTTCTTTCCTGGCAGGTCCCGATTCAGATTATATGACCGGTCAATCGCCGCTGATTGACGGTGGCATGGTCTTCCTGTAATAAGCCATTATACAGAGCGGATAATATATAATTCTTGAACAGAGCGGCTGTCCCGGGTTTCATTGACGGGGCAGCTTTTCTATGGGGCGGCTCTTTTAAACGGAAGCATACTTCCCTATCTTCTATCATATCTTGTCTTATAGACTGGACAAGGTGAGGTGGACGGATTGAGTAACGGAAGAATGACGTTCCGGTTCGATGCCGGAAAGGACAAGCCGAAAGAGCTTCAGCCGGAATCCGGGCCGGATAAGACGAAGCAGGAGCAGCGCGCCGAAGTATACAGTCTGGACGAGGCCCGGCGGACGGGCGGGGGAGGCCTTAAGGGCGGCGGCTTTGGCCCTGCTTCGCCCTGGGACAGAATGCAGGACCGGGAATATCGGCTGGAGGAGCTGGAGCAGGCATACAATTATAAAAGGAAAACTGCGGGTCTAGGCGCATCTCACGATATAGGGCTTGAGGAAGGCGATCCGGATGGAGCGCGGAGCGGCGGTCCTGCCGATGATCGATGGGACATTACCATCATCCCGGACAGAGAGGGTATTGCCGGCGATCCGGGCGGGCCGGGCACGGGACCGATCACCGAATGGACGCCTGGACCGTCAGCCGAAGGAGCGCGGGAGACAGACACCGAGCTTCTGCGGGATGCGTTCCTCCGTTCCCGGCCTGGAGAGGATTTGCGGGCCGGAGAGACGGAAGCCGATGAGAGCTATGCCGGGTTCGATTACGGATCTCCGTCGTATACCGCAGGCGGAGGCCCGGCATCAGGCGGCCCCCGGCGGGAACGCACGGAAGGGCCGGAAGACGGTGGCGGATACTACACAACACGGCGTAATTCCTCCTGGTGGAAGTTCCCGGCTTCGGTTATCGGAGCCATCGGCATCGGTGTACTGCTGGGCTATGCCGCGCTGACGTTTATCGGCGGAGTCGATGATGGCGGTTCCGGAGGTGCTGCGACGCCGGGCCCTGCCTCGCAGCAGAATGCTGCGGGGAATACCGCAAGTGCTCCGGCGGTTACGGTGGAGGTAGCGGGTCAGAGCTATTACCTGCTCCAATACGGGGTGTTCAGCACGCCGGAAGGAGCGGCTGAGGCGCGGCAAGAGCTGGCGAATGCCGGGCTGGCGGCAGGGCTTGACCCGGACGGAGGCAACCGGGTGTACGCCGGACTGTCGCCCGACAGGGAGCAGGCGAAGCTTCTCGGCAACAGGCTGAAGGAGCAGGGTATCGATTTATACGTCAAGGAAGTGTCTCTTCCCCCGGAGAGCCGGCTTGCGTTTGGCGGGGCTGGCGATACGGTTACGCGGTACTTTAATACCAGCGGCCAATTGCTGAGCGAGCTTGGTTCCCTCTCCGCCTCGCTGCTCGGCGGAGAACCGGCTGCGGACACCGCCAAAGTAAGCGACCTGCATTTGCAGTGGACAGAAGCGGTGAAGGGCCTGGAGGCCGGACTGCCGCCGGAAGCGCAGGCTGCCGCCAAGGAGCTGGAGAGGTCGGTAAGCCGGGGCGTATCGGCTATGAACGAATACAGCAAGAGCAAGGCGGAGGGCCTGTTGTGGGAGGTACAGGCCGCGATGCTTGATATGCTCGGCGGCCAGAAACGGCTGCTGGCGGCCATGGAGCAAGGATAAGCGCCAGTCTGCCAAGGATAGGAGCATTGCCACGATCCGGCACGGGTCTTGTCTCCCGTGCCGGATCGTGCATTGTACTCGCTGTATTTTCACCGTATAATGATGGGGATGTCACAGGCGGACGGGAGAAGACGGTTGATGAAGAAGAGAAATATAGGTATGCTTGTACTCTATATGATTCTGGGCTGGCTGGTCGGCGCCTGGGTAGCGAAGCTTCTGCAGCCGGTCAAGGCTCTGTCCTTCCTGACAAAGTCCACATTGATTAAATGGTCGCCGCAAGCCGATCTGGATATCATTTCCTATGACGTAACCATCAAGCTGAAATTGTGCATGCTAAGCCTGATCGGCATTATAATCGCCGTGTGGCTGTACCGCAGGAAGTAAGCATTTCTCAACATAGAAAGGAACATTACCGACGTGAACGATAACAGCATAACTCCGATTATTCTTGCTTCCGGTTCGCCTCGCCGCCGGGAGCTTTTATCTTTACTGGGACTATCCTTTGACGTTATCCCGAGCGATGCTGACGAGAGCTTTCCGGCTGAATGGGAGCCTGAACAAATTGCAACCACTCTTGCGCTCCGCAAAGCGGAAGCGGTTCTTCCGCTTGCGGGTGAACGGAACAGCGTCATACTCGGAAGCGATACGATCGTCGTGCTGGAGGGGCGCGTTCTCGGCAAGCCGAATGGCCCGGAGGAAGCCAGGGATATGCTCTTCTCCTTGCAGGGCAGGAGCCATAAGGTGTTTACGGGAGTGGCCTGCATCAAGGGAGGACATGGCGTGAACCGTGATATCTTCCGGCAGGTTGAGTTGGCAGAAGCCGCTTGGGTGAAAATGACGGCTCCATGCTCCGCCGCACCGGATGAGCCGGGAATCGATGACAGGGAGGCTGCCGGCGCGGTGCGGCTCGGCGGTATTGGTCAATACCGCGTCGTTTCCGAATCACCCAATGGAGAGCCTGCGGTTATATTTGGCTATACGGAGAGCCGCGTGACGTTCCGGCCGATGTCGGCCGGGGAAATCGACGGCTACATTAAGACGGGCGAACCGCTTGACAAGGCCGGAGCGTACGGCGTGCAAGGCATGGGTTCACTTTTTATCGAGAAGATTGAAGGTGACTTTTACAGTATTATGGGTCTTCCGTTAAACCTCCTTTACCGGATGCTGCTGAAATTTGGCATCAATCCGTTAAAGGCGTAAGGCACTACACCGAAGTCCTATTACTATTGCCCCGGATCACGGCGGCACTTACTCACTTTCCGCCTGGCTTTGCGTCAGGAGGTCAAAAGCTGCGTTGATGTGATATATTTCGACAGGAGTTAGTCTTTATGTCCGGGAAAAATTGCTGCTAAAGGATCATTCACGCAAGAATGAGCAACTCATGCCAGGCAGTAAGCGGCCGTTTTTTCGTATTCTTCGCCCAAGACCCGGGAATAGCTCAACCACCTCAAAGAGAGAAAAATTTTGTACGAAAAGATGCGGCGAAATGACTTAAGAAATCACTTGAAGCGGTTCCTCACCTGGTCGGATTTATAATTTGTATTGAGCTGGCTTTACCCGTATAATGGTTGAGGGTATAAGATAACTGCGACGCCTGAAGGGATTTCGGGCGCGTTACGCAAACATATTCGATCATTATTACTGTCATACAGCCGTATCGCTTATGCAGGGGCTGAAAGGAAGAGATCAGGGATGGAATCGTCAACGTTTATGCTGCGAGACCTTCCCCATGAAGAACGACCAAGAGAGCGCATGATGCAGTATGGGGCGGAATCACTCAGCCAGGCCGAGCTGCTGGCTATTCTGCTGCGGACGGGAACCCGCCGGGAGTCGGCGATCCATGTGGCGCAGCGTATATTGGGACAGGTAGGCGGCCTTCGCCGTCTGGCCGACCTTAGCATTGAAGAAATGATGGAAATCAAGGGTATCGGGCCCGCCAAGGCGGTACAGCTGAAGGCCGGGATCGAGCTGGGACGGCGAATGTCGAACTCTCGGCTGAACCAGCCGGTTACAATTCGCAGCCCGCATGATGCGGCGGACATTCTGACCGAGCAGCTGCGCTATTTGCAGAAGGAGCATTTTGTCTGTCTGTTTCTGAACACGAAAAATCATGTGGTCGCGCAGGAAACGCTTTCGATGGGCAGTCTTAACGCCTCCATCGTGCATCCAAGAGAGGTGTTTCGGGCGGCCATTAAGTGCAGCAGCGCCTCCATTATATGCGCGCATAACCATCCCAGCGGCGACCCTACGCCGAGTCCGGAGGATATTGCCCTGACCCGGAGACTGCTTGAGGCGGGCGAGATTGTCGGAATTGACGTACTGGACCATCTGATTATCGGCGATGACGGATTTGTCAGCATGAAGGAACAAGGACTTATGTAACATTAAACGACGCACTTTGACAGGGAAAGGGAGTTTACAGCATGTTAGGTGGCTTTACAAAGGATTTGGGAATTGACTTGGGAACAGCAAATACACTGGTTTACGTCCGCGGAAAAGGCATTGTGGTCAGAGAGCCTTCCGTTGTTGCGATCCGCACCGATACGAAGACGATTGAAGCTGTGGGCGAATCGGCCAAAAAAATGATCGGCCGCACGCCGGGGAACATCCGGGCAATCCGCCCCATGAAGGACGGGGTCATCGCCGATTTCGACACCACCGCGACCATGATTAAATACTTTATCCGTCAGGCTCAAAAGCAGCGGTCCGTATTTCAGCGCCATCCGAACGTCATGGTATGCGTGCCTTCAGGGATCACCGCCGTGGAACAGCGCGCCGTGGAGGATGCGACGAGACAGGCCGGAGCCCGCGAGGCCTATATTATCGAGGAACCGTTCGCTGCCGCGATCGGCGCCGATCTGCCGGTATGGGAGCCGACGGGCAGCATGGTTGTCGATATCGGCGGAGGGACGACGGAGGTTGCCGTTATTTCGCTGGGCGGCATTGTGACCAGCCGGTCCGTACGCGTGGCCGGAGACGAGATGGACGAGTCGATTATCCAGTACATCAAGCGCCAGTACAACCTAATGATCGGGGAGCGCACGGCCGAACAGCTCAAGATGGATATTGGCTCCGCGCTGCCGCTGGAGAAGGCGGAGACGATGGAAATCCGCGGGCGGGATCTTGTGACAGGACTTCCAAAGACACTCACCATCACATCGGACGAGATTTCCGAAGCGCTGGCCGATACGGTCAATGCCATTACCGAAGCGGTAAAGGTGACACTGGAGAAATGTCCGCCGGAGCTTGCCGCAGACATTATGGACCGCGGGATTGTTCTGACCGGCGGAGGGGCGCTGCTGCGGAATCTGGACAAGCTGCTGGCTCGCGAGACCGGCATGCCCGTTATCGTGGCGGAGAATCCGCTTGACTGCGTAGCGATCGGAACGGGGAAGGCGCTGGAGAATATCCATCTGTTCAAGACCCGCAGCAACGCATCCTTTCGCCCGAAACGGTAAGCTGCAGCGGTAGATCGCAGGACGACGGGAACCTCTGGGGTGGGAGAGAAAAACGGTTGTTAGAGGGTGTTGAAACTGTTTAAGCTGTTAAGCAATAAGCGACTGTTCATACTGTTGATTACGCTGGTGCTTTTTATTGTGGTCATGGGCTTTTCCCTCGGAACAAGAAAGTCGCTGTCATGGCCCGAAAATTTTGTCAGGGACACAACCGGTTTTGTGCAAAATGTGTTCTACAAGCCCGCTGGATACATAGCGGGCTTCTTTGAAGATATCGGCAACCTTAAGGATCTGGCCGAGGAGAACGAGCGGCTCAAGATCATCGCCGCTCAATATACGCGGGAAAAGGTTCAGTATAACTTGATTGCAGCCAAAGTCGAGCAGTACGAAAAATTGCTGCTTTTCACCAAATCGCAGAGCAACAAGTATAACTATGAGTATCATTATGCTCAGGTTGTCAGCCTGACAACGGAGCCAAGCAATAATACGCTGGTCATTGATTTGGGGGCCCGGGACGGCGTCAAGCCGAACATGTCCGTCATTTCCGAGAAGGGGCTGGTCGGCATTGTCAGCCAAGTAAGCAAATTTACGTCGACCGTCAAGCTTCTGACCATGATGGACAGCAGCGATCCCAATTCACAGCCGCCGATCGCCGCCACCGCATTCGGCAAGGTCAACGAAACCTTTGGCATGGTCGAGCGTTACGACCAGAAGACCGGCCGTCTCATTATGACCCGGATTGACGAGAAGGACCCGATTGCCGAAGAGGATATGATTATATCTTCCGGAATCGGCGGTCTCTATCCGCAGGGACTGACTATCGGTACAGTTGAGAGCGTTGAGATCGGGGAGGGGTTGACCAAAACCGCGATCATTAAGCCTGCGGCCGAATTCGAGGACTGGAAGAACCTGCTTGTCGTCTTCACTCCCGAGGAGGAGCAGTAGTGAACGGGCGCAGGTCTACTCTCATTCTGGTGCTGTTTCTGCTATTTGTCCTTCAGGGTACTATTCTGCCCTGGGTTATACCGGACTCCTGGGAAATGCGGATTGTTCCGAATCTGGTCTTTATTGTTATACTCTTTGTTGCCGTATATCGTCACCGGCATACCGCGCTGCTGCTTGGTTTAAGCTTTGGCATGCTTCATGATATTGTATTTTATGGAAGAATCATCGGAGCCCACTCCTTTGCCATGGGCCTGTCAGCCTATTTGATCGGACTGATCTTCCAGACGCCGCGGGCTCCGCTGCCGCTTATGATGACGATTGTGCTGCTGGGAAGCTGGCTCGAAGACAGCATCCTGTTCGGCATTTACAGCATTTTCAAGCTGAACAGCGAGCCGTACGACTGGGCGCTGCTGGCCTATATGCTGCCTACCATGCTTGTTCATTTTGTCCTTGGACTTCTGCTGTACATCCCCGTCCGGCGCCAGCTTGAGAAGCTGGGGAACGAGACGCGCAAGGAAGAGAAGGAGTAAGGCTGGCCTAATTTCTCGCTTGTACAAGCAGGAACTTTAGGGGCCAGGCACGAATGAATGGAGAATGGGGGGAGGGGCAAATGACAGTAGTATCCAAGCATGTACGGATAAAAGGCATCAAGGACGGCCTGGTCTTCCTGCTAGACGACAAATGTCCCTTTGAAGAGCTGCTTGGCGAGCTTCGTTACAAGCTGGAGCACAGTCATCAAAATATTTTAACCGGACCGATCATGCATGTGGATATCAAACTTGGCAGCCGCTTGGTGACCGATGAAGAAAAGGAAGCGGTGCTTGAGATTTTGCGTGGACCGGGCAACCTGCTGATCCGTTCGATTGAGGCGCAGAATGCCCCGAAACCCGTGAATGAAAGCTCGCTCTACGTGATGAGCGGGATTCTTCGGTCCGGTCAGGTGCTGAATCATAAGGGAGACCTTCTCTTTCTCGGAGATGTGAATCCCGGCGGTACGATTGCCTGTACGGGAGATGTTTTTATTCTCGGGGCGCTGAGAGGCATGGTTTTCGCTGGAGTGGAGGGCAATGAAGAAGCGGTTATCGCAGCTTCCGTGATGGCTCCGACCCAGCTTCGCATAGCCGAGATCATTAGCCGCCCCCCGGACGAATGGGAAACCCGGGAGAGCAGTATGGAGTTCGCATTTTTGTCGGATGGTGTGATGAAGATCGACAAAATACACAACATCGTCAAGCTGCGTCGGGATTTAAATGTGTTTAAAGGGGTGTAGCCTCATGGGAGAAGCGATTGTTGTTACCTCCGGCAAAGGCGGCGTGGGCAAGACAACCACTACGGCTAATATTGGAACCGCGCTTGCGCTGCAGGGGAAAAAAGTATGTCTCGTAGATACGGATATCGGGTTGCGAAATCTGGATGTAGTTATGGGGCTTGAGAACCGGATCATTTACGATTTGGTGGATGTCGCCGAGGGCCGCTGCCGGCTTGGTCAGGCATTGGTCAAGGACAAGCGGTTTGAAGAACTGTACATGCTCCCGGCCGCGCAGACGAAGGACAAAACTTCAGTCACCCCCGAACAGGTAAAAGACATCGTACTGGAACTGAAGAAGGAATATGAATATATTCTGATCGATTGCCCGGCGGGAATCGAGCACGGCTTCCGCAACGCGATTGCCGGCGCCGACAAGGCGATTGTCGTAACGACTCCCGAGCATGCGGCCGTACGCGATGCCGACCGGGTGATCGGGCTGCTCGAGCAGTCCGAAGTGGAATCCCCCAAGCTGGTTATTAACCGCATCCGGCCCGGGCTCATTAAATCCGGCGATATGCTGGATGTCGAGGATATTCTGCAGGTGCTCAATATCGATCTGATCGGGATTGTGCCGGATGATGAGCTGGTGATCAAGGCGGCCAATATGGGGGAGCCGACCGTCATGAACCCGGATTCGGGGGCAGCGATCGCCTACCGCAATATTGCCCGCCGCATATTGGGCGATGCTGTTCCTCTGATGCAGCTGGACCGCAAGCCCGGCGCATTCAAAAAGCTGAAGAAGTTTTTCGGCATTGGATAACGGCAAAGGCGTTAGCCTGATGCCGCCGGCAACAAAAGCAAGCCCCGGACACGCGTTCCTTCGTCGTTGTCCGGGGCTGTTTGTTGCGTCCTGGGGACGGAAGGCGCTCTTCGCGTTTTCGGCAGGAAGCACTTATACGTGTCCTCCTCGCAGGGACAGGCGCTTGTTCTAAAATGACCGCATTCCTTCATATGATGGTACTAAACAAGCCCGCCGGAGGGATCGATATGGGTCACAAGACAATCGCAGGAGATCACCGCAAGCAGCATATCCGCCATATGCAGGAAGAACAGCCGGATTTCGCTAAATCCCCGCAATTCAGCATACCGGATCGTGGGAATTCGGAAGAATGGCGCCAATTTCTTCATGGAGAGGGAGCTGAGCCTGACCCCGAGAAGCTGTGGAAGGAGCGGCATCGCGGCTGGAACGGGGAGGGAGAACGGGAACGGCCGAAGCCACGTTTCCTGTCCGGCTTTATCCGGCGCACAATAATCAGCGCGCTTGTGTTCGGCGCGGTATGGGGCGTCTTTGCGGTGCGGCAGCCATGGGCTTACCGCGCTCAGGATTTCATTACCGGCGCTCTGAGCAAAGATATGGACTTTACTGCTGTCCGTGTGTGGTATGACCGGTATTTTGACGGCGCCCCGGCGTTTATCCCGATGTTCGGGGACGGCGAGGAGACGGCGCGGAAAGCAACCGCGCCTCACAGGCTGTCTCCTCCTATTGCGGGAAGCATTGTCAGCCCCTTTGCCTCTACGCTAAAAGGCGTTGAAATTATGCCAGCGGAGGGTGAAGCCGGGAGCGCGGTAGTCAAAAGCATTGACATAGGAAGAGTGCTGTCCGTTTCAAGAGAAGCGGAGGGGGGCATCCGGGTAACCGTTCAGCACAGCGGAGGAATTACCGCCGAATACGGACATTTAAACGGTACGAAGCTGAAAGCCGACGATTGGGTGCAGGGCGGGGATACCGTCGGATGGATGGAGGGGAAGAACGGCTCCTCGCCGAAGCTGCTCTATTTTGCGGTAATGCGGGACAAGGCATATATCGATCCGGCGGAAGAGATCGGTTTTGATTAGGGTCTGGGGCATTTCCTTTTATCTGCACCCGCTGTTTGTCATCATCATGCTGCTTTCCGTGCTTACCGGGCAGTTTCTCGAATTGCTGACGCTCTTTGCCATCGTCCTCGTCCACGAGTTGGGGCACGTCTGGGCGGCGATCCTTGCCGGAGCCACCGTCAAATCGGTGCAGCTGCTCCCGTTCGGAGGAGTCGCGGTCATTGAAGACAATGGAAAGCTGACCGCCTTCCGGGAAATCGGCATCGCGCTTGCGGGGCCGTTTCAGAACATTCTGATGATCGCTTTCGTGTGGGCTTTGAAAGAAGCTGGCTGGGGCAGCGACGCTTATATGACCTATCTCATTCAAGCGAATCTCATCATCGCCCTGTTCAATATGCTGCCTATCCTGCCGCTCGATGGCGGGAGAATCGTACAGGCTGCGGTAAGCCTTCAGGCGCCGTATTACTCGACTTTGCTGTGGTGCGGGAGAATCAGTATTTTGGCAAGCGCCTTGACGGCTGTGTACGCCCTGCTGCCGCTGGGAAACGGCGGAGGAATTCGGCTTAACCTGCTGATGATCGCCGTCTTTCTGCTCTACTCCAATATCACGGATCACCGAAATCTTCCCTTCCGGTTTATGGTTTTTCTCATGAATCGGGGGGCTATATATGAACAACATATGGACAAAGGCACGCCTGCCCTCCCGATTGTTGCTCCGCTTGCGAAACCTTTGGATGACATCCTGCGTCTATTTAAACGGCACCAGTATCATTTGATCTATGTGCTCGACGCCGAAGGAGGCGTGATGGCGGTTGTGCCGGAGCAACGTCTGCTCTCGTCCTATTTTGGAATTTGAAGCAGGCTGCTTTTGGCGTTATCCGTTCATCCGCTTGGGGAAATCGGGAAATTTTTGTGTACCAGAGGTGACGCCATGAAACAAATGATCGTTCACTGTTCGCAGCATATGACACGGATGGCCCTTCTGGAGAAGGGAAGACTGGTGGAATATGCCGCAGAGCGCGAGGAGCAGCAGGGACTGGTCGGCAGCTACTACAAAGGACGGGTAGTGAATGTGCTGCCTGGAATGCAGGCCGCTTTTGTCGATATCGGGCAGAAAAAGAACGCCTTTCTATATGTAGATGATGTACTGCATCCGCACCTGGAGAAGCAGCCCAAAGTAAAGCCGTCGATTGATACGCTGCTGAAGCCGGGGCAGGAGATTATTGTTCAGGTCAGAAAAGAGCCGAGAGGAAACAAGGGCGCGCGGGTGACGACCCATTACACGCTCCCCGGACGCTGGATGGTATACATGCCCTTTGCGGAATACATCGGGGTGTCCAAAAAAATCGGGCGCGAGTCCGAGCGGAACAGGCTGAAAGTGCTGGCCGAACGCTTGCGGAAGAACGAAGAGGGGCTGATTATGCGCACCGTGTCCGAGGACGAGCTATCCGAAGCGGTGGAAGGAGATTTGGCTCTGCTCCGGGGGCAGTGGGAGAGAATTATGCGCCGCGCCCGTAAGGCGGAGACGCCTGCGCTGCTGCACCGCGATCTCAGCATCGTTCAGCGGTTCATCCGCGACACGTTCGATCCCCGGCGGGACGAGCTGCGAATCGACTCCCCGCAGGCTGCGCGGGAGGCCGAGGCATTCTTGAGCGAGATATCTCCGGAAGGATACAGGCCGCTGGAGCTGTATACCGGAACCGAGCCGATTTTTGCCGCATACGGGGTGGAAGAGCAGCTGGAGCGCGGATTTAGCCGCAAAATCACACTCGACGGCGGAGGAACCCTCATTTGGGATGAGGCGGAGGCGCTTACCGTAATTGATGTCAATACGGCTCAATATACGGGCGGCGCGTCGCTGGAGGAGACGGTTACGCGTACCAATCTGGTCGCCGCCGAAGAAATCGGACGTCTGATCCGGCTGCGGGATACCGGCGGCATTATCGTCATCGATTTCATCGACATGGATCTGGAAGAGCATCGTAAAATGGTGGTAGCCCGGCTCGAAAGCACGGTCAGCAGCGACCGGACGAAGACCTATATTCTCGGTTGGACCAGGCTCGGACTGCTTGAGATGACGCGAAAGAAAGTGAGGCATGACGTCATGGAGTTCTCCACCCGCCCATGCGAATGCTGCGGAGGCACAGGAAGAACGCCGATATGGAAGCGCGGACGGGAATAACCGGTATATATCTTGGTAAATATTTATATGCCATATCCACGTTGACTATTCCAGGTCCCCATGCTATCATCTATAAGTATGTGTCTGGTTTATTTATTTGCCTGCACATGCTGTAACCGCTCCGATCGGGTAATCAAGCGCGATTCCGGAAGGGAGAGCCACCTGGACCAGGCGAGTCTGAGACATGAGGAGGTGCAAAACCAATGTATGCAATTATCGAAACTGGCGGCAAGCAATACAAAGTTCAAGAGGGCGACGTATTGTTCATCGAGAAGCTGAACGCGGAAGACGGAGCAAGCGTAACGTTTGACCGTGTCCTGGCTGTATCGAACGAAGGCGGTCTGACGGCGGGAACTCCGCTCGTAAGCGGCGCTTCCGTAACGGCGAAGGTTGAGAAGCATGGTAAAGGTAAGAAGGTTGTCGTTTACAAATACAAACCGAAGAAGAACTACCATAAGAAGCAAGGCCATCGTCAGCCTTACACGAAAGTAACGATTGAGAAGATTCAAGCGTAAGAGGGTGCGTTAATGATTAACGTGCGGATTACACGGAATTCCTCTCAAGGAACGATCGTCGGTTTTGCCGTGAAAGGCCATGCCGAGTATGGCAGACGGGGCAAAGACATCGTATGCGCGGGCGTTTCGACTGTCACGGTTGGAACCGTCAATGCCATCGAGAGCTTAACCGGAGTCGTGCTGGATTCTTCCGTGAAAGACGGGTTTCTCAGCGCAACGCTGGTGCCTGTCGAGGACCCGGAAACGGCGGCCAAAGTGCAGCTGCTTCTTGAATCCATGACGGTCATGCTCAAGAGTATTGCTGAAACGTACAGGAAGTATATTCACATACAAGAAGTTATTCTTTAAAGAAGGAGGTAGACAACATGTTGAAATTGGATCTCCAGTTGTTCGCATCGAAGAAAGGCGTAGGTTCCACAAAGAACGGACGCGATAGCCACGCGAAACGTCTTGGCGTGAAACGCGCCGATGGTCAAGCCGTAACAGGCGGTAGCATTCTGGTGCGTCAACGTGGAACGAAAATCCACCCCGGCACGAACGTAGGCATCGGCAAAGACGATACTTTGTTCGCCAAAGTGGACGGCGTTGTGAAGTTCGAGCGTCTGGGCCGCGATCGCAAGAGAGTGAGCGTCTACCCGGTAGACGTCGCTCCGGTAGCGGCGGCACTGGAAGCGTAAGCTTACGGACTATAATTGCTAGTAAAGCCTCCGGCATGAGCGCCGGAGGCTTTTTTGCCGGATAGGGAAATTCTCGCGGCTTGTTGATGAACCCGGGGGAATTCCTATGGTATACTGGGTAGGCATGAACGGGTCTGATTGCGGTAGAGCGTTAAGAATTTGCGAACGTAAGGAACGGGGTAGACAGTATGAAATCCTGGAAAAGCGCAATAGGCGCGGCGGTTTTATCGATAGCGTTTCCCTTGGGGTTCGCCTGTGTATGGCCGACGCCTTGGACATGCCTTCTGCTTGGCGTGTGGGCCGCGGCGGCCGCTTTATTCAGCATCCTGGCAGTCCGCCGTCATTATGAACGGGAACTTCGGACGCAAGAGCGGATTTTGCAGCAGACGGCGATCCGGACGCTTAATCATCACCGGCATGACTGGATGAATGATCTCCAGGTGCTGTACGGGTATATTCAGCTGGGCAAGCCTGATAAATCGGTACAGTGTGTGGAAAGAATAAAAGAACGCATTGAGTTGGACAGCCGGATATCCAAGCTCGGCATTCCTTCGCTGGTCTTCTATCTGCAATCCTTCCGCACCGTGGGCGGCAGCCTGCAGCTGGACATCGAGGTGGAAGAAGGATTGCAGCTTGGAGACAAGCTGACGCCCGAAGCCGGAGATGAGCTGACCTCGGTAATTATGCAGACGGTCAGGGCCTGCCAGTTCGGAGGGCTTGCGGCCCAGGGGGAGAGCCGTTCCCTGCTCCTTTCCTTCAAGAAGGATGAAGGGGATATTGTAGTCACGTTTGGCAGCGACGGCCTGCGAGGAGGAACAGGGCTGTTCCGGGAACAGATATTTAATATCGTGCAGGGCAAGATTGTAACAGCGGAGCAGTTGGCGTCCCCCAAGGCGGACTTCCAGCTGCGCCTGCCGATCGGAATGTGAAGGAAGGTGAGACATCCATGTTTGTAGATAAAGCGAAAATATTTGTAAAAGGCGGCGACGGCGGCGACGGTCTGGTGGCGTTCCGCCGCGAGAAATACGTGCCGGAGGGCGGTCCTGCCGGCGGTGACGGCGGCAAGGGCGGCGACGTCATTTTCCGTGTGGACGAAGGGCTGCGTACCCTGATGGATTTCCGGTACCAGCGGCATTTCAAAGCCCAGCGCGGGGAAAAGGGACGCAACAAGAGCCAGCACGGCGCGGGAGCCGACGATATGATCGTCCGTATTCCGCCGGGAACCGTGCTGATTGACGATGACACCGGCGAGATCATCGCGGATATGACACGTAACGGACAGGAAGTGATCGTGGCCAGAGGCGGCCGGGGCGGCCGGGGCAATATCCGGTTCGCGACGCCGAACAACCCTGCTCCCGAGCTTGCGGAGAACGGGGAGGAGGGCCAGGAGCGCTACGTTGTGCTAGAGCTTAAGGTTATGGCGGACGTTGGCCTTGTTGGCTTTCCGAGCGTAGGCAAATCCACTTTGCTGTCTGTCGTTTCGGCTGCGAAACCGAAGATCGGAGCCTACCACTTTACTACCATTACGCCGAATCTCGGTGTGGTCGATGTAGGGGACGGCCGCAGCTTTGTCATGGCCGACCTCCCCGGATTGATCGAGGGCGCCCATGAGGGCGTCGGGCTGGGGCATGAGTTTCTGCGTCACGTTGAACGCACGCGCATCATTATTCACGTGGTTGACATGGCCGGCTCCGAAGGCCGCGATCCGTTCGAAGACTGGGTGAAGATCAACGAGGAACTGAAGCAGTACAACACGGGCCTTGCCGACCGTCCGCAGATTGTGGCGGCCAACAAGATGGATATGGAGGAAGCGGAAGCGAATCTGGCTTCATTCCGGGAGCAAGCCGGCAGTCTGCGGCCCGATCTGGAGATCCTGCCCATCTCCTCGCTGACCCGCAAGGGCGTTCAAGAGCTGCTCTACCGCGCCGCCGATCTGCTCGATGCCATTCCGCAGGCTCCTGCCGTGGAGGAAGTGGCAGAGAGCGGCGAACATAAAGTATACAAGCTCAAGAAGACGGAAGACGACTCGTTTACCATCACCCGTGATAACGAGGCCTTTGTCGTCAGCAGTCCGAAGATTGAGCGGATGCTCAAACGCATGCAGCTCAATTCGCATGATGCGATAATGAAGCTGGCGCGGACGCTGCGGCATATGGGCGTGGATGAGGAGCTGCGCAGACGCGGAGCGGTGGAAGGCACCATTGTCCGGATCGCCGATTTTGAATTCGAGTTTGTCGAGAATAGCAGCTACTATTGAATATATGAATAGCCGCCCAAAGCAAGCGCTGGCATGGTTTTCCGCAACAAGGAGGACTGTGACGGCGTTTTTTTGTTTTTTAAAAAGGCGGCAAGGATCTCAACGGTTTTGTGAAAAGTATTGCAATTCTTTCTGAATCATTTTATAATGTCCACTATGTAAAAACAAAAGTCTTTGAGGAGAGGACGTTTGTGAAAGAACGTTATTATTTGGTTCGTGAAGACATTTTGCCCGAAGCGGTATTGAAGACGATGCAGGTCAAGCAGCTGCTGGAAGCCGGCGATGCCAAGACGGTTCATGAGGGCGTGGAACAGGTGGGGCTGAGCCGAAGCGCTTTTTACAAATATAAAGACGGCATTCATCTGATCCACCAGCTCGAAAGGGAACGCATCGTAACGATCTCGATGGACCTTGAGCACGAGTCGGGCATGCTGTCTAAGGTGCTCGGAACTGTAGCGGGGCATGGAGCCAACGTGCTGACCATTCATCAGAGCATTCCGCTGCAAGGGTGGGCGAACGTTGTCCTTTCCATTGAGATTACTCACATTAACGATGAACTGGGAGACATGCTGGACAGCCTGAAGGGGATGGCCGGCGTCAAGCGCGCTTTGATTGTAGGGCAAGGTTAGAAGGGAATATACGTTAAGGGGGATTTAGATTCAAATGAAACCGGTGAAAGTTGGATTGCTCGGACTGGGAACGGTCGGTACGGGCGTAGTGCGCATCGTGCAGGGGAACCAGGAGGATTTGAGCAGTCAAGTCGGTTCGCCGATACATATTGAACGGATTGCCGTCAAGAACTGTGATAAGCCCCGGTCGATTGAAATTGATCCGGCGAAGCTGACCACCGATCCTTGGGAAGTTATCCGCGACCCGGAAATCGATGTTATTGTCGAGGTTATGGGCGGAGTCGACGCAACAAGACAGTATATTCTGGAGGCTCTGGAGCGGGGCAAGCATATCGTTACCGCCAACAAGGATCTTATGGCTCTGTACGGCAATGAAATTTTGGAAAAAGCGCAGGAAAAACAATGCGATGTGTTTTATGAAGCCAGCGTGGCGGGAGGCATCCCGATTATCCGGACATTGATCGAGGGCTTCTCTTCCGACCGGATCGTCAAAATCATGGGGATTGTCAACGGGACAACCAACTATATCCTGACCAAGATGAGCCAGGAAGGCGCTTCGTACGACGATGTGCTGAAGGAGGCGCAGGAGCTCGGCTATGCCGAAGCTGATCCGACCTCGGATGTGGAAGGACTTGACGCGGCTCGCAAAATGTCGATTCTCGGAACGCTGGGCTTCCGCACCAACGTTGAACTGCGGGACGTGAGCGTAAGCGGAATTTCCAGCATCAGCAAAGAGGATATTTTGTTTGCGAAGCGTCTGGGATACGAAATGAAGCTGCTCGGCATTGCCGAGAGCCAGAATGATGAATTCAGCATCAGTGTTCAGCCTACCATGATCAAGGCGAGCCATCCGATCGCCTCCGTTAACGGAGTATTCAATGCGGTCTACGTCTATGGCGAAGCAGTCGGGGAAACGATGTTCTACGGAGCGGGAGCAGGCGAAATGCCGACGGCGACCTCGGTTGTGGCCGACCTGGTGGCGGTGATCAAGAACCTGAAGCTGGGCGTCAACGGACTGAAACAGATCGTTCCCTACAAGAATAAGAAGCTGAAGAGCGACGACGATATTTATTTCAAGAACTTCCTGCTGCTCCATGTGGACGATAAAGCGGGGGTTCTGGCCAAAATTACCCAGGTGTTTGCCGAATGCGACGTCAGCCTCGATTCCGTTGTGCAGCAGGCTAATCCGAACAATCCGGCTGCCGAGATCATTATTGTTACGCATGATGCCAGCAAATCCAGCATGAACAAGGTTCTCCGCCGTTTCGAGGAGCTTGATGTCATCCGCCGCGTTAAGAGCCATTACCGTGTCGAGGGCTGATGCCAACCGGAGAGAAGGCCATTATTTTTAAAGGAGACCATGGGTTGTGAAATATTCCATACTGCAGGATAATAGAGAGCAATATTCCATTTTGTTAAAAGGCTTTGCCGCAGACAAAAGGGTGGTGCGCGCATGAGTAGCAGCAGGAAGGTTAGAGTAAAAATACCCGCCAGTACCGCCAATCTGGGTCCGGGCTTCGATACGCTCGGCATGGCGCTCACGCTGTACGCCTGGATCGAAATGGGCGAAGCGGAGCAGACCGTCTTCCACTTGTACGGCGATGAGATGAAGGATGTGGCCCGGGACAAGAGCAACCTGATTTACAAGGTGGCGCAGATGGTGTTCGACGAGGCGGGCGTATCCGTCCCTGAGCTTGAAATCTCGATGTATTCCGAAATCCCGCTGACACGCGGACTCGGCAGCAGCGCTTCGGCCATTATCGGCGGCATGGTTGCGGCCAATGCGCTTATTGGTTCCCCTTTGGGGAATGACAAGATCTTTGATATGGCGACTTCCCTGGAGAAGCATCCTGACAACGTCGGCGCTTCCCTGCTTGGAGGAATCATCGCCGCCGTCTGGGACGGCAGCCATGCGGATGTCATTCGCATCGAGCCGCCGGAGGATCTGGAGGTCCTTGTCGCGATTCCCGAATTTGAATTGGCCACGTCCAAAGCTCGGGAGGCGCTTCCGTCCAGCGTCACCGTCGCCGATGCCGTATACAATGTCAGCCGCTCTTCGCTCCTGACCGGAGCGCTGGCCTGCGGACGTCTGGATTTGATCGGCGCAGCGATGCGGGACCGCCTGCATCAGCCGTACCGGGCTCCGCTCGTTCCCGGCATGGAGGAGGTGCTGGCCGAAGCGACGAAGCATGGAGCGCTTGGCATCGCCCTTAGCGGCGCCGGACCGACGCTGATAGCGTTTGTGGACCGGCGGGAGCCCCGGAAGAGCGAACTGGAAGCCTTTCTGACGGACACCATGCGTAAATATGGCATTGAAGCGCGTACCCGCTGGCTTCTGCCCTGCCCTGCGGGTGCGCTTGCAGAGACTGTCAACGAAAATGGGATGCAAAATCAATCATTTTTGGATATGATAAAAGGAGAAGTACGGCCATGAAATCAATAGCGGTGCTGCCGCAGGGAACGACCTCTCATGAAGCTTTGCTGTATCTGATGAAAGGGGAGCCTTGCCGGCCGGTGTTCTACAAGTTTATTTCCGATGTGTTTCTGGCCACGGCCAAAGGAGAGACCGATTATAGCGTCATTCCGGTCGAGAATACGATTGAAGGCTCGGTCAGCCTGCACATGGACTGGCTTATTCATCAAGTGGACCTGCCGATGCAGGCCGAATGGATCTATCCTTCTGTACAGAACCTGATCGCAAACCCCGGTGAATTTACGGACGGCAAGGGCGGAGTCGATTACTCGCGCATCGTTAAGATTCTCTCCCATCCGGTTGCCATGGCCCAGTGCGGTAATTTTATCCGCAGTCATGCTCCGACCGCCGAGCTGGAGACGGTGGGAAGCACCTCGGAAGCGGTTGAAATCGTCAAGAACAACCCCGGCAAGGGCTGGGCCGCAATCGGCATTGAGCTTGGGGCGAAGACTTACGGACTGGATATTATCGCTGGCAAAATTACCGATCACCACAACAATTTTACGCGCTTTGTGCTGGCGGGACCCGAGAAGCTGGATATTCCCCGTGTAAGCACAGGCAGCAAGACCAGCGTGCTGGTTACTCTGCCGGAGGATTTTCCGGGCGCGCTCCATCAGGTTCTTGCGGCTTTCTCCTGGCGAAAGCTGAATTTATCGCGGATTGAATCGCGGCCAACGAAGAAGAAGCTGGGTACCTATTATTTTTATATCGATGTGCTCGAACCGATGGAATCGGTCCTCCTGCCTGCCGCTATTGAGGAAATCAAAGCTTTGGGCTGCCAGGTCCGGATTCTGGGCTCGTATCCCACATACACCTATGAGGAAGAGAAAGCGGAGGTGCAGTAAGCTCATGTCTGAGCAGTTGATTTATCTTGATGGACAATATGTAACAAAGGACAAGGCCATGGTATCCGTTTTTGACCACGGCTTTCTGTACGGAGACGGGATTTTTGAAGGAATTCGGATCTATAATGGCAATATTTTTAAATGCAAGGAGCATTTGGACAGGCTGTATGATTCGGCCAAATCTATTATGCTCGACATCCCGCTGACTTATGACGAAATGCTGGAAGCGATGGCGGAGACGATCCGGCGCAACGATATGCGCGACGGCTATATCCGTCTTATCGTTTCCCGCGGCCCGGGCAACCTCGGACTTGACCCCCGCAGATGCCCCAAAGCCAGCGTCATTATTATAGTAGAGCAGCTGGCTATCTATCCCGAAGAAGCATATCTGAACGGCCTTCGCGCCGTTTCCGTGTCCCAGCGCCGCAACATTCCGGATGCGCTGAATCCGAAGATCAAATCGCTCAACTATCTGAACAACATCCTGGTCAAAATCCAGTCCAACCTGGCGGAAGCCGATGAGGCGATTATGCTGAACGCTCAGGGATACGTAACGGAAGGCTCGGGCGACAATATTTTTATCATTAAAAAGGGTGTTGTCTACACGCCGCCATGCTACCTTGGCGCTCTCGAAGGCATTACGCGTTTTGCCATTATCGAGCTGTGCGAGAAGCTTGGCATCAAGCTTAAGGAAGAGCCATTCACGATGCATGATATTTATATTGCGGATGAGGTGTTCTTCACAGGTACGGCGGCGGAGGTTATCGCGGCACGCGAAATCGACGGACGGATTATCGGCGAAGGTCATGCCGGCCCGATCACGCTGAGGCTGCTGGAGGAGTTCCGGAGTATTGTAGACAAAGACGGCTATAAGGTGTGGCAGTCCTGATTTATTGAATAGAAACGATCAATCCTTTGATGCGCATGCTTTCATGCCGCATGAAAGGATTTTTTTTGCTTCGGGGATGTCAATCGCCCATGGGCTGCATAAGATGTAGTAACGAAGGAGGCGGCTCTACCGCAAATCACTGCGTCAGAAGAAACGGATCTGCCGTCCGCTTAAGAGCGGCATCGTTTCTCGTAGAAATATAAGGCTGTGGATAAGCGCGAAGCTTATACATTCTTATATTTCAAACAGCATTGCTCCACAAAACGTTAGGAGGGTAAATCTGCGTGAAAATACACATTGTCAAGCAAGGCGATACACTCTATGAATTGTCGAAAAAATATGGGGTGCCGCTGGATAAAGTGATCGAAGCCAATCCGCAAATTGCGAACCCCGATGTTCTGGCTATCGGAGACAAGGTAAAAATCCCTTCTGTCCCCGTTCCTGTGCCGGACGGCGGCGAGCTGTACCACAAGCATACGGTCAAGCAGGGAGACACTCTATGGAAATTGTCCAAAGCCTGGGGGATTCAGCTCAAGGATATTATTGGAGCGAATCCTCAGTTGAAGAATCCCGATGTGCTTAAAATAGGGGATATCGTCAATATTCCCAAGAAAGCGACCGTTCCTTCAGCCCATCCGGCACAACCCGTACAACCGGCACAACCGATTCAGCAGGAACATGCGACGACATCAGTATCAGACAAAACCACTCCCGGTGGAAAGGCCTATACAGGGCCTATTGAGAAAGCGAAAGAAACCGCCCCTGTTGTTCCTGCTCCTGCACCTGTTCCAGAGCCTGCTCCGATCCCTGCGCCAGCTCCTCCGGTTCAAGAAACTGTTCATACCGAGACACAGAGCCTGTTCGTACAGATTTCGGTTCCTGCACAAGAAGCAGCTCCCTTGCCGCCGGCGCCTGAGCCTCCCAAGGAATATTGCATTCCCGAGCCTCCCAAGAATTATTGCGGGTGCGAGCCTG
>NZ_ASSC01000374.1 GCF_000520735.1 Paenibacillus forsythiae T98
ACTCCTCCCGCCTCTCTGCCGGAAAGGGGTCGGCCATAGCTATATAGTACGCCGCCCCGGACAGGCCCAGCGTATGCTCCAGCAGAAGCTGGGCGCTGCGCTGCGGCTCGCTGACGCCAAGACCGCTTAAAAAAGAAGAAGCCTCCGCAAAGGCTTCCCGGATGCTTTGCACCTGCGGCATGATATATGCGCTCTGTTTCAAAGCATTATTCTCCTCTTTCCATCAGCTCCGCCTGTTCCGCAATGGAGAGCGCTGAAATAATCTCTTCAATCTCACCGTTCATAACCGAATCCAGCCGATGCAGCGTCAGGCCGATCCGGTGATCCGTCACCCGGCTCTGCGGGAAGTTGTACGTCCGGATACGCTCACTGCGGTCGCCGGTGCCGACCTTGCTCTTGCGTTCGCCGGCATACTTGGCTTCTTCTTCCTGGCGCATCATGTCGGAGATCCGGGCGCGCAGCACTTGAAGAGCCTTCTCCTTATTGGAATTCTGCGACTTGCCGTCCTGACAGGTCGCCACGATTCCCGTAGGAATATGCGTTACGCGCACGGCGGACTTGGTCGTGTTGACGGACTGACCGCCCGCGCCGCTGGAACAGAACGTATCCACGCGGATATCCTTGTCAAGAATTTCGATGTCGATTTCTTCCGCTTCGGGCATGACCGCCACAGTGGATGTGGAAGTATGAATCCGTCCGCCGGACTCCGTCGCCGGGATGCGCTGCACGCGATGCGCGCCGCTTTCGTACTTCATTTTGCTGTACGCGCCCCGGCCGTTAATCATGAAGATGACCTCTTTGAAGCCGCCCAGGTCATTCGTATTGGCGTCCATCAGCTCCACGCGCCAGCCCTGGGTATCCGCAAAACGGGTGTACATCCGGTACAGGTCGGATGCGAACAGCGCCGCCTCGTCGCCGCCTGCCGCTCCCCGGATCTCCACAATCACATTCTTGTCGTCGTTCGGGTCCTTCGGCAGCAGCAGGATACGGATTTTCTCCTCCAGCTCGATCTGGCGCTTCGACAGCTCATCGATTTCCAGCTTCACCATGTCGCGCATTTCATCGTCAAGCTTCTCGCCGAGCATCGCTTTGGCGGCGTCCAGCTCTTCCATCACATTTTTATATTCGCTATAAGCCTCGTAAGCGGGCTGCAGATCGGATTGTTCTTTGGAATAGTCCCTCAGTTTCTTACTATCGCTTGCAACATCCGGATCGCAAAGCAGTTCACTGAGTTTCTCATAGCGGTCCGCCAGAGATTGCAATCGGTCCAACAAGGGAATTCACCTCTCCTGATTAAGGTTGACAAATTTAAGGTTAATCACATCGTTACGTTTTATAGTAAAAAAACGTCTATACCTTATACACACAAAGGGTATACACGACTTTATATTATATCACGATTCCGCCGGTTTGGCTACTTCATGTCATCTGACAGACCGAAACCTTATGCATGTGACATAACAAGCCAAAAAGGCCGTCCCGCGCAGGTGATGACACCGCCGCGAAATGGCCTTGGTTCGCTCCTGCGCCGGGTAGCCCCGCTTTACCCGCGAAGGCTTCCCGCCCGCCAGAAGCAAGCTTCATAAATCGTCAAGCTTCATGATCCGCAAGCTCTATACGTTAAACCGGAAATGCATAACGTCTCCGTCCTGCACCACATACTCCTTGCCTTCAAGCCGCAGCTGGCCGCGCTCCTTCGCGCCGTTCATCGAGCCGGCGGCCACGAGATCATCGTACGCCACCACTTCCGCCCGGATAAAGCCGCGCTCGAAGTCGGTGTGGATCACGCCGGCCGCTCCCGGCGCTTTCGTCCCTTTACGGATAGTCCAGGCGCGAACCTCCTGCACTCCGGCCGTAAAGTATGTGTACAGCCCGAGCAGCTTGTAAGCCGCTTTGATCAGACGGTTAAGGCCCGACTCTTCAAGGCCCAGCTCTTCCAGGAACATCGCCTTGTCTTCGCCTTCCAGCTCGGCGATTTCCGCCTCCACCTTCGCGCTGATCGGCACCACCTCGGCGTTCTCGGCGGCGGCGAACTCGCGTACCTGCTTCACGTACGGATTCTCTTCCGCCGTTGCCACCTCATCCTCGCCCACATTGGCCGCGTACAGCACCGGCTTCAGCGTCAGCAGATGAAGATCGCGCACAATCAGCCGCTCGTCATCGGACAGCTCCACGCTTCTCGCCGGCATGTCGTTGTACAACGCTTCCTTGACGCGCTCCAGCACTTCCACTTCCTGGGCGTACTGCTTGTTGCCGCCCTTCATGTTCTTGCGGGAACGGTCGATCCGCTTCTCGACACTCTCCACATCGGCCAGAATCAGCTCCAGATTGATCGTCTGGATGTCGCTTACCGGATTTACTTTTCCGTCGACATGAGTCACGTTCTCGTCCTCGAAGCAGCGCACGACATGGACAATCGCGTCCACCTCGCGGATATGCGCCAGGAACTTGTTGCCCAGCCCCTCGCCCTTGCTCGCTCCGCGCACCAGTCCGGCAATGTCCACGAACTCAAACGCGGTCGGCACCGTCTTGTTCGGCACAACCAGCTCGGTGAGCTTATCGAGACGCTCGTCCGGCACTTCCACTACCCCGACATTCGGGTCGATGGTGCAAAAAGGATAGTTCGCGGACTCTGCGCCCGCCTGCGTAATTGCGTTAAACAGCGTCGATTTCCCAACATTTGGAAGCCCGACAATTCCCGCTTTCAAAGCCATTTATATGACAACTCCTATTTTCCGTTAATTGACCGGCAATCCGGTGATCTAAACTATTATATATTAGAACAATCAGCCCAGCAATACCGGGCCTTTCCGGCAATACTAATGAGCTTTCCCCTAGATGCGTTATGAAAAAGACGGACGCTCCGCCTCCAGCCGCCGGATCACCCTGCACCACTGAGACAATTTTTCTTGCGGACACGCCAAATCATTTATGATTCTATCCTCTCATTGTCCTCACTGTGTAGACTAATCGGAAAAATGTCTTTCAAAGCGTGGACTATGGAGTCAATCAGCCTACTTTCATCTACATATTGAATCCGTCATCGGATGCGTTAACCTGTCGCCTATGTCCGCCTTTTAAAAGACACCGCCCGCAAAAAGTCTCCGCACAGAGGACATCAGCTATACTGAAGGGTCTCCCCGGCAAACATAAAGGGACCCCGTTCAGAGATCCCCCTTGCACCCTCGGAGCGGCGCAGTATAAGTTAAAGCTCCTTCGACATCGTAATGTCGGTCACGCCGTAGCCCATTTTCTGGTACAGCTCGAATGCGCGCTGGTTCTGGCCGAACACGTGTAGCCCGATTTTGCGGACATTCATACTGCGTGCTTCCTCGTCGAGCGCCTGCATGGCCTGCTTGCCGTAGCCCTTGCCCTGGAACGGCTCAAAAATATAAATATCGTAAATAAACGCTTCGCGGCCGCGTCGTCCTTCGGTAACGTTGAACCAGATGTAGCCGACATGGGTATCGCTCTCTTCCTCGACCACCGAATAGAGATAAGCGCCTTCGGTGTGCATCCCGGCGGGCAAAAAGCGCGTGATCGCCTCTTTGGACTGCTTCAGCGCGTTATCCGGTTCCCAGGCTCCCGATTTTACCTTCTCCTCGGCATAGTCGCTGGTGGATTGGCTGAGAAAAAATTGAAACGTCGCTTCGTCCATTTGAACCAGTTTTATCATATAAAGTAGACCTTCCTTATTCCGGTATTCATGCCCGGGCAACCGGGCATCTATAATTTAACATCCGCCTCCGCTTGGGAGGCGGAATTAACACTTCCCAGCAGGCCCGCCCGGGCGCTGCCGCTTCGGGCTACATGCGCACCAGC
>NZ_ASSC01000375.1 GCF_000520735.1 Paenibacillus forsythiae T98
TATTTTCAAAATAGGAACCGTATTTCACACTTTCAAGTATTGCTTCCTGTATTCCGCCTTTGCGGACCAGGGGCAGCACGCCCGCTCTGTTCAGTGCCGCGCGAGGCGCGTCGCCGATCCCGGAGCTGAGAAGAATCCGGCAATCGCTGAGGATGGACATGATCTCCTGGAGCGTCTCGTCTTTGTCTCCGTTGCAATCCGCCGTACCGTGGCAGTAGGCCTGGATCTTCCGGATACCGATGAATTTCACTTCGGCACCGTCGGTATCAAAAATCATGAACTCCGTCGCATGGCCAAAGTGCTGGTTGACCTTGTCTCCGCCTCTTGTAGCAACCGCGACTCGGGTCTTCTTGTTCTCGTCAAGAATCGTCCGGCGGTTCTCCTTCGCGATCAGGCGCTGACGGATTTTGCTATCCAGCTCCTGCTGGAATTGCTCTCTTGCGTCAAGGTCAATCACCGGATCGGCTTCCATCGTTTCCAGTTGGAAATCCTGGTTGCGGTCCTGACCGAGCAGCCCAACCGCGTCGGCGCGGCATTGACGGCAATGACGCATCAGTTTCGTTCCGCCCTCGCTCAGCTGCTCTTGCAACTGGTTCAGTTCTCTTGGATGCGGAGCCTTGCGTCCGTCTTTCTCGTACTGGCTGCCCGGAGCGATAATCAGCGGCGTTACATTGTGGAGCGTCGCGCCGAGTTCTTTCACTTTCTTCGATACTTCAACCAGATGTTTGTCGTTGACCCCCGGAATCATAATCGAGTTGACCTTGACGAGAATGCCTCGCTTGGCCAGTTCCTCCACCCCTTGAAGCTGACGGCTGATCAGCAGAGCGGCGGCCTCTCTTCCTTCGTAACGCACACCTTCATCAAATACCCAAGGATAAATCTCTTTACCGACATCCGGGTCGATGGCGTTGATCGTAATCGTGACATGTCCGATCCCCAATTCCACGATCCGATCGATGTGCCGGTAAAGCGTAAGACCGTTGGTGCTCAGACAGGTCATCACATCCGGCACATGCTGCTTGACTCTCTCGAAGGTCTCGAAAGTCTTATCCGCGTTGGCAAGCGGATCGCCAGGCCCTGCGATGCCGACCACCGACAGCTGCATGAGCTGTGCGGCTACACCTTTTACTTTCCGCTCCGCTTGTTCCGGAGTGAGCACCTCGCTGACAACCCCTGGTCTGCTTTCGTTCACGCAGTCGAATTTGCGGTTGCAGTAGTTGCATTGAATGTTGCAGGCGGGAGCGACCGGGATATGCATCCGGGCAAAAAACCGATGGGCTTCCTCGCTGTAGCAAGGGTGGCG
>NZ_ASSC01000376.1 GCF_000520735.1 Paenibacillus forsythiae T98
GCTATCGGCTCTGCCGCACCTTCCCCGGAGCCAGCAGCATCGGCCTCGCCGGATGCGAAGCAAGCGCCGGCTCCCAAGGCCGAAGCTTCCGCTTCGGCGTCCAGTCCCCGCAAGGCTTCCGGAACGCCTTCCTCCGGAGGGACGCAGGCAGCGGCCAGCCCCAAGCCTGCGTCCAGTCCCGTCCGCAGCGCTGAGGCCAAGCCGTCCGGCGCTGACCGGAAGGCTCCAGCTGCCGCCACCCCTGCCTCTACCCGCAAGCCGGTCTCGCCTTCGCCATCCGCTGATTCGGCATCGAGCAGCGGCAAGCCGGAAGCGGCGCCCTCCGCGTCTCCGCGTAATACCGGAGGGGAGACGGCGGTTAAAGGTCCAGATGGCGGGAACACATCAGGGGTGGTGAAAATCGGCTGGTCGGATTTTTTTGACGGGGGCGACCAGACCCGGCCATCCGAGCGCTTCTGGGATCTTAGCGAGGGCAAAAGTCAAGTGACGATCAAAGGCTTCATGGGCGAGGTGCTCTCCTTCGAGAAGCACTGGTTCCTGCTGATCCCTCAGCCCGGCGCCGAATGCCCGTTTGACAACGGGGACGAAACGTATTGGAACAAGATCATGATTGTCTTTGTGCCGGACAACGTCAAGCTGAGGCATAAATCGGGTCCGCTGCAGGTGACGGGACGACTTGAGGTAGGCATCAAAATCGACGAGTCGGGGTACAAGACCATGTTCCGGCTGTACGACGCTTCCTTTGAAGAAATAACGGAATAACTTGAATTACAGGGGGGCTCCCTTGCAAGGGGGCCTCCCTTTCCTTATGAGCAGCTTCCGCCGTTCAAGGCGGTATTGCTATATTTTCTCGCTTCCCGGCAGCCAGGCGTCGCTACTGTAGCCCCGCTGCTCCCAGTAGCCGACATGATCCCCTTTGATCAACTCAATGCGATTAAGCCATTTCACCGATTTGTAGGCATACATTTGCGGAACGACGAGCCGCACCGGACCGCCCAGCTCATTCGAGATCGGCCTGCCGTCATGCATGACGGCAACGAGCACATCGTCCATCCGCGCTTGCTCTAACGTCAGCGAATCGGTGTATACGCCGTCTCCGGAATAGAATTTAACGCTTGTCGCCGTACGCTGCACCCCGGCCATGTCCAGAAGCTTCGCCAGCGGGATGCCTTCCCATGTATTTTTGTAGACCGACCAGCCAGTAATACAGTGAAAATCGCTCACCTGTACCTCCCGCTGGAGCTTGACGAACTGCTCCCAGTTCCAGTGCAGCTTGTTGTCCACCAGACCGTCGACCTTGAAGGACCAATTGGAGTTGTCAAAGGAGGGGATATCCGTCACCGTGTAGACCCGGAAATGCCCCTCGGCTCCCCCCCCCATC
>NZ_ASSC01000377.1 GCF_000520735.1 Paenibacillus forsythiae T98
AGCAGCGGCAATGCTCCCCTCCCGAAGCCTATTCCAGATTCCATCATGCTTCCCATCACTCAAATAGATGGAGCTGCGCGCCCGCGAGGTCCATTCAAGGGCCTCACGGCTCACCGGGAACAGAGCGCTGCCCACGCTTTCCAGAAAGACGGACATGCCGTAGGGGCTGCCCGCATCCATCCCCAGCACATAGGTGCCGGGCTTCTTGAGACTCTGCTCCAGCAGCCGGGTCCACCCGCCAAGAGATCCCGGCAGCGCCTCGGCCCCAAGCTCCTTCAACACCTGGGGCGAATAGACAAAGACATACGGGTCGATA
>NZ_ASSC01000378.1 GCF_000520735.1 Paenibacillus forsythiae T98
TTTCTGAACCAGCTCGCGCTCCTTACGCCGGAGGAATACGGGAAGCTGTCGAGAATCCGGGAAGCTTAAAGAAGATAACTAGAATGTCATCGGCAGGCGGGAATGGATCGGCTTGTGCCCGGGGAGTGCAGGGCTGCCAGATTGATAGTTCCAGGGCAAAGGAAAGTCGTCTCTGATATGCCGACAGCCAAGCCCCTTCACTTTCCCTGTATTGTCGATCCGGAATGTAAGCTCATCTTCTCCGATAGTGAGATGAGGTCCCACATATGGAAAGACACGCAGTTCAATTTCTATGTGGGAAGAATAATAGACCATTTTGACCACAACCGTATCGCTTAGGAATGGAGCAAATTGCACGGATGGATGCTTTGTTCCTTTATAGCAGCGGTCCAGCTCCTCTTGAATATAAGGCGAGAGCAGCGTCAAAATCACTCTTTTCCCATGATCATCAGCCGGGGTGCCTTTCTCTCCCCCGAGTCCGGCAGCTTGAACAAACGACGGTAATATTAGCACAAATAGAATCACCAGTCCAAAATGTTTCATGTGCATATCGGTATCACCTCTGATGCTATTCTTGATCAAAGCTTTGCTTCGTATACCGAAGTATGGAACTATCCAGCAAGGGAGACGAAAAAGATGAACGTATACAAGGCGTTAACGATCGCCGGTTCGGACAGCGGCGGGGGCGCGGGCATCCAGGCCGACCTCAAGACGTTCCAGGAGCTGGGCGTCTACGGCATGTCGGCGCTGACCGCGGTAACGGCGCAGAACACGCTCGGGGTTCAGGACGTATATCCGCTTGATCCGGAAGCCGTGTCGCGGCAGCTCGACTCCATTGGCGAGGACCTGACTCCGGATGCGGTCAAGACCGGCATGCTGTTCAGCGGAGAAATTATCCGAACCGCCGCCGGCAAGATCCGCCAATACGGATGGAGCAATCTGGTCGTTGATCCGGTAATGGTTGCCAAGGGAGGGTCCTCCCTGCTTCAGCGGGAAGCGGTGCAGTCTCTGATTCAGCATCTGCTTCCGCTCGCCCTTGTGACGACGCCGAATATCCCGGAAGCGGAAATCATCGCCGGTATGTCGATCGCCAGCCTGACGGACTGCGAGGAAGCGGCCAGACGAATCGCGCAAATGGGCTCACGTTATGTTGTCATTAAAGGCGGCCACGGCGCCGGGAACGGCAGCGTCACGGATGTGCTCTATGACGGCAAGGATTTCAGCTACATGGAGAGTCCACGCATCGACACCCGGCATACGCATGGAACCGGCTGCACCTATTCCGCCGCGCTGACGGCGGAGCTGGCGAAGGGTTATCCGGCGGAAGAAGCCGTCCGAACCGCCAAGGCGTTTATCCGGGCGGCTATCGAGGACGGCCTGGGCATCGGGGCGGGGCACGGCCCGACCAATCATTTTGCGTACGGTCGCAGGCTGCGCGCGGAAGGGAGCGGGAAATGATGAGCGAACGGGATATGATCCCAAGCGAAGGCAGGCTGGACAGCGAAGCGGTGCGGACACATCTTCGGGCATACTTCATCATGGGGAGCGTCAACAGCCGGAGACCGGCAG
>NZ_ASSC01000379.1 GCF_000520735.1 Paenibacillus forsythiae T98
CGCCGCCGCCGGTCACGGCATCAACGAGTTAAAGACGGCGATTGCAACTGCTTTGCCCCGGGGGGAAGACAGGTTCCGGATCGTCGGCGACCTGTTGAGCCCCGGCGACCTGGCCGTTCTTGTCGTCCCGATCGATAAGGCGGCGCCCAAGGGCAGGCTGATCCTGCCCCAGCAGCAGACGATACGCGACATTATGGAATGCGACGCGGTGGCTGTGGTGACCAAGGAGCAGGAGCTTGGACATACGCTGGCTTCGCTCCGGCGCAAGCCGAAATTGGTGATTACCGATTCGCAGGCGTTTCTAAAAGCCCAGGCCGACACCCCGAAGGATGTGCCGTTAACGTCCTTCTCCATATTGTTCGCCCGTTATAAAGGCGATCTTCCCCGGCTTGTGCGCGGGGTGCGGGCGATCAGCGGGCTGCGTGACGGCGACCGGGTGCTGATTGCCGAAGCTTGTACGCATCATCGGCAGTCCGACGATATCGCCACCGTCAAGATTCCCCGCTGGCTGCGGGAAAAGACGGGCAGGCGGCTGCAAATCGAGCATGCCTCCGGAAGTGAGTTCCCGCCAGGGCTGGAGCAGTATTCGCTGATCATTCATTGCGGGGCGTGCATCCTGAATCGCAGAGCGATGCTGCATCGTATGGAGGAAGCTGCGAACGCCGGGGTGCCGATTGTCAATTACGGCGTATTTATTGCTTATGTGCAGGGGATATTCCCGAGAGCGATTGAAATGTTTCCGTCCGCGATGCTGGCCTGGGAAGATGAGCCAGGCTTCGGTTAATACAAACACCCGGTTCCTTGTTAAAGGTTCCGGGTATTTTTGCGATGTCATCTTCTTTTTATCATTGTTATCAGAACCGTAAGTCTCGTTCGCCTGCATGGATGCGCTGAAGCTGCTCTATTGTCGCTTTCTTGACCGATTCCTTGGGGATGCGCTCCAGATTGTCGCGAATGGTCTGCTCGCCAATGGCACGCATCTCCTCGTCGGCGTAGTCGAGCAGGTATTCCTGAAAGGTCATCAAGGAATTCGGCTGGCATACATTGTGGATTTGCCCCGACTTGGCCAGCTGCATAAAGCGGTCCCCCGTTCGCCCTTCGCGGTAGCATGCGGTGCAGTAGCTGGGAACATAGCCATCCCGGCACAGGTTCTTGATAATTTCCATAGGAGAGCGGTGGTCGCCGACCGTGAACTGCGGCTTGTCGTCCTTGCCTTTATTGACGCTATACGCGCCGACGCCAGTGGCAGAGCCTGCGCTGATCTGCGATATTCCCAAGCGAATAATCCGGTCGCGGAATGCCGGGTCTTCACGTGTTGACAGGATCATTCCCGTATAAGGCACGGCCATTCTCAGTACGGCGACAATCTTAGCGAAATCGCGGTCGCCTACAAGATAGGGATAGCTGTCCAGATTCACGTTCTCAGCTTCGCGCAGACGGGGGACGGAGATGGTGTGCGGCCCGCAGCCAAACGTCTGCTCCAGATGCTCGGCGTGCTTCAGCATGGCAATGGTCTCGTATTTATAATCATAAAGTCCGTACAGGACGCCGATGCCAACATCGTCTATACCGGCGCGCATCGCCCGGTCCATGGCCGTTGTGTGCCAGTCATAATCCGCCTTGGGTCCTTGCGGGTGGTATTTGCGGTAGCTGGGCCGGTGATAAGTCTCCTGAAATAAAATGTAGGTTCCGATCCCGGCATCGGCCAGCTTGCGGTATTCCTCCTCGGTTGTGGCCGCAACATTGATGTTAACCCGCCGGATACTGCCATTATCGAGCTTCGTCTCGTATATGGTCCGGATACATGCCAGAATATAGTCGATGGAGCAATGGCCCGGATCTTCGCCCGCTTCCAGCACCAGCCGCTTGTGGCCAAGCGATTGAAGAACCTTCACCTCCTGGGCGATTTCGTCATGCGTAAGGCGGCTGCGCTCGAACTCGGAATTAGAGTGCTTGTATCCGCAGTAGACACAGTTATTGACACAGTGGTTGCTGACATACAGGGGGGCGAACAGCACGATCCGGTTGCCGTATATCCGCTCCTTGATCTCTCGGGATACCTGGTACAGCCGTTCCAATGTCTCTTCGTCCTCCAAATGTAACAGCACCGCCGCCTCCTGAGAAGTCAGGCCTTTGCATTTTCTGGCTTTGTCCAGAATGGCGGTTACGATCCTGCCGTCTTGTACTGCCGTCTCCCCGTCTCGCAGCGATCTCTTGATTTCCTCGTCCTGAATAAAATCCGCCGCCCGGCGCTCATTCACTTGGTTCACGATCATCCACTTCTTTCTCGGTTCATTTATGGCGAAAAGAAGGGCGCGGCCAGCCCGTTCAGACTGTCTCCACGGCCCATATCGACATGAAATCCGGCACGCTCAATCCGCTGCTCCAGACAGAATCTGCACTGCGCGGATTCATCTCCCGTACAAATTTTATTGTTGTATAAAGTATATTTCGGACGCACGGACAGCGGCGACAGATTAGGCATGACTACATTGGCGCCCGCCTGCAAGGCGAGCTCCCGTCCGTACGGATGGG
>NZ_ASSC01000380.1 GCF_000520735.1 Paenibacillus forsythiae T98
TCAATGTCTTCGCCTCCATTCCTTACCAGGACCCTTACTGGATCGGCAACTTGCAGGAGATCAAGCGGCTCCTGACAGGCATCGGTCTTACACCGAATATTCTGTTCGGTCCCGAATCCGGCGGCGTATCCGAATGGCTGACCGTTCCGCAGGCCGAGTTCAATATTGTCATCTCCGCCTGGCCTGGACTGCGCAGCGCCAAGCTGCTCAAGTGGAAATATGGTACGCCGTTTTATCATTTTCCTTATTTACCGGTTGGAGGCGCGGAGACGAGCCGCTTCTTGCGGGAGGTTACGGCATTCGGGGCTAGCGTAGACCGTGAAAAGGCCGAGAAATTCATCACGGACGAAGAGCATAAGTTCTATACGCATATCGAGCGTACGGCCGACTTCATGCTGGAGTTCCGTTACGGAATTCCGCGCGTCTTCTACACGATCCTCGATGCGACTTACGCCATAGGCTTCTCCAAATATTTGCTGAATGAGCTGGGCATTATTCCGGCGGACGTTCAATACATTATCGACGATACGCCCGAACAGTACCGGGAAGGAATCCGTGAACAGTTCCGACGCGTCTCCGACAGAAGGTCGGCGAATGTGGAGTTTTCGGTGGACGGCGGAGAAATTCAGGAGAAAATCAGGCAGAGCAGTCCGAAGCAGCGGGCGCTGATTCTCGGAAGCGGCTGGGAACGCGATCTGGCTGTCGATATCGGAGCGGATTTGCTTCCGATCAGCGTGCCAATCACGTACAGACTCGTTTTAAACTGCGGCTACGCCGGATATAATGGCGGTCTGCGGCTGATAGAGGATATCTATGACCGCGTGCTGGGCACGTACCGCTAATAACCAGAAGCAGGGGACATGGGAAAGGGGCCTTCACAGTACCGGAAAGATAACGGTCGGTGGAGGCCCTTTTTTTACATGCTAATGTCAAAACAAACTCCAATTTCCCTTAAGTCTGGCATGTCTCTCCGCCAAGGAGAGCAAATACCGGGTGAACCACACAAGCAGGACATCGGCGGCCCCCAATA
>NZ_ASSC01000381.1 GCF_000520735.1 Paenibacillus forsythiae T98
GTTGCAGGCTGGAACCGTCGGTGTCTTCAAGTCCGACCGTCCCGTCCTCGCGGGCCTCGAGCGCTTGGTCCGGCTTGAATTTGGACAGGATGGTTATGGTCCCGTCCGCGTTGTCACGCACCAGCCAACGCTGGTTGTCAAAGCCAAGATAGGCGTACAGTTGGACCGTATTGGCCCCCGTATCCCAGTCAAGCGATTTGCCGCTTTCTCCCGCGCGGATCGTGTAAGCCTCATTTTTGACCGGATAATAGCTCCAGTATTGGTTGACCGACTCCTGCAGCGGGAGCGCTCTAAGCCTGGCCAGGGAGCTTTGGCTGTCTACGGCAAGCGCCGCTCCGGTGCCCGCGTTAACGAAACGGTACAGAGATTCATCCGTCGGCGTTGCTCCGGTTACATTGACGTTCTGGTAATAGGCGTCGCCGCCGAATACGTTGACGCCAAATGCGCCCTGGCGGTAGGTGTCGTCCTCCACATCGATAATCGTTCTGCCGTCCAGCTCGATTGTAATCCGTGTGCCCACGGCTGTAATTTTGGCATGATGCTTCACCCCTGTGGTCAGAGCCATCGGCACTTTCGCCAGCACCTGCCGGTCCTGGAACTGTCCGTCCGCCATATAGAACAGCCGCGCCGCTTTCAGATTCGGGTCAAGGTTGAAATAATACCCGCTCGTACCGTCGGCATTCGACCTGAACAGGATCGATCCGGCCCCGCCCGTGCCCGGGAGCGTCACGTCGGCTTCATAGGTGAAATCGGCCGCCCTTTCCCCCGACATATAATTCGAATCCGTGTCAAAGGTTCCCCGGATTCCTTCGGACGTAACGGCCCAACTGGAATTCGACTTCCAGTTCTTCAGGTTCGTATGGAACGTCCCTACCGTTACCATGATGACGGCCGACAAGCTTCCATCCCGCGTCTTCACGGTAACGGCGGCCGTTCCGGGCGCCACCGCCTTCAGGACAGCGCTGCCCGAACCGGACGGCTCCGCCTTGACGACCGCTTCGTCGCCGGAGCTCCAGACAAGCTCCCGGGCGGGCGCATGCGGCAGCACATTCGCAAAGATCTCTCTGGATTCCCCGGCTCCCAGCTCCAACAGACTGCGGTCCAGAATAATCCGCCCGGCCGATTCGTCCGGCCGCAACTCTCCATTCCAAATATTTCCAAGCGGATACACCTTAATCGACTTCACATGCACCGTCCCGCCCTTGGCGTAGAAGCTCAAGCCGCTGCGCGCCTTATCCGGCAAAATAACGTCGGAGAATACCGCTCGGCCGTCCGCCCCAAACACCTCGACGGAGGATTCATCCACCAGAATACGCAGCTTCACCATAGAGCTGTCTTGCTGCACCTTCGCTTCATGAACAGCCGAGAATTTGGAGGAGAAATCGGTCCGGCCGGAAGTGGAACGGTCAACGAACAGTGTACCGCTCCCCTTGCGGTAACCGACAACGGTCCGCTGTGCTCCGCCTTCACGCAGACGGAATCCGAATTCCGAAGCGGCTCCCGTCTTGGGCAGCTCAAGCTCGGCCTCAATTTCATAGGCATTGCCGAAGGGGGAAGCCAGAATATTGTCCGTATCCGCCGAGACGTCCGTGTCGGCGACCACGAATGGCGTGCCCCGCAGCTGCTCAAGCTCCGCAATCGGAGTCTGTGCCAGACGGATGCCACCCGGCGTCGTCTTGAGCGACAATTCGCGCGGCACCGTCATCTGTCCCTTCCACGGCGAGGTCGGGAAGCTGAACGGATAATCCCAGTTCGTCATCCAGGCCAGCATAATCCGCCGTCCGCCAGGTACGTTCGCAAAGGAAGTCGAAGCGTACATCTCTTTGCCAAAGTCGGTCCTCAGCACGGTCCCGGGGGGATTATCGTTCACAAATTTGCCTTCAGGCGTCAATTCGCCGATAAAATATTCGGCGTCCGATCCGTTTGTCTTCGGACTCGCGCCCAAGCTGATCATCAGCACCCACTTCTCTTTGGAAGCGTTGCCGTCCACCGGAAGAGGGAACAGATCCGGGCATTCCCAGACGCCGCCCCGAATATAGCCGCCGTATCCGAAGCTGTCAGTCAATGACCAGTCAATCAAATTCTCCGAGGTGTAGAAGCGGATATGATCGCCGCCGGAGACGACCATAATCCAGCGGTTGCCCACTTCGTCGCGCACCACCTTCGGATCGCGGAAATCCTTGCTCCCCGGCTCGTTGTCGCTTACATAGCCCGGATTTTTGATAATCGCATCGTCCCCGTAATACTGCCAGGTACGGCCCTTATCCTTGCTGTAAGCCAGCCCGATTTGTTGATTGCCGCCCGTTTTGTCCGGATTAAAGGAAGTATAGTAAGCAATAAGTCCTTTGCCGCCGGAATCGCCGAACAGTCCCGAAGCGTTATGCTCGTCGGCAACGGCCGCCCCGGACCAGACATGGCCCAGATCATTCCATTTCAGCGCGAGCGGCAGACGCCGCCAGTGAACCAGATCGGTGCTGACCGCATGGGCCCATTGTCCGCCGCTCTGATGAAAGAAATGATATTCCCCTTCAAAATAGACCAGCCCGTTCGGATCGCTTGCCGAGCCGCGCGCAGGCGTATAATGGTACGCCGGACGGTAGATTTCATTGTAGTAATCGCGGGAATCGGTCAGATAAACATCCTGAAAGTAAGCGCTGCCGCCGCTTACCGCAAGACCGGTCAAGCCCGAAGCGTAGCTGCCGTCCTCAAGGTCCGCCGCCGCCCCGGCATAGCCGTCCACAAACACCGAGATATGCGGCCCCGCCGCATGAACTTCAATATGGTGCTTCTTCCCGGGAGCAAGCGGGATATCCGAAGAGGAAGCCAGAACCTCCCGCCCGGCCGGACCGGACTTCACCAGCTTGACCGTGCCTTCGCCCGCGTTCAATTGCAGCCAGTAGCCGGCTGAACCGTCTTCACTGGCCCGGAACAGCAGCGCCGCTTCGGCGGAAGGGGTGTCCCCCGCAATGGTTATGTCGCCCTCAAGAACAAAATCCTTCTCCTGCGAGCGGGAAATATGGAGCGACCACTGCGTTCCTTGCGCCGTTCCCTTAAGGCCCTGGAGGTCTTTCATCCAAGCTCCGGCCGCCTCTGAAATGCCCTCTATATTCGTGAGCAGATCACTCAACCGGATATTCTGGAACACGGCGCTGCCGCTGGCGCGAAGCCCCAGCCGCGTGTTGCCGGAGTATAGCTCGCTTTCGGCGCTGATTACGGGATCATACTTGCCGTTCCAGTAGACGGTCAGGCGTTTCCCGTCCGCCTTGACTTTGACATGGTAGCTGACAAACGGAAGAACCGCGATGCTCTTCTCGATCCACAGGCGGGCCGGATGCGTGCTGTTGGCATCGATCAGTCTGATCTTGCCCGCCTTTCCATCCACCTGAACGAGAAATCCGTTCCGTCCGGCTTCATCCGAGCGCAGCAGCAAGGAGCCGGACGAATCCGCCGACTTCAGCATGACGTCACTCTCATAAGTGAAGTCCCGGGCGTAGGTGCCTGACATGACGGTAGCCTCGCCCGATGCCGTCAGTTGAAGACCTTCGGGACCCGAGGAAGCGGTTCCAACACCGTTCCGCGTCCAGCCTGCAAGATTGCTGCTGACGCCGGACAGCTCAATCGGCTCGGCTTCGTCCGGCTGACCCGCATAAATATTCTGGAACACCGCTGCGCTGTTCCAGACATGCATCCCGAAATACCCGCCGGCATAGGCGGTATCCTCCGTCTCCATCAGCGGCTCCGCTCCGCCGTTCCAGTACACCTTAAGCGACGCGCTCTCCGCCGTCACCTTGAGGTGATACGGCTCTCCGGCGTTCAGCGTCACGCTCTCCGTCTTCAGCACCCGATCGCCGCTTGCATCCTTCAGCTTCAGAATATCCGCTCCCGGATCAAGCTGGGCCATGTACGATCCCCATCCGCTGTCGTTCGAGCGGAAGACAAGCGACACCACGCCGCTGTCCTGTAGCAGGGTGACATCCGCTTCGTAGCTGAAGCTCTCGCCCTGTTCCGCAGATAGCGCGAAGCCATTCTCTGCCGAGGACAGCTTCAATCCGTCCGGCGTCTCTTCGATAGTTCCCTTGTCCTTCGCCGTCCAGCCGCTCAAGTTGCTGATGACGCCGCTAGTTGAAGCGCTTCCACTATTGCTTGTATCCTTTTCTCCTCCAGATTCAGCCGCCGACGCGGATGAACCCTGGAACATTACGCTCCCAAGCAGAATAACCGCAACGAATCCGTTTAACCAGCGGCGGCCCAAGTGCTTCTTTCCTTTCCTCATTTCGCCCACTTCCGTCCCCATAAAATGTAAGCGTTACCTATTTTGTCGCAAGAAGAAACGGCTGCGCCGTCCCCTCAGGTGGAGCATCCGTTTCCCCTAAAATATACAGTCAGCTATAAGCATGAAACTTAAAACCTGGCTAGACCCATTGTTCAACAGGCCGGAATTGCCCGGACAAAGCGGCCAACCTTCAGGCCGCAGGGAGTTAAGTCAATGAGCAGCTCGCCGATGACGACCACATCCGTGATGATTACTTTACGGTCTTGACCGCTCTACCTGGCCTGTATCCGCCATACGTCAAGCGATTCAAGCAGCGTATTCCCGTCTCTTGAGAACAGCTTGACGCCCAGGCTGCTTTCCAGCGGATATATCCGGTTCGTAATTGTCCGGCGGCCGTCATTCGCAAATAATTCCACCGAAGAGCTGTCCAGGAACAGGCGCAGCTTGACCCGTCCGTCCTCCAGCGGAGCCAGCTCCGCCTCATTGACGCCGCCCTCACCCGCTCCGGCATGATCACGGTTCATCCGCAGCACGCCTTCGGACGCCTTGTAGGAAATTTCCGTATACTGCAAGCCGTCATCCGAGCAGCGCACGCGCAGGCCGAACTCGGCGCCGGATGAAGCATCCGCCAGAAACACGGCTTCAATTTCCAGCGCGCTTCCTTCCGCTCCCTCCAAGGAATATTCTTCGCCGTCTTTGAGCAGGACATTGGCCGCGCCTGCATGATCGCCGCGAAGCACCTTCAGCTCTTCGGCAGGGTTGGCCAGCAGACTGCCATCTTCCGCGAGCGTCAGCACGCGCGGCAGTGTGAAGGCTCCCATCCAGCCGTCTTCCTTCTCCGGCATCTCCGCGCCCCAAATGTTCATCCAGGCGAACATGATCCGCCTTCCGGACGCATCCTCGAAGGTCTGCGGAGCGTAGAAATCGAATCCGTAGTCCACCCGATCCTTATGCTGCTTGCTGAATTCCCCTGTACCGTAGTCGAACTCCCCGGACAAATACAGCGTCTTGACGGGCGCAATGTTCATTGGAGAGAAGATCAGCACATGGCTGTCCTCGCCCTCCCCAAGCGGGAACAGATCGGGGCATTCCCACATATCCCCCATCGTTCCGTCGCTCTCCACCGGAATTCCCTCGTAGGTCCATTCATTCAAATCGCTTGAGGTGTAGTGAAGAATCTTCCCTTTTCCGTCCTTGCCGTAGCCCACGACCAGATGCCAGACCTCGCCGTGCTTCCACACCTTCGGATCACGGAAACCGAAGCATTCGGCGTCCGGGGGACCAGGGATGATGGAAGACGCGCCTTTGTCAAAATGAATGCCGTCCTTACTGCGGGCGATGCACTGCACCTCGACCGGATCATTGCTCTCGACATGCCCCGTATAAATCAGCGTCAGCAGGCCGTCATCGTCCACCCCGCTGCCCGACCAGCAGCCGTACACCGTGTTCTCCGCGATGTCGTAAGGCATCGAGGGTGTCAGAGCGATCGGGAGATGCTCCCAGTGTACAAGGTCTTTGCTCTTCGCATGTCCCCAGTGCATCGGACCCTGCCAGGGTCCGTAAGGATAATGCTGGTAGAACGCATGATATTCACCTTTATAATAGATAAGTCCGTTGGGATCGTTCATCCAGCCAACGGGCGGCATTAAATGATACTGAAGCCGATACCTTGCATTGGTAATCGGCAATATCTCGTTTTGCAGCGTATTGCTCACAGCATTTCACCATCCTGTTCCAAAAATTTTTTTCTATCGTTCAGATCCAGACCGTCTTCAGAGGGTATACCGTAAATCGGCTGAACCGCGCGGCTCCGCCTTGGGCGAACAACTCCAGTCCGTCACTGTCCGGCCGGGGATATACGAGCGACGTAAACACTTCCTCGCCATTTCCGATAAACCACTCGATGACCGACTCATCCACAAAGCCCCGCATGGTCAGCCTGCCCGCCTCAAGGCTCCGCGGCGCCCGGAACATCCTGGCGAAGTCTGCGGTTCCCCCGGTACGCTTCGGCAGTTCGCTGAATCCCGATCTGCGCCGGTCAAGAAACAGCTCCCCGCGCTGCGGACTTACGCCAAGAACGGTGTGCTCGTCACCCGATACCCTGACGCGAAGGCCAAACTCCGCCGCACTGTCCCAGTCAACCTCCGCTTCGAACTCATAGGACCGTCCCCTGAACGGAAGGCGAACGCTTTCATCCTTGATCTCCAGCGGGCCGTAATGGACCGGTTCCTCGCGCAGCGCGGAAAGCTCCTCTACCGGCCGCTGCACAAGATGAAGCTCTCCGCTGCCGCTTCTTGCCAGCCCCAGCGTCCTTGGAATCGACATGCCGCCTTTCCAAGGCTCGGTCGGAGAATGAAACGGATATTGCCAGTTGGAGGTCCAGCCAAGCCAGATGGTCCGGCCGTCTTCCTGCGGAATATCCGAATACGAAACCGCGGCGTAGAAGTCCTGCCCGTAATCGGTCCACCGCGGGCGATCGTCCTTATGCTCGCAGACAAAGCGTCGGCCATCGAAATGTCCTACGAAATACTGGGCGGTGGAGCCTGCGGTTACCTCGTTGTCGCCGATGCTGACATGCAGCACCCAGCGGCTCTCGCCGTTCTCTCCGAGGACGGGCAGCCGGAACAGATCGGGGCACTCCCATACCGCGTCCTGACACCCCGCGCCGCTGAAGCTGCTCTCAAACCGCCATTCCCGCAAATTGGGCGAGCTGTAAAAATAAATGGCCCTGTCGACGCTGACCGCCATGGCCCAGCGTCCCGTCTCCTCATGCCACAGCACCTTCGGATCGCGAAAATCCTGAAGACCGGGATTCGGGAGGACCGGATTGCCTTCATATTTCACCCAGCTTCTTCCTCTGTCCAGGCTGTAAGCGATGCTCTGGGACTGGAGGCCATCCTTGAAATGGGTAAATATCGCCACCAGGCCGCTGCCGCCTCCAAAGAATCCGCTGCGGTCCCGCCAGTCCACCACGGCGCTGCCCGACCAGATGTCGCCCAGCTCGTCGGATACGAGCGCCAGGGGGAGATGCTCCCAGTGCAGCAAATCCCGGCTCACCGCATGGCCCCATCTGCCCGTAAACTGATAAAACTGATGATATTCCCCTTCGTAGAACACCATCCCGTTCGGATCACTCATCGGCCCCTCCGGCGGCGTCAAATGAAATTGCGGGCGGTAAAGCTCGCGATACGTCTTAGTCACGTTTCCCCTCCTGTCGTCCGCCCTTCGGGTTCTCCCCAAATGCGGTTACTCATCTGCCCGCCATTCATCTAAACATTTAATTTACAATATTCATTACAAATGTAAACTTAATTATTGCAATTGAAGTATAGCGCTTTCAAACTGGGCTGTCAATCCTTTTTTGGATTCATTTCAATTGTTTTCCTTCCCGGCTTTTTACCTTCAAACCATGCGGCGGAGCTCTATAAAGCCTTGCAGACCTTTACTGTATCCGAATTCATTTTTACTTTCTGAAAATGTCCTTCCGTCTTGCCGGAAAAGCGGGGAACCTATGCAGTATCTGAAAAAAATTATATAATAAGATAGAAAACTATGTTTATTATCATAAAATGTGCAAATAATTGTTCCATATTCTCGTCTGATGATTTACATTTAATTTTGTATTTGAACAATTTATTGTTACAATTTTACGATCAATGCAAAGAATTATGCATACGTCATAAGCCAAAAGGAGTGCCGTCTATGGCCGAAAGAGTGACCATCCAACATATCGCCGATGCTTTGGGATTGTCGCGCAACACGGTATCCAAAGCGCTGAATAATCATCCGCAAATTCCCGACGCGACCAGGGAGAAGATTGTGCAGAAAGCGGCCGAGCTTAAGTACAAAAATTTCTCCAGCATGAATATGGGCAACATCGCGCTCCTCACACGCGGAGATATCAATGCCATCAGCTTCTATTCCGAGACGATCAAGGGGATGGAGACGGGGCTCAGCGCCCAGGGTCTTAACCTGATTCTGATGCTGGTGAAGCCTGACGATATCCACAGCAATGCGCTGCCGCCCAATATTAATCCGCTCAATATCGACGGGATCGTCTGCATGGAGATTTTTCGCCAATCTTATGTCGAAACAATCCTTGGCGCGGGAATTCCAACCGTATTCATCGATTTCCTTCCGGGCACCGTCTTTGACGGCCACAAGTACGACATTATAATGGTCGAGAATGAATATTCCGCCTATACTCTCACCAAGTCGCTGATTGATGAGGGACATGAGAATATCGGCTTCATCGGAGATTTACGGCACTGCCGAAGCTTTTACGAGCGATGGCTCGGTTTCGAGCGCGCGATGAGAGACTTCGGACGGGGACCGGACCCCGCATTCAGCATAACGCCGGACGATACACAGCCCTACCTTTCCGTCGAATGGATGACCTCCCGCCTGAAGGGTCTCGCCAAGCTGCCGACCGCGTTTATTTGCGCCAATGACGATATCGGCATATGCGCGATCCGCGCGCTCAAGGAGCTGAAAATTCAGGTGCCGGAGCAGATCGAAATCACGGGGTTTGACGACGTTCCGAACGCCAATATCATCGACCCGCCGCTAACAACAGTCCATACCTACCCA
>NZ_ASSC01000382.1 GCF_000520735.1 Paenibacillus forsythiae T98
GCGGGCCATATCGGCCAGGCGGGGCTGGATTTCGATTCCCTCAATAACCGCAGCGGTGCGGGTCGTCAACAGCAGCGGAATCACTCCATTCCCCGTACATAAATCCAGCAGCCGGCCGCGCGGAGGCACGGAAGCGAATCGGGCCAGCAGAACGGCATCCATGGAGAAGCTGAATACCTCATCGCTCTGGATAATATGCAGATTATGCGTAAGCAGATCGTCCACACGCTCCGAAGGAAGCAGCGGAACCTCATTCAAACGGCTCATAATTCGTCTCCTATTTCAAAATTCAAAAAAACCGTAGGCAGCGTACTCCTACGGCTGAATATTCTTATTTATTGAGGAAAGACAGGCAGAACAGACAGTCACCTTCTGTACGAAGATGTCCAAAATTCACGTTGCAAATGTGAAAGCCCTCATGATACAACCGTGCCAGATTATCATAGCCCTCGCCGACAACCTCATCCTGGCCGCTCTCGCTTTGAGCGGGGAGCTTCTCGGGATTCCGGTTCTCCGAAGAAGAACCTCGCGGAGCTTTTTTCTTCAAAATCTTGCGCAGCTGCTCATTTTCCAGCGTCAGGCGCTGGTTCGCTTCCATCAATTCCTTAACCGCCTGCTTCCAATCTCCAAGATTAAGGCGCATCGTTTCCATTTGCGCTTCGATCTCCTGAATGTGTGCGAATATATTTTTCTTTTCCAAGTTTCCACCCCGAAAGTAACCTTAATGGTCTACTTGACGACAACATCATCCATTGGAAGTTCTTTTACTTTGCCCATATCAAACAACTGGACATGCACCGAGCGGCTCCCTGCATTCAAGCCGACCACCTTGCCTTCACCCAGCGAAGTGATTACCAGCTTGCCTACCGCAGGCAGCTCTTCTTTAACGCTTTCGTAATTGTCATGCTCAAATTTCAGACAGCACATCAATCGTCCGCATAGTCCGGATATTTTGGTCGGATTCAGCGAAAGGTTCTGATCCTTGGCCATCTTGATCGACACCGGATCGAAATCTCCCAGCCATGAAGAGCAGCAGAGCACTCTTCCGCATGGCCCGAGGCCGCCGAGCATCTTGGCTTCATCGCGGACACCGATTTGGCGAAGCTCGATGCGGGTACGGAAGATACTGGCCAAATCCTTGACTAGCTCCCGGAAATCAACCCGGCCTTCAGCCGTAAAGTAAAAAATAATCTTGTTGCGGTCAAACGTAAACTCCACATCCACCAGCTTCATTTTGAGGCCGTGATCGCGGATTTTATTCAGGCAGGTTGTAAAAGCGTCTTTGGCGGCCTGCTTGTTCTCCTCTACCACGCGCGCGTCCACATCTCCGGCAATACGCATGACTTTCTTAAGCGGCAGTACGACATCGGCTTCCTGAACCTCTTTCTTGCCTACGACAACCCTGCCATATTCAATCCCTCGCGCCGTCTCGACGATCACGCATTGCTCCCGTTCAATCGGAAAGTCCAAAGGATCGAAATAATATATTTTACCCGCCTTTTTGAAGCGGACACCGACTACGCTGTACAACAAAATTAACCTCCTTGTCTGCCGGTGAAGGAACCCCAGCAAGTCCGCTCCATGATGTTCCATGCCTGTTCTTCCTTAACCGTTAGCGCAAGAAGCATAGCTTATCCTTATATTATGAACAATACCGGTCTCAGCCGTCCCCCTTGAAGGCTGCTGGTACAAAAAAGCATGGGTGATCGGTATCCTTCAGCTTTCCAGACGTATCAAAAACTGCTCCAGGCATAGCTGGGCATTGACATTAAATCGCAGCTTCTTCTTACTCTCGGCGGCATAATCCATATAGGCTACCCACTCCGAGGGAGTACGCGTCCTGGCATAATTGGAAATGGAGTCCAATTGATCTATAAAAACGATGCTTTCATGTTTTCGGTACAGGAAGTAGAGCATGTCTTTAAACCATAGATGGAACATACTGAAACAGGTGTCCAAATGCTCACCAAGCCCGGTCTTGAACAGCTTGTGACCCGCGGTCGCCACCGCCGAGCCGTTCTTGCCCAAAGACTCCTTCGCTAATTGTAACACTAGATTTCTTATTTCTGCAAACCAATTCTGCGCCAGAAGCTCTCTACATCCTTCCAGTCCCGAGGTCAAAGAGGCCGCGCAGCGAGCAAGGGGAGCGGAGACTCCCTCGTCTGACAGCACCTGCATCATCATCTCCGGGGACAGCGGAGCAAACGGGATGCGCTGTGTCCGCGACTGGATGGTCGGCAGCAGCGATTGGTTGTTATCTGCAATAAGAATAGCTACTGCGGGCACGGGAGGCTCTTCCAGAAACTTAAGCAGGCTGTTGGCCGCCTGAACGGTCATTTTTCCCGCTTCGTCTATAATGTATACTTTGGGATTGCCTCCCTCCGCCCGATAGGAGAAGACCCGCTGCAAGTCGCGGATCTGGTCGATTTTGATGCTGCTGCCTTCCGGCGACAGTATTTTAAGATCCGGATGGTTGCCATGCTCGACCTTGCGGCATTCCAGACATTCACCGCAGGCGTCATCCTGGAGTGTTGTACAAAAAATCGCTTGAGCGAGCGCAAGCGCCGTCTTCATCTGGCCGCTGCCCGCCGGGCCGCTGAACAAGTACGCATGACCCAGCGTACCCTTGCGCAGCGAATTTTGCAAAATACGCTTGGCGGTTGTCTGTCCCAATATATCACCAAAAGGCATAAGTTCCTCCTATAGCCATCAAAAAGAAAGATTAATCAGCATCCCGCGGATTTCCCCAACCTTGCTCAGCAGATCAATTCGCCCCTGCTCGCTCTCCAGCAGTTCGTCCGCAAGGCCCAGCAGCGCGGTGTCGATTTCCTCCAGCAGCTTGTACCTTTTGCCGCGCCCTCTCCGGTCCCAGCCCTTTGTTTCTTTGAGCGCTACGCCGCGGCGCGCCGTTTCCTCCAGAAATTTCTTGACCATTACCCGGTAAATCGTCAACTCGCGTATCGTCATGGATTTGGAGAGGCGTTCCCCCTGGACTTGAATCTCCTGAATTCGGCGGGTTATCTCATCCCGTGTCGCCTGCTCGCCATGCTGCTGAAGCACATCGGAGAACATTTTTCGCGATACCGGCTTATTCATATTCTCGCTTGGAGGCAGCTCATTTTTCAAAGGCCTGAAGTTCGGATTGATCTTCATCGGGCGCTCACCGCCTTTCTTTACTGTTCTAATCCATCGTTATCGTTTCACGGAAACGGCCGCCGCCTTCAAGCGACGGTCCGGCCATTTCCCTCTGCTTCTTAATAATGCTCAAACCGGTCAACCGGCAGCACGAACACGGTTGCTCCGCCCACTTGAACCTCGACTGGAAGCGGCAGATAGGAGTCCGTGGTGCCGCTCATCGGGGTTACGGGTGTAACCAGTTGTTCGCGCACCTTGCAGCTGTTGCGGATAACGCCGAGTACGGTTTCAACCTGACTGTCTTCCACCCCGATCATAAAGGTGGTGTTTCCCGCCCGCAAAAATCCACCCGTGCTCGCCAGCTTGGTTGCGCGGAAATTGGCTTTGACCAGTTCACTGGACAGACGGTTGCTGTCCTTGTCTTGGATAATTGCAACAATCAGTTTCATCTTTACATCTCCTCCTTGCGTTATGGTTAACAGGCAAAACGGCTGCTTTAATACATTATATTAGACAAAGCTCCTCAGAAGTCCTTTAACAGCTTATGCTCAAGTGTGCTCACAAGCTCCCGCTCGATGACATGCAGCGGACGATTGGCATCCAGCGTCACAATTCGTGCCGGGTCTGCTTGTGCGATCATCTGATACCCTTCTCTTACCTTCCGATGAAAAGCAAGGCTCTCCATATCAAGCCGGTTGAACTCCCGTTCTCCGTTCGCCGAAATCCTCCCAAGCCCCACCTCCGGCTCAATATCGAGATAAAAGGTAAGGTCCGGCGTTCGTCCGCCGGTGGCAAACTGGTTGATCGCCCGTACCTCCTCCATACCTAGCCCCCTGGCGTAGCCCTGGTAGACAAGGCTGCTGTCCACAAAGCGGTCGCACAGCACGATAAGCCCTTCTTTCAGCGCAGGCTCCACTCTTTCCGCCAAATGCTGGCTTCTTGACGCCGCATACAGCAGCGCCTCGGTACGCGCATCCATCGCTGTATGAGCAGGGTCCAATATGATGGAGCGGATCTTCTCGGCGATTTCAATGCCGCCCGGCTCGCGGGTAATCAAATAGGGAAGGGAACGGTTCTGCAGATAAGCGGCCAGCCTGCCCGTAATCGTCGTTTTTCCTGATCCTTCTCCGCCTTCAAGCGTAATAAAAAATCCTTTCCGGCCCAATTGCGCTTCTCCGCCTTTCTTTCATACAAAATTAAGTCGTTCTTTGGGGTCCACGCAAAGCGCCTGAACAGATTTCACAGCCATATCTTTTCATTGTGGAGTTGTTTTATATCTTTTCTTGAATGGAATATACTTTTATTACCCGTAAAGTCGGGTCCGACGCTGCCTGGAACCTTGCCCCTGCCCCCGTCAGCCTATGCAACCTGCGGCTTATTTCCTCGGTAATCACCTCGCCCGGATACAGCAGCGGTATGCCCGGCGGATAAGGAACCACCATCTCGGCCGCCACTCTGCCTTCGCTCATCCCAAGCTCGACCCATTCCGTTTCCGCCTCGCGAACAGGCTTTAAGGAGAACTGCACCGGCTCGGAGATGAGGCTGCTGCCAAAAATGTTCCACGTGGAAACATGGGTGGAAGCGTCGGGGACCTGCCCCGTAGGGCAGTCCCTGTCAATCTCCCGCAGCGCCGCAAGCAGCCGCTCGGCATCTTCTACCCTGGAGCCGAGGCTAAAGAGCAGCACCACATGCCGCTCATCGCTCATTTCCGGCACGCAGCCTCTCTTCTCGAGCTCGGCCTGCAGCTCGAACCCGCTCAGGACCCCGGTGGCGTCATAGATGACGGCTTTGAAGGGGTCCTGTGTGCCGTAGGCGCCGCGCGTGCTTCGCGGCGCCGTCACTGGGGCGGAGGCCGGCGCTTCGCCTCCGCCGGGC
>NZ_ASSC01000383.1 GCF_000520735.1 Paenibacillus forsythiae T98
TCAATTTTTGCATAACGTTGGAGATGTGGTTGCGAAGCACGCTGGATGAACCTGTAAGGGATACTTTCAAGTTCATTGCATGGTTATTGCTTACTTAAAGGGTCATTTTGCTTCGAGCTTTGCGTTGCAAATTCGTCATTAAAATAGCCCATTTTGAACATATCACGGATCAGCCTCGATTTTGGCGAAGTGGTGCTTTGAGCAGTGCCGAAATATCCGCAGATGTCATGAACAGACACGTAAGACTCAAGCTTTTGTCGAACAAAAAGCCGCCCAAACCTCCATCTTGCCCGACATAAATGGAGCCGTCCGATTGCGACCCAACATATTGCTTACCCCTTTATGCTCTGTAAAGTTCAAGCTTGTCCAAATCCACAATAAAACCATGTTCTTTCAAAATATCCAGTCCAAGCAGCCCTTTATGAGACTTGGGGAGCATGCCTACATCAATCTCGACTTTCTCTGCCCTAAAAGCATCCAGGTATACATAGTCCAGTACCTTCGTATAAAAGGGAACCGTTCCCCCAATCCCATATGCCTCGTAGACGGGGTCACCATTCTCATAGGTTACCCCAATTGTTTCAAGCGCATCAGGGCTGAAAATCGTATGCGACGAGCCAGTGTCAATGATAATATCGGCAAGCTCCAATGCTTTACCGCGATAGCAAACCGTAATTGTAGTGGTTAGCAATTGTCCATCATATTGGAGCTTTATGAACCGCGTCTCACTCTCAGCAGCGGGTCTTTGCGCAAATGAATGACGCAGTCCTCACTAGCCGTATGATAGACAAGATTGCCTGGCCCAGCACTGAAAAATGCCTTGTTTGCCTCTTCTGCAGGAACTGATCGTATCGGCGCAACCTCGGTCACAATTTTTCTATCTTCTTGCTCTGTATAATCAAGTATAGAGAGCAATACAAACTGGTCGGGAAACAATTCCCTGACTTGCTGCCATTTCATCTTCATCCCTCCTAAGGGCATTCATATCTTTATTTTAACATAAACTAAGTTCAATCGAAGCAAATGAGTTTTGAACAGATCACATCCTGAAATCCAATATGATACAGGAAGGAAGGTATAACTTATTCCTCAGAAAATTCGTGTCTTGACAACAGGAGCATTACATTCCCCTTTCCCCTCGCAACAAAAAACCTTCCCCGGCCACGGCCAAAAGAAGGCTTAACGCTTAATCGCAGGCCCCGTCTATATCTTCAGCTCCCAAGCTTGATCAGCCCAGGCAACCGCTTGCGGGTTTTATAGAGAATGAGTGACTACAGCTTTCGCTACATTCATTTGCGGGTATTTCCCCATCACTTCCGGAATGTCATCCAGTGCAAAATAATGGCTGATTAATGGCTCAATCCGTACTATGTTTTGCCGAATGAATGAAATCGCCTCCTCTTGTGTGAAAGGATTGATAAAGGAGCCCTTTATGCTCAGTTCTTTTGAAAAAATGGCAAACGGCGAAACATGAATCAGAGTATCTGGCGAAGGTACGCCGAACAGAAGGATTTGACCTCCCTTTCGGGCTGCTGCGATTGCAAGCTCCATTGATTCTTTGCGTCCCACGCATTCGATTACGACATCTGCAATATTCATCAAATGCTGCACCGTTTCCGGACTCGTTGGCTGCACGACCTCGTTCGCCCCCAGTTCAAGAAGCCGCCCGTGTTTCTCCGCCGCAGGTTCGCTGACAATAATTTTGGCCGCTCCTTGTTTTTTTACAAGCTGGAGGAACAATTGGCCGATGAAACCGCCGCCAATAATGAGTACCGTGTGAACCGGGCGAACATCGATTTTCTTCAATCCGTGCAAGACACAACCAACAGGCTCTACCATCGCACCCTCTACATAGCTCATCTCGACCGGGATACGGTAAGCGTTTGCCGCAGGAACAATGCAATATTCCGCCATGCCGCCGTCTCGCGTCACGCCGATGGCTTGAAGGTGATCGCACAGGTGAGGCCGGCCGCTACGGCAATATTCACATTCGCCGCAATAAATATTCGGATCTATCGATACTCTGTCTCCTGGCTTCAAGGCCGAGACCCGCGACCCCAGCTCTATCACTTCGCCTGCCAGTTCATGGCCGAGCACGATTGGCGGATCGACCGCAGCAGATCCGGGGTGGCCGTGATAAATATGCTGATCCGTACCGCAAATGCCGCAACTTTTAACCCGAATTAGCACCTCATGCGGCTCGAGATCCTTCGTTTTCCAATCCAACACTTCCATTTGATGCTTTCCTTTGAATACCGCTGCTCTCATGATTTCCATCTCCCGGTTATTAAGCTGATTTTGGCTCAGGCCTTACCCATTGCATGTCCTCTTACAGTATCGTAACAGCGTCTTTTTCCTTTGCTGCTGCTTTGCCGGTCTTATAACTGAAGCTCTTTCCGTTCAGTTCGATAAATATAACCGAAACAGCGACAGACAGCACTTTGTCCTTGATTTCTTCGAGATTAACCTTTAAGACCAAGTCCCCCGCTTTCACTACGCTTCCTTCCTTTGCATAAACATCAAAACCTTCTCCTTTCAGCTTGACCGTATCCACGCCAAAATGGATTAAAAATTCAACCCCGGAATTGCTTCTAATGGAAAAAGCATGCTTACTGGGAACCACTGTCGTAACGACTCCATCCACCGGCGAGAAGACTTCTCCGTTCTCAGGCTGAATAGCAAATCCGTCCCCCATCATCCGCTGGGAAAATGCCTCGTCCGGCACGCGGCTCAAATCCATAATTTCCCCGGAAACAGGAACAATAAACCCATCTCCCCGCTGCTGTTCCGGTCTATCTTGAAAAAGCGCTTTAATTTTATTACGCATGAGAAATACCTCCAAATGATTAATAGTGAAGCTTCTTCGTTCCATACACCGATATTATATTAAAGCGTTTACTTGTGTAAACACTTTCACAACGTAAAAAAACGTGTACTTTAGAAAAGTAACACGTATCCAAAATAAGAAAGTTTGTGGTTCTCGTTATGTCAATTTTTAATGGAATCTTGCTTTATTTTCTCCAAATATTCTCCAATCAAGAACTCAAATAACATCAGCACATTCGCATAAAAGGAAGAGGCTGACTTATTACGGTCATCCATTGCATTCATATCAACTATTTTTAAGCTTACATCCGCCAGTTTGGATAAAGAATTCTCCGAGTCTCCTGTAAATGAAATAATTTTAATTCCATTTCTCTTTGCTGAATGCGACATTTTGAGCAAAGAATCTGTTTCACCGGATTTGGAAACATTGATGAACAATTTTGCCTGAATAGGGTTTACATCATAGCTTTCGATGGGTTCGGAATAAATACATTTAAATCCAAGGACGATTAATTTTCTTGTTATATACTCCGTAATAGGTGAAGAGAATCCACCACCCCAGGTGTAAATAATTTCATTTTTGTTTTCCAGCAACAATTTTACAAATTCTTCTATTATATGATGGTCTATTAATGATAATAATTGTTCCAGATCAACACCGTGGAATTGATTGTTCTTGTCGCCGGAGAATTGAGACTTTTTATTCTTCAATGTAAAATTAAGATGATAATACATATCCAGAAAGCCGGAATGACCCATTTTTTTGGCTAAATTCATTATGGTAGTTGTAGAAGTATAAAATTCTTTTGCGATGCCTCTTACCCCTATTTCTTTCACATTCTCTATATTGTCGATGATATATACTAATATTTTTTCTTCCGTTTGATTCAACTGATATTTATCTACCAGCTTGCTGATATCTGAATCCATATCGTTGTCACCTGCATAAATTGTTTATTTTTGACGAATCCGCTTTTACTATAACCTATCAATACGATGTTTGCACCTTTCTTGGTGATGTAAAAAAAGAGCCGGTCAAAAGCAGATTAAACTGCTTCTGACCAGACTCCATCGTTTTGTAGAAAATTATACTGCTTTTACTTCAATTCAGGCCAGAAGTCTTTGTTGGCCTCAATCAGATCATCCAAAATCTGTTTCGCGACGAATGCGCTGGGTACTGTTTTGGACAGGGTAATGGCCTGCCACAGCTTTTGATAGGATTTTTCGATCCAGGCTTCGACCACTAATTTTTCTGCAGAAACTTGCTGCTCCATAAGCCCTTTTTGGAATTGCGGAATCTTACCCATAGCCAGCGGTTCCGGTCCGCTGCTGCCAAGAAGACAAGGAATCTCAACCATAGCCGTAGGGTTAAAATTGGCAATCGCCCCGTTATTCTCGACAATCAATAGCATTCTTTCTTTCGTATTGTAGGCAATCGCTCTTGCAAGGTCGACAATATAAGATGCATGCTCATCAATATGCAATCCGGAGCCTTCTGTAGATTGCTGCTCGATAATTTTTCTGGCCTCGCCAAATACAAACTTTTCTCTTCCATCCATGACTTCATTTGCTCGTGTATATTCTTTGTTAGAATGCTGAACAACATCATCCGGGAATAAATAGTACTTCAGATAGGTATTAGGAAATGTGTCAGGGTCCAAAGCATACACATCTTTGGCTTTTGCGTAAGTATCGTTCCAGCTTGCGTCCGTATGCTGGCTGTCTCCTTTCGAAACAACATAGCCATGTTTTGCGACATGCTCTTTGATTATCGGCATTAAATCATTGCCGTCTTTATCGCGAACATCCGTCCACCAGCCAAAATGATTCAGTCCATAATAACGGATGGTCATATCTTTTCTGGACTCTAATCCTGAAATTTCAGCCATGCGTGCTTCAATTCCGATTGGCATATCACAAATGTTCAAAATCTTGGAATTCGGTCTCAAGCTGCGGGTCGCTTCGGCAACGATTGACGCCGGGTTCGAGTAATTAAGCATCCATGCATTTGGCGAGTATTTTTCCATGTAGTCAAGGATTTCAATGACTCCGCCAATGGATCTCATTCCATAAGCAATTCCTCCGGGGCCGCAGGTTTCTTGACCGACCACATCGTATTTTAAAGGGATTTTTTCATCCAATTCGCGCATGGCGTACTTGCCGACCCGGATATGCGCCATAACAAAATCGATACCTGTAAAGGCTTCTTCCGGTTCCACGGTCGCGACAAATTCAATGTCCGGCGCTTGTTCTTTTAGAATAACCTCGCATGCTCCGGCTATGACATCTTGTCTTTCCTTATCGTTATCATAGAACTTGAGTGTTCCAATAGGGAATTTGTCCAGATTATCAAGCAGCATCAAGACGATACCCGGCGTAAATGTGCTTCCTCCGCCCGCGATTGTTACGGAAAACTTTTTACTCATGATTGATCCCTCTCTCCACTGTTTTGTATATTAAATTTAATGAATAAATCTAATACCTCTTTGATTGATACACGCTTAACCCGCAAGATATTTATCAACGGCATTTCTGACCCCATTGACTTTAGTCCCATAGACGACTTGAATATTTTCGCCGTTTTTAATAACGCCTGCCGCTCCTGTACCTTTTAAACCCAGTTCATCAACGATACCGGCATCCGTTACCTTGATCCTCAATCGGGAGAAGCAGTTGTCAACGGTTTCAATATTCCCCTTGCCTCCGAGGGCTTCCACTATAGCCGCGGCTAAATCGGTATCTTTGTCTGCTCCTGTGGCTGTCTCGCCGGATGTTTGGCTCATTTTTTCTTTGTAATCTTTTTTGGTGAACAGTTTCACCTCAACCTCGTCATCTTCCCGGCCAGGGGTCTTGAGGTTAAACTTCTTAATTAAAAAGGTGAACACAGCGTAATATGTCGCCAACTGAATAAGTCCTATGCCAACAAAGATAGGCCATCTTGTTCTGCCGATTCCCGCAGGCAAATTAAAAGTCAGGAGTTCAATGATTCCGCCCATTCCATTAGCTCGACTCCCCAAGAGTACGGAAACAACCTCAAATATGCCGTCCAACGCCGAGTGAACTACCCATAGAAACGGCGCCACAAACAAGAATGTAAATTCGATAGGTTCAGTTATGCCAACCAAAAATGAGGTTGCTACGGCCGGTATCAACAGGGCTTTTAACGTAGTCTTTTTTTCCGGTTTCGCTGTTTTATAAAAGGCCAGAGCCGCTCCTACCAAACCGAAAACTTTAACCATACCGTATTGCAGGAACTTTGCGGACGGGTCAAACAGCTTGACAGACGGATCGGTTATCTGCGCCAGAAATATATTGTAAGCGCCCAAATACGTTTGTCCGTTTACCGTCAATTCGCCACCCATGTTAGAGTAGAGGAATGGTGTATATACGAGATGATGCAACCCTGTAGGTATGAGAAATCTGTTTAAAAATCCGTATATAAACACGCCTATCGAGCCTGAAAAGTTAATGAAGTTCGCTGTTGCCCGAATACCGCTGGCAGCAAATGGCCAAACATAACTGAACACAACGGCCATTACGATTAAAATCGGAACTAAAACGATATATACCAGCTTGGTGTTGCCATACAATGACATTGCTCCCGGCAACTCTTTATTGCAAAACTTGTTATGGACGAGCGCGACGACGACCCCGAGGATCATTCCAAGGAAAACACCCATATCAATGATTTGAAAGCCTAATACGATGGTTTGCCCGGTTCCCTGCAATTCAGAGGGATTTGTAAATTTGATTAATTTTCCCGTTAACTTGAGCCACTCGTTGTTGGCGCCCAGAAATGTCAAGTATGACAACAGAGCTATAAGCGCCGCTTCCGCTTTTTTTTCTTTCGCTATTCCCATTGCGATGCCAACGCAGAAAACAATTCCCAAGTTGGTTAAAATAGGCCAAACCCCGCTGGCCATGAACTTGCCAACATGGATTAAGGAACTGCCTTCTCCAACAATCGTCGGATTGCCCAAAATGGAAGTAATCGCCAATATCAAACCGACGATCGGCAAAAATAAAACCGGAACAACAATCGCTCTTGCAAAAATCTGCATACCATTTACAACCTTATCCTTCATCAAAAGCCCCCCCTCATCATCTTCAATCCCGCTATATGTAAGCGGTTTATTGTTTACGTTTTACACTCTAACAAATTTCTCCCCCCGTTTAAATACAAAAACGGCATTAAAAAACAGGTTCCATCAACTGGCAACCTGTTACACCGCTCGCGGCTTTATACATTTCACACAACAAAAAACCTTCCCCGGCCACTCGGCCAAAAGAAGGCTTAACGCATAGTCGCAGGCCCCGTCTATATCTTCAGCTCCCCAAGCTTGATCAGCTCGACAACCGCTTGCGAACGGCCTTTTACATTCAATTTTTGCATAACGTTGGAGATGTGGTT
>NZ_ASSC01000384.1 GCF_000520735.1 Paenibacillus forsythiae T98
ACCATGTCGTATTCTGCCCAAAGTATCGGCGCAAGGTGCTTGTATCTCCGATTGACGAACGGTTGAAAGAGTTGTTCTTGCTGAAAGCTGAAGAACTTCAAGCGGAAATCCTCAATATGGAAATCATGCCCGACCCTGTACATTTGCTGATTCGATGCGACCCGCAATTCGGCATTCACAAGGTCGTGAAGCATCTGAAAGGGTACACATCGCGTATTTTGCGCCAGGAATTCAAGCCACTTACTTCTCGGCTTCCTTCGCTATGGACGAATAGCTATTTCGTCGCTACAGTCGGAAGCGTATCGCTTGAAACGGTAAAGCGATATATTGAAGAACAGAAGGAGCGTTGAACATGCGAATCGCGTACAAATACCGACTGTATCCAAACCGCGAACAGCGCAAGGCGATTGACTTCACGTTAGAGCGTTGTCGCCTACTGTATAACCGTTTGCTGGATGAACGTATTCATGCCTACAAAAACGAAGGTAAG
>NZ_ASSC01000385.1 GCF_000520735.1 Paenibacillus forsythiae T98
GAGATTGCCGTCATGGACGCTTCCAGATTTTGCGCCATAATCATCGCTCCGACGAATGAGGCGAGCACCATCATCATTGGCACCATCTGGTTATTCGTCCCGTTGACGACGTTGATGGGCTGAATGTCGGACACGACCCGCTCGGACAGCTGGCCCGACATGGCAGCGGCTTGCTCCGCCGGCATTCCCTGAGACAGTACGGCCTGAGCGCCCGCCGCGATGGCCTGCTTATTCGCCGCCGCCGTGATCTGGGAGGCGATGGAGGTCATGATGCTCTTGATCATCGCAGGATTGGACTCGTTCACGACATATTGAATGGATGCCTTGCTGCCTTGTCCCGCAACCAGCGAAGTAAAGTTGGCCGGTATCCGCACAATCATCTGGATGCTGCGGTCCTCCAGCCGCTCCCGCGCGGACGGCATATCCGCTGCCGTCTCCACATGTACGGGCAGCCCCGCCGACAATTGCTTGGCAATAGCGGCTCCGCTGTGCGCATCTTCGTTCACGACCGCTATACTCAGCTCATCGACCCGGTCCGACATGCCCTCATAACCCGTCATCCAGATCACGGAGAAGATCAGCTGAAAGAACAGCGCCGTGGCAATCCCGATCTTCGTTGTCTTCATTTTTATTAATTCCTTGAATGTGTTCATCAAGCTTTCCACCTCTCAAACAAATGATTTAAATGATTGTTTTAATTATTTGTTTGAATTATAGAGCGCAAAAGCCTTGATGTCAATCTGAATATAAAACCTGCCAATTATGATAGGATAAGGGCTGAACTCAAATAAATATATTGGAGTTCAGCTTTCATTGAAGAATTTCGACGCTGGTAAATCCGGCAAGGTGTGAGAAAGCAGGTTGACAAGTCTCGTGAAATTCTGGAATAGTGTAGGTACACGATGAACAAGGAGAGTTATCCCGCCAACATGAATAATATGTCATCAGAGAACAAGACACCGTCAGTCTGCAACTGCATTAATCTGCGCCGGGCTTCGCTGGTTATGACAGAGCTGTATGATAAGTATCTCGCCCCCAGCGGGCTGAATATTAACCAATTTTCGCTTCTGCGCCATATTGACCGGCTGGGGCCGGCCAGTGTGAGTGATGTGGCGCTCAAGATGCGCCTCGACCGGACAACGCTGGTTCGCAATCTGAAAGCGATGGAGCAGCAAGGCTACGTTCAGGATATCGCGGCCAAGGGGAGCCGGAGCCGCCAATTGACTTTGACGGAAAGCGGGGAAGCCGTGCTCATAGCTGCGGGACAACTGTGGGATGAAGCGCAAAATTCTGTGGAGCAATCGCTGGGGACAGAGGATTTGGCAGCGTTGACTTCGCTATTATCCAAAGTGGAGAGTATGATGCCGTGAGGAGCACCGCTTCAAGCGCAGAGTGGTACCCGATTTAAAGTTAATTATACTTTCTTACAGATACCCATTTTATTCGTGTATATACACGGTTTGGTGGTGACTGAGGCTGTATCTGGATACGCAGAAGGGAGAGGAAATGAAAATGGAGAAGCACATGGACGCGAAAGAGGCGGGGGAGCGCATCAAGCAGTTAATTGTAGAAGAATTAAAGGCTTATGTGCGGGAAAGCAAAGAGAACTACTCGGAAGAATTGCAGGCAACTTACTATGAGGAGCCGATCATTCAATTCGCGGCAGCCGATGATCCGTTGTTCGAGGAATATAAGACGCTTGTCAGCCCCGATCATGCCACGCCGCGTGAAGTGTTTGAACGGTCATTTGGCGCTGGCAGCTATGAGGGAGGTACGGTTATCAGCGTGGTATTGCCCATCAGCGAAGTCATCCGCCGGGCCAACCGGGCGCAGAAGGAAGGACCTTCGCGGGAGTGGGCGCTGCTGCGCACATTCGGGGATGAGTATTTTATAAGAGCCATTCGCGGACATTTACCGGCTTATTTGAGCCGTCTCGGCTATCGGGCGGTCGCCCCGCTGGATACGGATTGGTACAGCATTCAGGGTTCGGCTTCGGGACCGGTGTCCAACTGGTCGGAACGCCATGTCGCTTATGCCGCGGGCCTGGGCAGCTTCAGCATCAATGACGGCTTTATTTCGGAAAAGGGGATTGCGATCCGCTTGTTCTCCGTTGTGACCGACCTGCAGGTGACCCCGGATGCCAGAACGGCGGCAACCCATACGGCAAATTGCCTGCTCCACAGCAAAGGGAGTTGCGGCGTCTGCATCACCCGCTGTCCGGTTCAGGCCATCAGCGAAGAGGGGCATGACAAAATCGCCTGCATGAAGTTTGTGTACGGTGAAGCCTCGCGGAATTGGGCAGTGGCGAGCGGCGGGGACGCGAAGTCGGGAGCCGGCTGCGGTCTGTGCCAGACCAAGGTGCCCTGTGAGAGCAGAAATCCGATGCGGAGTGTACGTTGAATAAAGGTGATTAATAATTCTTCTCCCTTTCTTCAAGGAATGGGGCGGCAGATGCAGAAAGCATTCTTGAAGGAGGGATTGGCCTAAGTCTGACGGCTCTCTTTTTGAGAAATGAAATTCCCGTTACTGTGAAAAATATCACTTAAAATTTTTATTGTTCAATATATAATCTTTTATATAAATATAATTTAGGGGGAGTCATTGTGAAATTTGTTAAAGGTTTGTTAGTTGCCGGAATCGCGGCTGCAGTACTGTCCGGTTGCGGAGGAAACAATGAAGAGGCGGCTACTTCGACGGCCAGTCCGGCTACCAGCCAAACTTCGGCGCCAGAGAAACCGGATGCTGAAGCTGCAGCTTCCATCGTGAATGTTGCGGATGCCTTCCAAAAGGCAGTTAGCCCGGAAGGAACCTGGATCATCGCCATTCTTAACGACTTGACGATTGATCAGGAAGTGATTGTAGACGGCGTATTCCATGATAAAGGCGCACAAGATGGCGACATTTACCGGAAAATCGCTCTCTACGCGCAAGATGCGGATCACAAAATCACTGCCAATTACACACTTACCGCACCGAAGGTTACAGTGAAAAGCGAGAACTTGAGAGTTCAAGGCGGAACGATTAAAGGCGACGTTTATGTTGAAGCCAACGGATTCAATCTGCATGAAACTGCAACGGTGGACGGCAACCTTTACTTCGCGAGCGATGCTGTGAAAGCAACCGCCAAAATTGATGGTAAAGTAACTGGAAAAACCGAAGTGCAATAATAAAATCCTTCATAATTTAGCCTGTAGACCAAGCCCCTTTCCGGGGGTTCGTCTACAGGCTTTTTGCTGTTCTTCCAACAGTTCTTCTAACACCGATTTACTGAAAAAAATTATCCTTGACATGTACCCAAATAATGCTATAAACTAGTAAAAACATTAACCCTATGAGGTTACTAGGAATAATCCCCATTTCACCACATTTCCCGAGATAACGACTCGGGTATGCTTATCGCTCTTATTATCCGGGCGATCCTCAATTCTCGCCAATACATCATCACCAATCTACTTTTCACAACTACCCGGCAACAGCCAAACAATGGTGTGCGCCAAATGAGTGAGTTTTACCAATTCAGGTAAGAGGAGGACTTTACTTTGGCAAAGGCTATTAATTTAAATCGCTCACAGGTCAGCATCAGAGAGAAGAGACTGAAATCTATCGTAGGGTATCAAGGAACAATCAAGGATTTGGCGGAGAAATCTCAATCGGGCTGCCTGAAAAATGCATCCAGAGGATTCAGTCAGGCTACTAACTGCAACTCGGGCTGCGCGCAGGGGCATTTGTCTTCGATAACCGATGCGGCTATCGTCAATCACGGACCGATCGGCTGTGCGGGTGATGTCGCGGGCGCGAACGCCGGGTTTCAATGGGGGCAGAGCATCAGGGGCTGGGACCAGAGAAACGTTAGAATTATCAATACCAATATGTCGGAGAATGCTGTCGTATTTGGCGGCGATAAAATTCTCAAAGAAGGCATCCTGAAAGCTTATGAAAGATTCAAACCCAAAGCGATCTTTGTCACGACATCCTGCGCTTCCGGGATTATCGGAGACGATATCGAACGCACCATGAAGAACGCGGAAGCGGAGATCGGCATCCCCGTTGTTCCCGTCTTCTGCGAGGGATTCCGTTCCCAGATCTGGGCCTCCGGGTTTGATGCGGCGTTCCATGCGATACTGACGCGGATTATCAAGCCTGCCGAGAAGAAGCGTCCCGAACTGGTCAATGTTATCAATTTTGTGGGCAGCGGACGGGCTGTCATTACCGAGATTTTCGGACGCTTGGGGCTTGTGCCTCAGTTCGGAATACCCTACAGCTCCATTGAGGAAATTTCCAGATGGTCGGAAGCTGCGGCTACAATCAGCATTTGCGGCACGCTTGGCGGTTATCTCGGAAATGGTCTGGAGCAGAATTTCGGCGTTCCTTATGTAACGGCGCTGCAGCCGCACGGCATTTCCGGATTTGACGACTGGCTCAGAAGACTTGGAAGCACAGTGGGCAAGGAGAAGGAAGTGGAAGAGTACCTTGCTGAGCAAAAGGTGCTTACCGCGTCTGATTTTGAAGAGGTCAGATTCAAGCTGAAAGGCAAAAAAGTGGTCGTCGGCATGGGACCGAGCTTCTCACATAACTATATCCGGCTTCTGGAAGATTTCGGCATGGAAGTGGTATGGGGATTCTCCTGGCATTACGATGCCCAGCACGATCATGGCGGATGCCCTTCCTGCACAATCGAACTCACCAAGAAAGAGAAGGATATCCCGATCAGCGTAAGCGATCAGCAGAATCACGAGGTCATCAATTTGCTGTCCAAGGTGAAGCCGGATATTTTTATCGGAAGACATCCGGGGATGACCGTCTGGGCTACAAAGATGGGTATTCCGGCCATTATGGTGAGCGATGAATATAGCGCCTTCGGCTATCAGGGAACTGTCGAGTTCGGGCATCGCATTATTGACGCCTTGACCAACAATAGTCTTGCCCTGAATCTGTCCAAGCGGATTGAACTGCCCTACACTGAATGGTGGCTGGAGCAGGACCCGTTCGAATTCCTGGAGCAAAATAATAAACTAGCAGAAAGTGAGAACAAGAAAAATGTCGCTGTGCGTTGAGCAAATCAGACATGTGTGCACACTCGGAGCGTTTGAATCGGTACTGGCCATCAAAAGAGCGGTTCCCATTATTCATGCCGGTCCGGGCTGCGTAGCCAAGCTGTGGACAACACTCGGAAGTCAGAACGGCCATCAGGGTTCGGGATATGTCGGAGGACATGCGATCCCCTGCACCAATGCCTCGGAAAAAGAAGTGGTGTTTGGCGGGACGGATCGGCTGCGTCAAGTCATCACCAATACCTTTGATGTTATCGACGGTGATCTGTTCGTCGTGCTGACAGGCTGCACATCGGATATCATTGGGGATGATGTAGGGGAAATTACGAGAAAGTTCCAGGCCCAGGGCAAGCCGATTGTATATGTGGAAACCGGCGGGTTCAAGGGAAGCAATCTGATTGGTCATGAACTGGTTCTGGATGCTATCATCAACCAGTATTTGCAGCCGCAAGAGGTAGAAGAGGGACTTGTAAATATTTGGTCGTCAGTACCCTATCAGAATACCTTCTGGTCGGGTGACATTGAGCAGCTGAACCTTCTCATTTCTTCGCTCGGGCTGAAACCGAATATCATCTTCGGGCCGGATAGCAGCGTTGACGCGATTAATAACATATCCAAGGCGCAGTTCAATCTGGTGATCTCTCCATGGGTGGGGCTCCGGAACGCCGAGAATTTGCAAGAAAAATTCGGAACGCCGTTTCTGCATTACCCGACGCTTCCGATCGGTCCGACCGAAACTTCCAATTTTCTGAGAACGGTCGGTGAATTCGCCGGGATTGAGTCTTCCGTGGTTGAAAATGTGATCCGCAAGCATGAGGATCGGTATTTCTACTATTTGGAAAGAGCAGCCGATACCTTGCTGGAAACGAGACTGCTGCCGAGACGATTCATTACGGTGGCGGACAGCTTGTACGCGCTCGGAATCGCCAAATTTTTGACCAATGACATGGGATTGATCCCGGAGAAGCAGTTCATCACCGATGATACGCCGACTGGGTTTCAGGAGAGCGTAGCTGCCGAGTTCACGAAATTTACAAACGATATCGTCGCTGAAACGGTATTTTCCAATGACGGAGGCTTTGTCGAAGAAGAAATCAGAAAGTTAAAAATCAGAAGCCGCCCGCTCATTCTCGGCAGTTCCTGGGAACGGGTGGTTGCCAGAGACTTGAACGCCTATCAGCTCTCGGTTTCCGCACCGATCGGGAATGAGCTGGTATTGAGCAAATCCTACGTTGGATATAATGGAGCATTACAATTGGTTGAAGATATCTATTCCGTAGTATTGAACGATTTTATGTGAAAATAATTTCAAAGGTTCGTATAATTGTTCCTGTGAGCGATTTGCGAACTTTTTTTTCGTTCAGAACCGCAGGCTCTGCGGAATGGATTTGAACCCTACCTAAACTTTAGGAGTGAGGAAAGATGAAGGTTATTGCTGTCAACGGCAGTCCGAGAACAAATCGCAATACGGCGACGCTGCTTCAGGAAGCGCTCGATGGGGCAAAGTCCCGGGGAGCGGAGACGAAGCTTATTCATTTGTATGATCTGAGCTACAAGGGATGCGCGAGCTGCTTGTCCTGTAAAAGAAAGGGCAGCCGGCTGAACGGCCTGTGCGCCATGAAGGACGATCTGAAGGAAGTGCTCCGGGAAATCCTGGAATCGGATGCCCTTCTGCTAGGCTCCCCTATCTATTTCGGCAATGTTACCGGAGAAATGCGCAGCTTTCTGGAGCGGCTGCTGTTCCCCAACCTGTCCTACAACGAAGGCGAGAGATCCACTTTCAAGGGCAGGATTAACTCGGGCTTCATCTATACCATGAATGTCACAGAAGAACGGGCTATAGAAGTGAATTACGAGGCGGTATTCCAGGGCAACCGGAATCTTTTGCAGATCCTGGGCGGGGATTCGGAGATTCTGCTTTCCTGTGATACGTACCAATTCACCGACTATTCCAAGTATGAAGCTTCCAGATTCGACGCCGCACAGAAGGCCAGGGTAAGAGAGGAGCAGTTCCCCATCGACCGACAAAAGGCGTTTGAGCTTGGGGGGCGGTTGGTGGTTAGCTCAATGTGAATCAATAAATTTGATTGAAATAATTGAAAGGGCATATAAAGAATAATTTTGAAGGTGTATCAGAATGGATTGGGGCTTACGCCAGTGAGGTTTGTGAATACGAGGACGTAGGTGAAAGATCGGCCCAAAGATTTGTAAATGACTCATTCGCAACGTCCAGTTGCTTAAAGGAGATGATAGTTTGATTAATCAGAAGATGGTTACAATTTTAGAAAGACAATTGGAACCAACCTTACAAATGCTTGAACAATTAGTAGAAGTATGTTCAGAAGAAATCTGGCAGGATCAAAAAACACTTTATTGGAAACATATATTACATGCTATTACGGGAATAGAATTTTGGTTTAGGCAAGAAGGTGAACAATTTCACTTACCCGATTTTAATAAGGATGTAACACCAGACTTTGATAAGGAATGTAAGGATCATCCAACCAAATACGAATTAGCGAAGTATATTAATGAAATGAAACAGAAATCTCAGGAGTTTTTTAACCGGCTTAATGATGAACTATTATTAGAACCATGTGATATATACAATAAAATCACAAAGGCTGATGCCATTTTAATGCAAGTAAGACATATCCAACATCATATAGGTTACTGTAATAATATTTTAAGCGCACGAAAGAACGAGACAGTGAAATGGCTTGGGCACGGAGAATAAATTTAACCGCGTCGCGGCCGGTTGATACTTATTAAATCTAAATTGTGGGTGATTTCATGGATGTGGTAAAGAATCTATTAGTAACGAAATTCGAAGAGATTCATAGAAGAATAATCAGGCCTGTTGATTACCCAAATCATGTAAATGGAGT
>NZ_ASSC01000386.1 GCF_000520735.1 Paenibacillus forsythiae T98
GCCTGGAACTACTCGCTGGCCACAGATGTGCTCGGCGGAATCGTAGCCAGCGCACATGGTTCAACGCTCTCCGAAGCGGTCAGATCGCTGGTGACGGAGCCGATTGGCTTAACGGACACGGCGTTCGATGTGGTTGACCCGCAGCGCCTTGCCGCCAGCTATGCGGATGATACGCCCGCGCCCCGCCGGATGCGGGAGCCGGATATTGTCGGCAAGATGGAAGGCGTAGCCGGGACTTTACTCGATCCCCGCCGGGCCTTCGATCCCTTTGCATTTCCATCGGGCGGCGCGGGTATGATCGGTTCTGCGGACGACATCCTGCATCTGCTGGAAACGCTGCGAACCGGCGGCAAGCCGCTGTTAACGCCGGCATTAATCGAAGAAATGGGACGAAGCCAGACATCAGGCTTGACGCTTCCCAACTCGCCGGGTTGGGGATTC
>NZ_ASSC01000387.1 GCF_000520735.1 Paenibacillus forsythiae T98
ATCCGGATCAGGGAGTCGAGAGCGATCCTTCCAATACCGTATCGGTGCTGATCGAGGGAGCCGAACCATCGCCTGAACCGTCGCCTTCGGTCGATCCGGGGCTGCCTACGGCTACGCCTGAGGGTGGCGGCATTCCGGTTGAACCGGGATCGAATAATGGGAATGGAAACGGTAATGGCAATGGCAATGGGAATGGGAATGGGAATGGTAATGGCGGCGGCCAAGGGAATGGCAACGGAAATGGCAACGGCAACGGCAACCCGGGCGAAGGGGGAGTTCCGGCACTTCCGAGCCCGTCTCCGGTTCCATCGCCTTCGCCGTCCTCAAGTCCCGTGGACG
>NZ_ASSC01000388.1 GCF_000520735.1 Paenibacillus forsythiae T98
CTAAGCTGCGATTTGAAGCGGGAGGAGCTGCATTTTGTCGGCGTGTCGCTGCTTACCGGGGAGGTCAAAGAGAACTTCGGCTCCCTTCTCGAACCTCTGGAGCTGACGCCCCGCCTGCCGGAGAATGTCCACATCCAGCCTTATGAAATCTCCCTGGCTTCGGGGGCGGGCTTGCTCGAACGCCATATTCTTTCAAGGCTTTCGGGACAGGATTACAGCTGGGCCGAGGCGGCGCGGCGGCGTCTGCAAGGGGAGCTGGACATTATCGACGCCTACTATGGGGAGCTGCTGAAGGAGACGGATGAAGACAAGCGCGCGGCCGCCGAAGAGCAGCATGCGGGCCGCCGCAAGGAAACCATTTGGCAATATGAACCGAATATTTCCGTATCGCCGGTCATCTACGGCCTGTTTCATCTCCGCAAGCCGTAGAAAGCGACCCGGCTCGCTAAAAGCGGCCAAAAATAGCGAAATCCGCCTTGAATAAGCGCGACAGCTTGCAACAGCCTTTTCAGCGCTTGTTCGCTACAATAAATGATAGCGGAAGCGTATAAATCCCGGCGGCTCCGGCAGCCAATGGAAGGACAGGTGAACAAACACATATGAACCCAAGCAACAAGGGCAAGGGAACCGCATTGGCCAAGCGTGTGTGCTTTCTCTTCATTCTTGCTCTGATCTTGTCTGCGCCGGCGGCCGGATTCCCTGGCGGGACACCCGCTGCGGATGCTCCGGCCGCC
>NZ_ASSC01000389.1 GCF_000520735.1 Paenibacillus forsythiae T98
AAAGCGGCTGAAGCTCGGCGAACAAGTCCGTCGTGCGTGAAGCCTCCTCCAGCGCTCCGGACAGCGGCTTGAACTTTCCAGCGATTTCGAGCGCGAAATCAACAGGCGCCTTATATTTCATTTCCTCATGGATCTGACGGCGGAACACATCATAACTGCCCAGCGAACGGCTCCATTCCAGCGTGGAGGTATCAAGGCCAAGATTCACCAGATTGAAGCTGTCGCCGCGTCCGCTTTTATGAAAAGTATCATCTAGTGTCCGGGCCATCAGTTCATCCCCATCGCTTCCGCCAAAGGCAAACAGCCCGTATTGTTCCCGCAGTTCCACATCGTAAGCGGACATCACCGACCGTACAGCCGCACGAGCCAGACGCTCACCCTGGACACTGGCGGCGGCCATCCGCGCATAATCAATGAGCACTGCGGAGAACAGGAACACAAAGGCCAGCACCATAATCAGGAATACCGAAACCGATCCTTCCGTTTGTCTTCTCCAGTATTTATACTGTATGGCGCAGCGGTTTCGGGCCGCAATTAGTCTGTTCATCCTCTCTTCCTCTCATTTTTATAAGCGCATCTACTCCGGATGGTTTGCTTTCCCTGAACGCTGCCCAAGCTTGGACATCATGGCGGAAGCGTCCTGCTTCTTCATCGCTTGCCGCGGTTCATTATTCGCAGACCTTCCGCGAAATTTGGCGCCATAATACCGCATCAAGTCCACGGTACGGATAAATTCAACCGGCTCGGCCACAAGCGACTGCGCGGCAACCTCGGGCTGCGCTCCATCCGAAAGAATCTCGTCCAGCACGGGCAAATGCAGCATCCGCCGAAGCTTGGCATTTACTTTTCTCCCCGTGAGCGTGTAGCTATAACCCATTTCCCCCAGCACATTGCCGGGGACCCTGACAGCGGACTTCCCCAATTTGACGGCAGGCAGATTGTCTTCTTGCACTCCGCCGCCTGGAAGCTGTATCACAGAAGCTCCACCGTTCTCTCCAACCCCGAACAAGCTGCTCAGCAGACGGTCATCCCCGATTCGCCAGTAAAGGGAATCATATTCCCCCTGGGGGAACGATCCGTCCCTGGCTTTATGGCTGTTATCCCAGTTGTAAGCTGCCCGCTCGGTGGCGGAAGACGCCACCTGAAGCAGCATCGATTTCTGGTAGCTGTACAAGCAGAAGAACAGCAGGAGCATCGTAATGCACATGATAATCGGCAGCACCATCGCCGCCTCCACAGTGAAACTTCCTTCATCTCCGCGAAGTTTTGTTCTCATTCGCGATTTCTACTTGTCTTCAAATACTTCCTGGCTCTTTTCACCGGCGGTATCAATCAGATCCGAAATCACCTCTCTGATCTTTTGGCGGAACAATACAACCACAGCGACCAGTACGGCAATGATCAGAATCATTTCGAGCGTACCCAAGCCTTCCTCGTCCCGCCAAAATTTTTTGCCGTTCTCCACAATCGTTAACATGATTCTCATCCTCCTACATATTCAGCATCATAAAAGCCGGAGTACCCACCAATACAATGACAATTACAAAAATAACGACCATCGGGAATACCAGCTTCGAGGAGGCCTGCTCCCCTCTCGTCCGGCTAACCGCCTTGCGCTTCTCCCACAGCTGCCGGGATAAATCGCGAAGCGCGAGCGCAAAATCTCCTCCCCCTCTGCGCACATTCAGCAGCACCGTTGTTGTGAACAGCGAAACCTCTTGCACGGCGCAGCGCTTGCTGAAATTCTCGAATGCCTGCTGAAACGAGTAGCCTCTCTCCCATTCGCCCGTCATCGTCAGCAGTTCCCGGTACAACGGGTGGGGGGCATTCTTTCTGCTGTCCAGACAGCGCGTAATCGCCCGCTGCACCGTCTCACCCGCGCTGACCAGCAGCACAATCCCGCTTAACAGATCCGGCAATTCCATCATGATAAGCTGCTCGCGCACCTTGACCTTTTTGTGCAGGTCGGCGGCAAGGGCGGCGGGAAGCAGAACGCCCAGCAGAATGCCGAGAATGAGTGCGGCCGGCTCTCCGCTGAGTCCCGCCAAACCGCAGCCTCCCAAAATGAACAGCCAGCTGTAGGCCAGCATCTCTCCCATAAACAGCAGCGTAATTTCCGCACTGTGGCGCTGCCCGTATATCCGCTGCACTGACCGTTGCAGCCGGAACGCGAATACCGGAAACTTTCGGGCAGCCTCCATCTTCTCCAGCAGCAGAAGCAGCGGTTCCGAAAGACTGCGCAGGCGCAAGCCGTCCACAGCTATGGTCCGCAGAGCGGCATACCGCTTCCCGCTCCTGGCGCGGAGCGCTATCCAGCCCGCAATCAGCGCAAGGGCGGCCAATCCGCAAATCCATCTCAGGTTCCTCACACTCCTTACAGCGGAACGTCCATAATTTTGCCGATCCAGAAATAACACAGAATCAGCGCGGCCAACGCAAACGTTGAGATCAGCATACCGAATCCGGTGTACATCGGCTCCATATAGTCTCCGGCGCTCAAGCTCATAAACAGCAGCATAATAAGCGGAGATACAAGCAGGGCCTTGGACTCGAACCGTTTCTGGGAAATGCTTACCGCGATTTCCTGCTGAACATCCAGCTTCTCGCCGATGATGCTTGAGGTGCGGCGCACCACCTCCACCAGATCGCCGCCCGTCCGTTTGCAGACGGAGAAGACATCGGCGAACCGCCGGATATCCTCCATATCCGCCCTCCTGCTGAAATCAAGCAGAGCCTCCTCAATCGGCTGACCGTATTCCAACCGCGCACAGATAATGTTCAGCTCGGCAATCATATCGCTGCCGCCCTCCGGATCGAGCATTTTCAAATCCTGAACTGCTTCACGAAACGCATTTTCCACCGACCTGCCTGCGGACAGCGAGGAAGACAGAGAGAACAGCATTTGCTTGAACTGAAGGTTAAGCATGGCGCGTCGGCGCTTCTTCAGATAATCCCTCCATATGCGCGGAGCAAAGTATCCTCCCGCCGACAGCAGCAGCGCTATAACCGGATTGTGATAGAACAGATAACCAATCCCGAAGAGAAAGAAGCCTCCTGCCGCCATCGAAGCGATTCTCTGCTTTGAATTCAGCGTGTATACGGTATAATCCGGCAAGCGCAGCGGTGCGGGGGCATGCCCGCCTGCCGTCTCTTCGCGGCTAA
>NZ_ASSC01000390.1 GCF_000520735.1 Paenibacillus forsythiae T98
GTCATCACAATATCGGGGCTGTTCCCAATCGTCAGCTCGTCCATCACAGCGTCATATCCGGCGCTTTCTCCAAGATTGACAAGCTCAATATTCACTCCGCTGGACAAGGTGTAATTGCGGCTTATTTTTTGCAGCTCGCGGAACTCCTTATGGCTAAGCGATACCGATATCCGAAGATACGCCGGTTCGCCCTTTTGCCGTTGAGAGAAGCTCTGGGACTGCGATGGATATTCGTTCACAAGGGGACGCTCGTCCGTTTGGTTCAGATCCATGCCGGGAGACAAGCTTGTCAGCGACAGCAGCAGGATTGCAAACAGCAGCCAGTAATTTTTGCGTCTCAGCATGTTCTCCTCCTTGTCCGTTTCGAAACCCGTCTCCCTATTTTACCAGCCTGATGCGCTTTTGTCTGCCCGCATGTGATAACGCTTTCCTTTCATTGTACAAAAAAGGACCGGGAGTCTGTCTCCCGATCCTTCCCTGAAGCCTGAGTATGAATTACAGCAAATCCGCCGCCAATTGGGCCAGACGGGAGCGTTCCCCTTTTTCCAGCGTAATGTGGCCGCTGATCCCCTGCTGTTTGAACTTTTCCACAATATAGCTGAGTCCATTGCTTGCAGCATCGAGGTAAGGGTGGTCGATCTGCTCGGGGTCGCCCATCAGTATGACCTTGCTGCCCTCGCCCGCTCTGGAAACAATCGTCTTGACTTCATGGCGCGACAGGTTCTGCGCTTCGTCGATGATAATGAATTGTCCCGGAATGGAGCGGCCGCGGATATAGGTCAGCGCCTCAACCTGAATGCTGCCAAGACCCATCAGAATTTTGTCAATGTCTCCAGCTTTCTTCGTATCGAACAGGAACTCCAGATTATCGTATATCGGCTGCATCCACGGCCGGAGCTTCTCGTCTTTTTCACCGGGCAGATAACCGATGTCCTTGCCCATCGGAACGACGGGCCGCGCGATCAGCAGCTTCTTGTATTTATGCTCATCCTCCACCTTGAAGAGCCCGGCGGCAAGGGCCAGAAGCGTCTTGCCCGTCCCCGCCTTGCCCGTGATGGTGACAAGCGGAATGTCTTCGTTAAGCAGCAGTTCGAGCGCCATCCGCTGCTGCGCGTTGCGGGCGCTGATTCCCCATACGGGGTCGTTGCCGAGATACAGCGGCTCCAGGCGGCTGGCGTCGCTGCTGACCTTGAGCAGCGCCGACTTGCCGCTGCCGATCTCATCCTTCAGAATGATAAATTCATGGGGATAGAGCGGGTAGGACAGCTGCAGCTGCTTGACGGAAAGGGAGCGGTTGCTGTAATACTCGTCAATCAGCGCCGGGTGGACAGGCAGCGTCTGGTACCCGGCATACAGCTCATTCAAGTCGCCCGTCCGGTCGGACAGATAGTCCTCCGGTGTAATGCCGAGCACATCGGCCTTGATGCGGACCAGAACATCCTTGCTTACGAGCACGACAGGCCGGGGATCGGCCTTCTCGTTCTCCTCTTGCAAATAATTAAGCGCCACAGCCAAAATCCGATTGTCAGTGGATACCTCGCCGAACATCTCCTGCACCTTGATGAAGCTGCGGTGATTCAGTTCGACCTTCAGCGTGCCCCCATGCTCAAGCTCCACGCCGCTGTGCAGATGACCGCGCTCGCGAAGTCCGTCGAGCAGGCGGGACACCGTGCGGGCATTGCGCCCGATCTCATCGGCGTTGCGCTTCTTGTTATCGATCTCTTCCAGCACCACGGCGGGAATGATAACTTCGTTCTCTTTAAACGAAAAGATCGAATTGGGGTCGTGAAGCAGCACATTGGTATCCAGTACAAAGATCTTTTTCATGTTATCCCCTCCACAGCGCCTGGTTTGTCTTAAAGATACATAACTCTTTCCGCCGCTGGCAAAGATAACACCAGAGTTCATCTTGGACGAAAGGAGCAAGCATCTATGAGAAAATCAATGTGTCTGTTGCTGGTCCTTCTACTGCTGCTGACAAGCTGCGGTATGGTAAAAAAAGAGTCATCACCCTCTCCTCAGGATAAACATTCGGCAATGCATGACATGAATAACGGGGGACGCGGGGTAAGACCGCTGGCCGATGACGGAACCGCCGTTGTCTCCTCAAGGGATGCCGAGTTAAAAGACCATCTGGAGCAGTTGGCCAAAAGAGTGCCTGGCGTCAACGGAGCGCACTGCGTCGTCATGGGCAACACTGCGGTTGTCGGCATCGATGTGGACGGGGCGCTCAGCCGCTCCAGAGTCGGAACGGTCAAATATTCGGTCGCCGAGGCCTTCCGCAAAGACCACAGAGGCATCAACTCGATTGTTACCGCTGATGTCGATATGGCTTCACGGATTGCGGAGCTGAGCCGCCATTTC
>NZ_ASSC01000391.1 GCF_000520735.1 Paenibacillus forsythiae T98
TCCGCTGCGCAGCTGATGCCAAGGCTCCAGCCATTCGTAACTGCCGGATGTTTTGCGCTTTTTCAGAAAAAAGCTCAGCACCGCCGCAGCACCGTAAATACAAAGCGAGAGAATAAAAACAAGCCGGTATCCCCGATTGCCGTGCAGCGCGGAGATCAGCCAGCCGGAAAGCCACGGCCCGACAATGCCGGTCAGCGAGCCAAGGAGCCCGACCCAGCCGTTAAAAACATCCCGGTTCCTCCGGTCCGTAATTTCAAAATAAACGATGTTAAAGGCCAGCCAGAACAAGCCCGAGGCAATGCCAAGCAGCAGGCCAAGCGGCCAGACGTACTGGACCACCCTGCTCCCCAGCCACAGCACCAGAAGATAAAAAAGGCCCGAAACGGCGACGCCAAGCCGCAGGGCGTTCATTTTATTATGCTCCTTCACCCACTTGCCCCCCAGCCAGAAGCTGAGACCCAGAGCAAGCTGCTGAGCTACAGTAAACCAGCCGATCATGGCGAAATCCTGCCGGCTTTTCCACAGGTAGACATTCAGAAAAGTTCCCGCGAGCGCGCCCGATAGCACGAATAGCCCGTTAACCGCCAGCAGCAGCGCCGCCTGTCCCCGCAGCGAGACCTTCATCGTATTCCCCCTTAGCCTTGAGACATGCACCTGTTTAACATGCCCCAAACCGGAGGATCTTAGCGAAGAATCTGATTTATTTAACGGAGGCCGCCGATATTGCGCACCCACTGCTCCCGGTCCTCTTCGGCCAGGCTATGCTGAACCTGAAAGCATGACGGGCAGACATACATATTTAGAGAGAATGGCGCGCTCAATAGCGGCGCTCCAACAGCAGCAGGCTCCGCCGATTGGAAATCGCTTACCCCCACCGTGCCGGCCAGCAGCATATATTCATGGCACTGCGGACATTCCGGGGCTTCGGCCTGCCCGTCCAGAACAGAGGCCACCGTGCTGTCATAGCGCTCCAGATCATAAGTATCCCGGTAAGCATCAAGCGTGTTGAATACGGGAACAACTCCGTCCTGCTCATCTCCCCACAAATCATCGGAATGTTCATGTTCATGCTCATGCTCATGCTCGTCGTCATCGTCTTCCAAATCGTCATCCAGCTCTTCCCGGCTGATATTGACCGTACGGTAAGCGCTAAGCTCATTGCCGCAATGCGGGCAGGCCTTCTCCGGTCCGAGCTCTTCGTCCCATACGATTTCCGTATGGCACCAGGGGCAGATGGTTGTATCCATGTCTTTCGTCTCCTTCATCAATTCATCATTAAATAGATTATTCCGGCCGCCAGAAACAAGACCGCCGCAACAAACAGCACACGCACCAGAATTTTCATTCGGCTATTAGCGTCTCCTTTTGCGCCGCCCGATTTGTCCGCTACATAATGGAAGCCCCGATCACATAGGACAATGACACGGAAATCAGCATGGCCGTCAGGCCAACCGCCCGATTATCGGCCGCAATCTCCTTGTCGATTGAAAAGACAGGCGTCAGAAATTCAAACATAAAGTAAGCAATCAGCAGCAGGGCAAAACCGATCACGGACCACTTCATGGTTTCATAAATCGAAGCCTCCGCCTGAATACTGAAGCGCAGCACGTTGCAGATGCCGAAGATTTTGCCGCCGGTCGCCATTGAAGCCGCCACGTTCCCTCTGCGGATTTCATCCCAGCAGTTGTACCTGGTTACCATTTCGAATATGGACAAAAAGACAACCAACTCCAAAATGGCAACCGCAAAGTAGCCGAGCAGGCTTCCCAGCGGATGGCTGAGCCAGGCATCAATTACGTGTTCCATAGGTCTTCTCCTTCTTTCCGCCGGGAAAGCCCGTTAGTTCAGCTCCGCAACCGTAACGCCCGCGCCGCCTTCATTGTAGTTGCCGAGACGGTAGCTCTTGACATGCTTATGCTTGCGCAAGTATTCCTGGATTCCCGAGCGCAGGACACCGGTCCCCTTGCCATGGATAATGTAAATCTGGCCAAGATTTCCGAGAAACGCTTCGTCGAGAAAACGGTCGGTCTCGATCAGCGCTTCCTCAAGATTCGCTCCCCGCAAATCCAGCTCGCTGCGGGTATTCTCGTCCCTTGTGCGCTTCACGGTCGTGGCCTGGCGAAGCGGCTGCTTCGCAGCGGGCTTGGCAGGCGACAGCAGTTCCAGATCGTCCAGCCGCACCTTCATCTTCATGATGCCGAGCTGCACGACGGCTTCCTTGGCTCCGCTAAGCTCGACGACATGGCCTTTCTGATTCAGGCTGTGGACGGCCACTTCATCGCCCGGCCCGATTTGGCGGGTCTGCTTGTTCTTCGCGCCTCGCGCCGGCTCCTTCTTGCGGGGCGCAGGCTGTGCTTCGTCGAGCCTCCGCCGGGCCTCAATCAGCTTATGCTCCTTGACCGACGCCCCTTCCTCCATAGCCAGCCGCCGAAGATCGCTGATAATCTGCTCGGCCTCCTTACGGGCCTTGTCGACAATGGCGGATGCCTCCTTCTCCGCCTTCTCCAGCCATCTGTCGCGCTGGTTCTCCAGCTTCTCCAGCTCCTGGCGCTGCTTGCCGCGCAGATCCTCCGCTTCGCGCCGCAGCTTCTCCGCCCGCTCGCGCTCGCTCTCCGCGCCGAGACGGTTCTCTTCGAGCGAGGCAATCATGTGCTCCACGCGCAGATCCTCTTCCTTCACCTCGCCGCGCGCATGCTCCAGAACGGCTGCCGGAAG
>NZ_ASSC01000392.1 GCF_000520735.1 Paenibacillus forsythiae T98
GGCGATGCACGCCATCTTCAATACCTTTTTCATGTCATTTCCCACTCCTTGGTTTATCGAAATTAGAGGTTTATAATCAACCCGTCATAGGCGGTGATGATCCCGACGGGACGGAAGATGGCGTCGAAATCGTCGTACAGCAGCCTGGAATTATGACTGAAATGGGTGACGAGGATCGTCCCTTCCGGCTTGATAATGTGGTGCAGGCGGAACTCGCGCTGCGTCTCCAGCACCGTCTCGACTCCCATATGATTGCGGTCGCGGGAGTTGCCGGTATAGCCGTGCGTACAGTCAAGAATGGCGCCGTCCAGTTCCTGCCCGCGCAGCCACTCCCAGGTCGGCTCCGGATACCAGCCCGAATCATGGCCGTACAGCAGCTTCTTGCCGCCCTTTTCCACAACGTACAGCAGGCAGGTCTCCATACGGTCGTGATCGGCGAGCAGCGGCGTTACACGGGCTTCCCCCATCGTGAACGTCCGGAACGGATGCAGGCGGTGAAAGGCGAACCGCTCGCCCTCGAAGCGTCCGATGGCCGTGCGGACATGGTGCATGACGCAGTCGTTCCCGTAAATGTGCAGCGGATGCTCCAGCCCGTGGGCGATTCCCGCTCTCCGGCATTCCAGATCGTATGCGTTAAAATGATCGGAATGCGTATGCGTGACGAGCAAATGCTCAATCGCGCCGAAGTGCAGCCCGTCCCGCAAGGCCTGCATGTAGGAATCGGGCGAGTAATCGAATTTGATCGTATCGTCGATGATGGCCGAAGAGCGTGTGCGGATATTTCTTCCGCCAAGCTCCCGTGCCTTAATACAGAACTCGCAGCGGCAAAAGGCATTCGGGAACCCCTCGGCCGCCGCGGTTCCGAGAAAGTGAATTTTCATATAAGAACTCCTCTGTCAAGAACGGACTTCCTCTCGGTAATGGCCGTCTGAATTTTGATGGTAAGCTGTTTCTCCTTGGAACGGTTGACGCGCTTCATCAGCAGGTCCACCGCAGAGCGGGCCAGCCGTTCCGTATCTTGGCGCACGGTCGTCAGAGGAACCGGCATCAGGGCCGACAGCTGAATGTCGGAGAAACCGACGATCGACAGCTTGTCCGGAACCGGAATGCCCATATGCAGCGCCGTGAACAAGGTGGTCGCCGCCACATGATCGTCCCCGCACATCACCGCAGTCATCTGCGGACTTCGGGCGATGAACTGTTCTTGCTCCGGATCGTTCTCGTTGATGCGGCCGGGATCGCAAGGAACGCTGCGGAAATGGATATATTCGTTCCTGACCGGAATTCCGTGATCCAGCAGCGCCTGGATATACCCCTGATACCGTTCCTCCCGGCTGGTAATATTCTCGCTCATGTTCGAGGTGTAGCCGATTTGCCGGTGTCCTTTTCCAATTAAATATTGCGCCATCTCATAAGAGCCCCGGTAGTGGTCATGATACACGCAGTCGATCTCAACCTCGCGGAAAATGCGGTCGATGATCACCAGCGGCAGCTGCTCCAGCTTCAGCCTGAGCACCTGGTCGCTGCATGTCTTGCGCCCCTGAGGGAACAGAATGACGCCACCCACGCCGCCGGCCACGAGTTTCTGCAAGCCGCGATCCTCGTCGTCCTTGTCCTTGCTGATTTGCAGAATAAGGTCGAAGTCATGCTTGCGCACCTCGGTTTCAACAGCGGCGATAATCCTTGATGTGTACTCGGACAGGTGAGGCAAGATGAGTGCGATCTGCTTGCCTGCTATCCGCGCGGCCGCTGCGGCCGCCTGCTCCGTCCGGCCTGCGCCCGCATCAATTGCTTCCTCCCGCCTCCCCGCGAGAAATGACCCCCTTCTCGGCAGACGATAGATCAAGCCTTGCTCCGCCAAATGCTCCAGCGCGAGCTTGCCGGTCATCCGGCTGACGCCGCACAGTTTCGCCAACTCTCCCTCCGAAGGAACGGGATCATGCGCCTGTAGCTTGCGGCTGCTGATAATCTCCCTCGCCTTGTCTGCCACTTGCAAATAAAGTTGCGTTTTTGCCCCTGCGGAGCCCATTTCAGAGTTCATGTCCGGACATTCCTTCTGTTGGTATCAGATCAGCCGACCCGTGTTTACCGATCAGCCGAATCTATTTCGAACTTACTATATGTCACTGACATGTATGTTGCTTTTATGTAAATCATGCGTTAATTTTGTGTAAATGTGAAAAAACTGCGGATTCTGTAGTGTTTTCAGCACATCATAAATCTTGAAATCTTGGATGGGTATGCGTTTTCTATATCAGTGATATAAGAATTAGGGAGAGCTTCTTTTGGACATAAAAAACACTCCCCTTACAATAACAGGTTTTTATTATTTCACCTGTCTACTGTATGGGGAGCATATCAGACCGTGAACGGGCCCTTCTCCTCTTCGTTCATATCCTTGCTTTAGCCGCTGCAATGCGGGATGTAAGCTACTGCCCTATTGTTATATCTACTCCAAGCAATTTATCCTTTGGCTCCCCGAAGGTTACGGTGCCTCCAAATAAAGAGGCAATGGACTCCAGCGGAGCGGCCATAACTCCAATCTTGTTCTCAACGGCAGCTGCCAGCTTGACCGTCCGCCCGTCGACAATGGCTTCATCGGAGCCCACGGTAATTTCCGCCGTAATACCGCCTTTGGCTAAAGTAATCAGCTTATTGTCTATATTATAATCGAATGAGGCCCCCAGCATCTGCGCATAGGCCTTAAGGGGAGCCATAATGATGTCCCCCGTCGCAGGCGGCAGGAACCCGAAGCTCTGTTCCTTACCGTTCAGCCTGACATCGATAGAATAGACCGTGCCCTCGGCGGTATTCACAACTACATTTTCAGCCTGCCGCTGCAACAGCTTGATATTCTGCTCCAGATTATCCGCCGTGACCCGATGATTGCCTTTTGAAATTTCATCCACAATCAAAGAATTAATCGCGCCGGAATGATGGGAGAGATCCTTGTATTGATCCAGGTCGTAAGTGATATCGCTGTCTGTCTGAAATTCATAGATGCTCACATTGGAATAGGCGCTGAGTTGCTCGAAGATGTAACGCTTCATCTCCAGCTGGTTGGCATACCGCTGCGGATTAGTGATGTACCAGATCTGCTGACGCAGAACTGAATAGGGCGGATAGTATAAATAGAATTTCGTCTCCGGATGAGCTTTTACCAGGCTGAGCACATTGTCATTAAAGCTTTGTTTAACCAATTCGAGCGGGTCCTCATTGTTTCCGTAGGCTGCTTCATTGTTTCGCGCCGCCTTCCAATTTTTAATG
>NZ_ASSC01000393.1 GCF_000520735.1 Paenibacillus forsythiae T98
TGCTTTCTTGCGTCGGATGATTCGTCTCATATTACCGGCGCGCAGATCGTCATTGACGGCGCCGAGTCGCTGCTGACTTAAGGACGTCATGCCCGGAAGGCATATGGCAGCATCAAGAATCCGCATGATCCGGACCGGCTCCGGACTATGCGGATTTTTTGCGATTGTGAGCAGTATAACGCATTTCTGGCGGGAGCGGGACAATGTTCATCTATGATAAAATAAAGCGAGGCGCGCAGCGCGCCGGGAGTAATCACAGAGGAGGCGGTGGAAATGGCCATACTGTCCTGGCTGGCCGAGCAGCGGATTGAAGAGGCGATGCGCAAAGGCGAATTCCGGAATTTGCCGGGCCATGGCAAGCCGCTGGAGCTGGAGGATATGACGGGAGTGCCCGAGGAGCTAAGGATGTCGTTCAAGATCATGAAGAATGCCGGACTTCTTCCGG
>NZ_ASSC01000394.1 GCF_000520735.1 Paenibacillus forsythiae T98
ATCCGCCCTCCACTGGCAAGAGGCGCCAGCGGACAAGCTCCAGAGCTACAAGGATCTTGCGTTTCTTCCTGCCGGAGATGCGGGGAAATGGCTGCGGCAGGCGGCGACCCAGGGGTATATCGGAGCATCCTCCGACGGATACCTTCTTCCGCAGCAGCCGTTGACCCGGTCGGAGGCGGTCTTCTTTCTGGCCGATGCGAACGCAGCGCTGCCGGAGGATTTGAAGCCGCCGACCGCCGCAGCCGAGCAGCAGCTTAGCGGGACGATTGTACAGTCGGCCAAGGGCTTTGGTCTTAAAGTAAAACAGGCCGGCGGCGGGAGTACAGTCTATCCGCTGAGCGGCAGCG
>NZ_ASSC01000395.1 GCF_000520735.1 Paenibacillus forsythiae T98
TTCATTCCGCAGCTCGGCCTCATGGTGGTGGAATCCTCCGCCCTTGTGAATCTGCCAGTGAACGCCTGTCGTCTGGTCGTCATATATTTGAATCCGGTACATCCCGAGATTATGATCCTTGGGATTCGAAGGACTTTCCGTATACACGAGCGGCAGCGTAACGAACGGGCCTCCGTCCTCCTGCCAGCTTGTAACCCGAGGCAATCCCTTGAGCGGATCGGTGCTCTGGCAGACGCTCAAGATCGGCGCCTCGCCCTGCGGGACATTCTTGACGCCGACTTTGAGCAGGTCAAACAGCAGCCCTTTTTCCTTCCAGACACCGGTTGGCGTTGGCGGCAGCAGCGTTTCCACCGCGCCCATCAGCGACTTCATCAGCGCTTCGGGCCGGGGACCAAAAGCCTGATCCACCCGCCGGACCGTGCCGAACAGGTTGGTGACAACCGGAAAGGGAGTCCCTTTTACATTCGTAAACAACAGAGCCGGTCCCTCTTCCTGGATCACACGGCGGTGAATCTCCGCCAGCTCCAGATAAGGATCAACCGGCGCTTCAATTACGGCAAGGTCTTTATCCTTCCGCAGCTGTTCTATCCATTGGCGCAAATTACTGTATCCCAATATATTGTTCCTCCTTGAACGGGCTCTATCCAAAATGGCCGATTTCAGCCGAATCCTTCTCTCTGTCTATTCTGCCAAGCTGCCACACGCGTACACTCATATAGCACAACACGCCAAACAAGCCGGATACCAGCACAATGTGGGCCAAAGCGGCAAACAGATACCATTGCTCGTTGTACAGGGTGAACACGACACTGGCGCCGCTAAGCACCTGAAGTGCGCACAAAGCGACGGCCAAGGCGCCAAGCTTCCCAAGCTCAGGATAGCGGCCATGCCTCCAGAATGCCAGATGTCCGAGCACCGCTGTAAGAACGAACAGCAGCATAGCCGCAATCCGGTGAACAAACATAATGCCGGTTCCTCCGGAAAGCTCCGGGATCACTTCTCCGTTGCACAAAGGCCAGCCCGAGCAGCCCCCCTGCGAACCCGTATGACTGACCAAAGCGCCGACATAGACGACGATATAAGCATAAATGGCGGTAATCCAGGTCAAATTGCGAAAGCCTTTGCCAACGGGCGGAAGGGCGCCGGTCTGTTCGCCGGAATAGCGGCTCCCCGCGCCCAGAGCCAGCATCAACGAGCTGGCGAAGGCGATCAGCGAGAAGCCCATATGCAGCGCCATGACGGCGGCGGTCTGCGGGCGCACGACGGCGAGCGCTCCCATGAATGCCTGGATGACCACAAACAGCAGCGTCATATAGGCATATGCCTGCAAGTCGCGGCGATTCCGGGCATAGCGCCGGAAGGCCAGAACCGAGGCAAGCGAGGCCAGCCCGGCAAGACCGCTGAACAGCCGGTGGCTCCATTCAATCATCTGTCCGAGCGTATAAGCGGGAACCAGCTTGCCGTTGCACAGCGGCCATTCATTTCCGCATTCGAGGCCGGACCCCGTTTTGGTAACCACTGCACCGCCAAGCAGGGCGAGAAACATAATAAGACAGGTTATGTACCCAAGCCATTTCAATGGTTTCGCCGTCAATCCGATCACCCGCCGTTTATTGGATTTTATGGAGCCAAACCCGGCCTTTTGTTTCATTTCGAATAAGTTATGCGTTTCCATTATAACCGATAAGGGTGAATGCGGCATACATACATTGAACAGAACCTGATTGTCCGCTGACTATTCAATTTGATAAGCGTGGAACTTATACAGTCTTATATTTTAAAAAACGCCGCTTTCACACAAATTCGGCGAAAGCGGCGAATGGCGATTACTTGTGGATGCTCTGATGGACCTGAGCTGCGCGATCCAGAAAATCTTCGATTTCCTGTCTCGACTTACGCAGCTTGTTGACGAACCGCACCAGTTCCCGGCCTTCCGAGTAGGCGACGAAGCTTGGAATGCCAAGTATATTCTGCTCCTGGCTAACCTCGCCTACAGCATCGACATCAACCTCCACCAGCGTCAGCTTGTCTGCGTAGTTCCGCTCAACCTCCGGCATAAACGGATTGATGAACTTGCAATCTCCGCACCAGTCTGCCTTGAACACGGCCACGGTTAAACCGGGGGATTGGATGGCAGCCTGAAATTCAGCGGGCGAGCTGATTTTATCCATCACTTGCACCGTCCCTTCTCCTATGACAATTGTCTCATGCTACTCTTTAAGTGAAGCAAAATGTGCAGCGGAAGTCAACTGGCCGCGCTTATTCTCTTCCTCGCACGCGCGCCGGCTGCAGCTTCATGAGCGGATTCAGCAGCTTGCGCACCGGACGCGGATAGCTGGCCAGTTCCTCCGCGCTTAATACGCCCAGCACAATCAGCATAACCAGATACAGGATGACAACGGCCCCGCCAGCCGCCAGACAGCCGATAAGATAGGCCAGCCTTACGGGTATCATTCCGGCAAGACCAAGCGCCGCCGCATTCAGCCCGTAACCGGCTGCGCCCGATACGAGAAACGCCAGCAAATATCCGCGCCAGCGCTTGCCCATAATTTCAAACGGCACAATGCTGCGAAGCAGTCGCAGATTCAGGCCGGTAATAACGATAAAGCACAGCGCCGTAGCGATGATGATGCCATAGATGCCGATGAACCGGCTGAGCAGAACGCTCGCCGCCAGCTTGACGACTATCCCCGCAAGCACATAGAACATGGAAATCCGCGATTTCCCCATACCGAGCAGAATGGAGTTCGAGGTAGTCATCGTAATCTGAAAAATGGTGCCCAGTGTCAGCAGCGCAATCATGCCGGTCCCGGAAGGGCTGCTGAAGAGCAGGCCGTTGACCGAATGGGCCGCGACGACAAGCGACAGCACGATCGGCGTTCCGGTCAGGATGGCGATACGCATCGCGAGCGTGATCTGCCGCTTCAGGTGGTCCTCGTCCCGCCTTGCATAAGCGGCAGAAATGACTGGAATCAGCGAGGTGCTGAGAGCGATTGCCAGCACGGGCGGAATGCCCGCAATGCTCTGCGCCTTTTGACCGAGAATGCCGAGCAGCCGCGTCGCTTCAGCTCCGCCCACCTGCCCGCTAAGCAGCGGAACGATCAGGGAAGAGTCAATGAAATAGACGGCCTGAATCGTCATGGAAGACAGAATAATCGGAATGGACAAGCTGAAAATATCCTTGTAAATACCGAGCAGCGGCAGTTTGGCCTCCGTGGAGGCGTGAATGCCGCTCTGCTTGTCGCTCTGCCTCATCCTGATAGCGGCATACAGCATAATGGCGAAAGCTCCGACGCTGCCGAACACACTGCCGAACGAGGCCCCCGCCGCCATAACCGGGTTCCCGTAACCCTGGTGAAGCAGGAAAAATGCCAACAGAATGGCTGTGAACACGCGGGCAATCTGCTCCACGATTTGCGAAATCCCGTTGGCCATCATATTGTTGCGGCCCTGCGAGTATCCGCGCATCATCGCGATGGTGGGAAACAGCAGCAGCGCGGGGGCAATCGCCCGGATCGCCAGCGTGCTTTCCGGCACGCCCGCGTGCTTCGCGAACAACGGAGCGGTTATGTACAGCGCCGCGCTGATGATTACGCCGACGACGGCGCCAAAAATAAGCGCGGCTCGGTAAACCTGCCGCGCTTCGTCCGGTCGGTTCAGGGCGTAGCGCTCTGATACCATTTTGCTGAGCGTGCTGGGAATGCCCGCCGTGGCGAGCGTCAGCAGCATCAGATACACATTGTTGGCCTGCGAAAAGGCCGCATCCCCGACATCGTTGAACAAGTGCTCCAGCGGAACCCGCTGAAAAATGCCAAGCACACGCGCCACCAAAGCGGCGGCGGCCAGAATAATCGTGCCTTTAATAAAAGAATCCTTCTTCGACAACCTGTTTCCCCTTCTTTGCAGTGAATTTAATACCGGCCGATCCAAATGAAGAAGAGGATGACCATCACGATCTGCAGCACAATCTTGACCACCGTACTGCTGAACAGCCCGAGCATGGAGCCGGCGCTGACCTTAAGCGCTTTGCCCGGATTTGACCCGGCGATCATCTCGCCGATGAACGCGCCAAGGAGCGGTCCGATAATCAGGCCGAACGCCGGAATCACGAACGGGCCCGCGATCAGACCGATTGTGCTGCCAATGATGGAGGAACGGGAACCGCCGAATTTTTTGACCCCCCATGCCCCCACGACATAATCGGCAATAAACAGCGCGGCGACGATCAAGGTCTGAATAATCCAGAACCATGGCCCGAACGAGCCGAAGCCGAAGAACCAGCCATAGACGAAAAAGGCAAAGTAGATCGCCAATGCTCCGGGCAAAATGGGATAGACTGCCCCGGCCAAGCCGACGGCAAACAGTGCAATAATCAGAATCCATCCAAGAATAGTCAAGCTTGGTCCCCCTTATAGATAGGATTTGCGGACCCGAAGTCCCCGCATCAGGCTATAGCTCCCGCGAAGCCGCCGCTTCATCCGAGAAGATAAAACGGCGGATAACCTCGGCGATTCCATCTTTGTTATTCGTCGAGGTTACCGCATCGGCCGCCTGCTTGACGGTATCCTGGGCATTGCCCATGGCCACCCCGAGACCCGCCTGCTGAATGACCGCAAGATCGTTAAGACTGTCACCGACCGCGATAACCTCCTCCATCTTGATTCCCAGCAAGCCGCACACTTCCTTGACGCCGGATGCCTTGTTCACGCCAAGAGCATTAATCTCCAGATTATAAGGGGACGAGTTGGTAATCTCCAGCCCCCCCATGTCCTGAAGCTTCATCAGCACCTGATGGCGAATCTCGTCATCTTCGGTATCATAGCCGAATTTCAGCCATTCCCGCCCGTCGATATTGCCATCCCAGCTCTCCTTGTTATACACGCCGTCGACCGAATAGGCCCAGTACCAGATGCCGTACTGGATCGCTATCGCATGCATTTGCTTGATAAGCTGCGGGTCCATCAGGGAACGGCGATACAGCTCATGCGGCGCCCGCCACACTTCACTGCCGTTCACGGTAACCATGGGCGTCTTCAGCCCAAGGTCCTTGGCGTAAGGATACGCGGAGTTAAACGCCCGCCCGGTGGACAAGCAGACATGAATGCCCGCATCCACCGCCCGGTGTATCCATTTCACCGTTTCCGGGGTAATCCGTTCTTCACTATTAAGCAGAGTTCCATCCATATCCAAAGCCAACAGGCGGTATTTAGCGGTCATTGACATCCCTCCATGATCTATTTTTAGTGGTTTATTTGTTAATTAGTTCGTACCCGTTGTCACTGCGCCGTTCGCGGCAGGACTGCCACTTTGACCAGCGGATTTCTGCTGCTGGCTCTTCTTCGGCACTCCGTCGAGGCCGTATTCCCAA
>NZ_ASSC01000396.1 GCF_000520735.1 Paenibacillus forsythiae T98
TCGGCGGTGGAAGGCCGGCTGACGCTCAGAAGCCCGGAAACGGGCGAACTGGCGGTAGAATCCCTATAGCACAACGAGGGGAGGGGTGTCCTGTGAGCCATGGAAATGGCTGCGCCCGGCACCCTTCGATTCATCCTCTCGGCCCCATTCAGACGTTATATTCCTCCATCTCAGAGACAAGCATCCCTTCATCCTCGAGGCCGGTTGTAGCCAGGCCCTTTGAATACATTCGGAATGTTCTTCGTCAGTTCAGATGCAGCGTTGGGACGTTGGAGCATTAAAGTATTAAAGCATTAAAGCATTTAAGCAAATCATGCAAAGCCTGAAATTGTGCATCTTTTGACCGCGTGCGTACACCAACTGTATAACATACCTGCGAGGATACAGTTTTTTCCTCTCCTCAGCCCTACATTCTGTTACACAGCCTTAAATTCCTGTATACTGTCAGGATTTTTCCTATGGGTGGAGGGTTTGGTTAGAAAAACCTGCATCATGGCGGTTTTGCCGACTGCTGAGCTTCAATCAGAAACCAAACAGGCCGGTCAAAGAAGAATCCCTTGACCGGCCTGACGTTTTTTAACTGGCTGTTTCTAACGGGTTAATTTCCCTTGTCAATTCCCTTGGCTGCCGTTCTCTGCGAGCTGCTTGTCGATGGCGGCTTTCAAGCTGCCATAAGAGGAGTCCTTCAGCAGTGCGCCGTTCACCATGAACTTGGGCGCACCGTTAACGCCGTAGGCGGCGGCGATTTTAAAATCCTCTTTTACATCAAACATATAGGTCCGGCTCTTGAGATCCTGCTCGAACCGGGCGTAATCGATGCCGTCAATGTTGTCCTTCACGAATTTCAGGATGAACTTCTCCGTGGCCCAAATCTCGCTCTCGTCCCCCTGATTGTCGTACAGCTTGACTACATATTCCCAGAACTTCCCGTTGCTCTGGCGATAGATTGCTTCGCCTGCGCTGGCGGCCAGATAGGAGTCGCGGTCGATGAAGGCAAAGTTCATGAAGTAGTACTCGACCTTGCCGGTATCCACATAATCCTTGATGAACCGCTGCATGTTGGTTTGCGTCCACTTTCTGCAGGCGGGACATTTGAAATCGGCAAATTCGATGACCTTGACCTTGGCGTTCGGAGCTCCGAGGCGGGGCTGCTTCTCATATTTGAGACTGTCAACGACGATGGTCCCTTTCACATCGGTGTAGTTGGGCAGATTATTCAATTCCCCGGCTTCTCCGGCTCCGCCCCTGGTCAGAACGAACCCGAGCGCCACCGCAAGGATGACGACCAGACCCGCAAGCACCATGGGCAGCGCATAGAGATTCCGTATCTTGCTCTTCTTGTCCTGGCTGTTCTTCATTCCTGTCCTCCCGCCGAATGCTTGAAAATACTAAAGTAGTATAATCATTTCAGCGGAGGGTTTCATATGCTATTTGTAACAGCCCGTCCCGTCTGGCTTCTCAGCCGTGGCTTGTGTTCTGGTGAACAGCGGCTTCGCGGATGACGGGCACCACTTCATGGATTGAAGAGATTGTAATTAACGATTGCTGCATCTCGTGCTGAAGCTCGATCATATTGTACAGCCATTCGTTCTCCTGCTTCAGATAGATGCTCTTGACACCTGCGGTAATTGCCGGAAGCACGTCGGTGCGAAGCGAATTGCCGATCATCCAGGTGCGCTCTCGGTTAAAGGGACGGCCGCGCAAAATTTCTTCCAACGCTTCGACATTTTTATGCTGCCGGATATAAATACGGTCTTCGAAGTAGAGGTCCAGCTTCATTTGCTCGATCTTGCGGCGTTGTATCGAATGGTCTCCCCCTGTGTACAAGTGCAGCTTATGGCCGTCATGCTTCAGATTGTCCAGCGTTTCGACCATGCCGGGATAGGCTTCGATTTCCTGATCGTAGACGCTTAGACCGAGCTTCATCAGTTGCCCCTCCTGGAAAGGCTCGGCCGGCCGGTTATACTTGGCGCAGAAATAGCGGTAGGTCGCGATCAGCGACTTCGGAAAGTTGTCGCTTGCGAGTCCGCTCATATTGACCGTCGCGACATCGATCTCCGCCTGCTTGCGGCGGATTTCCTCGGTTGTCGCGCCTTCTTCGTTGAACCAACCGCTCATCATCTCGAAATACTGCCCCAGAATGAGGTCAAAATATTTGTTGCAGTGGACCAAAGTATCGTCCAGGTCGAAGATCACCTGTTGAGTCCAGTATTTCATTTTTCGCTCACTCCTTTGTTTGGCCTGGACAAGCCCAAGCCAGTTCTGTATGACGTAAGAGTATTATAAACGAATATACGATTCAAGGAACATCTGAAGTTCCGAAGCGCCGTCAAGACGGATGCTGAACCGATCGTTCTGCTCTTCCCGCAAATGGACGCGGAGAAGTCCGGCTACCCGCAGCATCATCAGATGATGCATCAGAATATCGCCCGACTGGCCGAGGTCGGACTGCATTTCCCAGAGCGACTTCGGCTCGTTGGCGAGATAGCGCAGCAGGCGAAGCCGCACCGGATCGGACAACGCTTTAGTCATCCGGAGCAGCAGGGTGGGCGGCTCATCCTCATTCTCCACGGGAACGTCAACGGGATATTGCACAAGCATCAGCTTTTTGTAGGAACAGTATGTGTTGATCGGCCGGTGATGGACCGTCGGCAGAAGCACAATCGTTTCAAGCTCGGGGATGTCCTCGATCACAATTCCGCCCGAGGCATACTCGATCAGCGCATCTTGCTCCATCTTGCTCTGCAGCAGCTTCTTCTCCGAAGCGTCTTCAATAAGCAGCGGAAGCATTTTGGACTCGACATGACGGAAATACTGCTCATGCCAGAGACGAAGCAGCGGTCCGTAGCCATCCTTGATCCGGCGGCACTCTTCCAGGGTGAACCCGGGAAGGTAGGGGGCCGCAAGCTCGAACCATTCCTCCACGGTCGCGGACTCCATATCCTCAAGGAACAGCTGCACTTTTGCGGAAGGTCCGTGAATATATGCCCAGGCGTACAGGACGTCATAGTCCTCGAACGGCCATTCGGCGGCCTGGCGCAGAGCCGCTATCTTTGGAGGGGGAATCCGCCCGTCGAGGTCGCGCACCCATTCGGGTCCGATATCCAGATTGGAAATCCATTTTCGCGTTACATATAGCATGAAGCTGTCGATCAGTTCATATACGGGCGACACGTCAATTTTCAATTCATATTCCATGAAGCATACAGTCCTCCCAGAAAATCACTCACTTCTGATTATTATCTCTTGTTTGGTTTAGGGTTGTCCACTATAATGTTGAGGGTTTGCATGTATGCGGAAGGCGTACGGCCGAACCGAAAGCGCCCTTTCAAGGACGGTATAGCCGTTTGTTTCTGCTGGAAACGTACTTGCGTCCGCCAAGGACGCCGTCAGGCGTTTCTTCTTGATTATACAAGAAATTTCAGGAGGGTATCATCCGTGTCGGACAGCGTTTCTGCACCATTGCAACGGAGCGGGACATTGCAGTACATGATTCTGATCGCCGTTATTGTCATCTCGGGGCTCAGCCAGGGGCTGCTTCTCCCCGTAATATCCATTTTGCTGGAGCAAAAAGGGGTTTCTTCTTCGCTGAACGGCTTCAACGCGGCCGCATTATATATAGGCTCCTTTGCGATGACGCTTGCCGCCGAACGAATGCTGGGAGCCGTCGGATTTAAAAAGCTCATGACAGGCGGCATTGGTCTTGTGCTCGTCTGCCTGCTGCTGTTCCCGCTGCTGCCCGGCGTCACCGCCTGGTTTCTGATTCGCCTCTTCATCGGCGTCGGGGACGCGGCGATCAATTATGCCGCGCAGCTGTGGGTTCTGCTGATGACTCCCGCGGAGCACCGGGGCCGGAATCTTTCTTTTTACGGGATGTCCTACGGTCTGGGCTTCGGCCTTGGCCCTCTTGGCATCGGCCTGCTGAGGTACGGGGAATCGGTTCCGTTTCTCGCACTGGCCCTGCTGTTCGTTCTGGTGCTGCTGCCGGCATTCAGTCTGCCGGATACCCGTCCGG
>NZ_ASSC01000397.1 GCF_000520735.1 Paenibacillus forsythiae T98
CGGATGCTGGAGAAGTGGCGGCTGATGAGCGAATCGGCCGAAGCTGATGCGGACAATCCGAATATTCCGGATATCCCCGCAGAGGCCGAATCGGGTGAATGGCCGGGGATGTCCTCGGCATTTACCCGAGAGAAGTTCCAGCAGGCGGTGCGGGATATCCAGGAATACATCCGCCAGGGCGACGTATTCCAGGTGAACCTGTCGCTGCGGCAGGAAGCGGCGCTTCGGTCCTCGCCGGAGGAGGTGTACGAGTGGCTGCGCAGGCTCAACCCGTCCCCGTACATGGGGCTGCTGCGCTCGCCCGGCTTCGCGCTGTCCAGCGCTTCGCCGGAGCTGCTTGTCAAGCTGCACGGGGACAAGGTGAGCGCGCGGCCGATCGCCGGCACCCGGCGCCGGGGCCTGACTCCCGCGGAGGATGCCGCCATGGAGGCGGAGCTGCGCGGGAGCGCCAAAGAGACGGCCGAGCATATTATGCTCGTCGATCTGGAGCGCAACGATATCGGACGTGTCTCCGCGTACGGTACAGTCAATGTCCCCGAACTCATGACCGTGGAGCGCTACTCGCATGTCATGCATCTCGTATCCCAGGTCAATGGGCGGATTGCGGAAGGCAAGGATGCGTATGATGTGATTGCGGCCCTGTTTCCGGGGGGAACCATTACCGGAGCGCCGAAGGTAAGAACGATGGAGATCATCGAGGAAATGGAGCCTGTCCGGCGCGGTCCGTACACTGGTTCGATGGGCTGGATTGACTACGGCGGCAATATGGAATTAAATATTATTATAAGAACGTTGGTTGTACAGGATGGAACCGGGTATATTCAGACGGGGGCGGGCATCGTGATCGACTCCGATCCTTACCGCGAATACCGGGAATGCCATAATAAAGCCAAGGCCATCGTAAAAGCGGTTCTTTGCAGTGAAGCCATGAGAGAATCGCAGCCTGGCGGCGGCGCGGAGGGAGCAAATTAAACATGATTTTGGTTATCGACAACTATGACTCTTTTACGTATAATCTCGTGCAATACTTAGGGGAACTCGGTGAAGAGGTCAAGGTTTATCGCAACGATGAAATCAGCATCGAAGAAATTGAACAGCTGGCGCCGGATCATATCCTGATCTCTCCTGGACCGTGTACGCCCAACGAGGCTGGCATCAGCCTTGATCTGATCGACCATTTTAAAGGCGTAATCCCGATCTTCGGCGTCTGCCTCGGCCATCAGGCGATCGGACAGGCGTTCGGCGGCAACGTCATCCGCGCGGAGCGCCTCATGCACGGCAAGACCTCCCCGATCCATCATAAAGGAGGCTCTGTCTTCGAGGGCTTGGAATCACCGTTTACGGCGACCCGCTATCATTCCTTGCTGGTGGAGCGCGAGAGCCTGCCGGACTGCCTGGAAATTACCGCCGAAACAGCGGAAGGCGAAATTATGGGACTCCGTCACAAGGAGTATCCGATTGAGGGCGTGCAGTTTCATCCGGAGTCGATTATTACCGATCACGGACATACGATGCTCCGCAATTTCCTGAAGCGAAAAGCCGGGAAGACGGTATGAATTATATAGGAGTGAATGGCGGCGTTATAGACGCCGAAGATGCCGTGGTTTCCGTCAGGGATCACGGCTTTTTGTATGGCATCGGCCTGTTCGAGACGTTCCGGACGTACGGGGGCAGGCCATTTTTGCTGGAGCGGCACCTGGAGCGGATGGCGGAGGGCTGCCGTCAGCTCGGCATTCCTCATAAGCCCGATCCTGCCGGTCTGGCGGAATGGATCGCGGAGCTGATGAAGCGGAACGGGCTGCATGAAGCCTACGTCCGCTATACCGTAACCGCCGGGGAGGATGTTCTCGGCCTTCCTGCGGGAGACTATACCCGTCCCAATCAGGTGCTATTCGCCAAAGCGCTGCCGCATCGGACGATTGATATGGATGTATATGGAAAAGAGCTTCAACTGCTCAAGCTCCGTCGGAACACGCCGGAAGGCCAGGTGCGCTTCAAGTCTCTGCATTATATGAACAATATTTTGGCCAAAAGAGAGCTGTCACACTACCCGTCCGCAGACTGCGGCGCGGAAGGACTGATGCTAACCGGGCGCGGAGAAGTGGCGGAAGGCATTGTCAGCAATGTCTTTTTCATAAAAGCGGGACGTTTATTTACACCGGATGAGTCTACAGGCATCCTGCCGGGAATTACCCGGGAAATGGTGATGGAGCTGGCCCGAAGCGAAGGTCTTGAAGTGGAGACCGGCTTGTACCCTTGGGGGACGCTGGAAGGGGCGCAGGAAGTATTTTTAACCAACTCGATTCAGGAGATCGTCCCTGTGACGGCTCTATGGAAAGAGAATGAACGGACGGTAGTCGGAAGCGGGTCGGCGGGCCCCCTCACTTCGATGCTGCTTAAGAAGTACAGACAGAGAGCGGGAGTAGAGCAATGAAGCCTATACTATATACACGAAAATATACCAGTGGTCCCATGGAGCTTGCCTTGGGGCAGCGGACATTGATCATGGGGATTCTGAATGTCACGCCCGATTCGTTCTCCGACGGCGGATTATGGGATAAGCCTGAGGCTGCGGTCCGGCATGCCTTGCGGATGGTGGAGGAAGGCGCCGACATCATCGATATCGGAGGCGAATCGACGCGCCCCGGACATGTACCGGTGAGCATTGATGAGGAATTAAGCCGCATCCTCCCGGTTATTGAGGCGATCCACCGCGCTGCGCCGCAAATTCCGCTATCAATCGACACCTATAAGGCGGAGGTGGCGAAGCAGGCGATTGCCGCCGGAGCGCATATCATCAACGACATCTGGGGCTGCAAGGCCGATTCCTTTATGGCCAAGGTCGCCGCCGAAGCTGGCTGTCCCATTATTCTGATGCATAACCGGGAAGACCGGAACTACACCGATTTGCAGGCTGATATGATCGCGGATCTCCGCGAGAGCATTGATTTGGCCCTGCGGGCTGGAGTGCGGGCGGAGAATATCATCCTCGATCCCGGCATCGGCTTTGCCAAGGATTACGACGAAAATTTGCGGGCCATGATGTCGCTGGACGCCTTGACGGCGCTCGGCTATCCGGTACTGCTCGCCACATCGCGCAAACGGTTTATCCGCACGGCGCTTGACTTGCCTATAGACGATGTCGTCGAAGGCACGGCGGCAACCGTAGCTTTTGGCATCGCCCAGGGCTGCCAGATTGTGCGCGTTCACGATGTGCGGCTGATTAAACGGACGGTTACGATGTGCGACGCCATGCTCTACTCCGCTGATAAATAATGAAAGGTGGCATCGTCCATGGATAAAATGAAGCTTCACCGCATGGAATATTATGGATATCACGGCGTTTTTGAAGAGGAACGCAAGCTGGGCCAGCGTTATTACATTGATCTGGAGCTGGAGCTTGACTTAAGCGGAGCGGGACGAAGCGACGATCTGCAGCAGACGGTGAACTATGCCGAGGCCCATGCGCTGGTTAAAAATATTGTCGAACAAGAGTCCTACAAGCTGATTGAAGCTTTGGGTGAACGTATTGCATCTGTATTGCTTCACACTTATACTATTATCAATGCGGTGACTGTGAAGGTGACCAAGCCGCACCCGCCGTTCGACGTCCATTTCCAGGGCGTGACCGTGGAACTGCGTAGAACGAGAAAGTGAGAACCGGGTTATGAGTAATTATTCCACCTCTGAGCTGTCAGAGGCTTATATTGCTTTAGGGGCCAATTTGGGAGATCGCGAACAAAGTCTTAAAGAGGCGCTTGCCCTGCTTGGCGCTCATGCCGAGATTGAGGTCCTGCGCTGTTCCGGCATATACGAGACCGAGCCTGTCGGTTATGCCGACCAGCCGAATTTTTTGAATATGACTGCGGCTGTGCGCACCTCGCTGCTTCCTGAAGCGCTGCTGGATGTGATGCTGGAGATTGAGGATCGGCTGGGACGGGTAAGGACTATCCGCAACGGCCCCCGGACGGTAGATTTGGATTTGCTGTGGATGGATGGAAAGGTGCTGGACACTCCGCATTTGATTCTGCCTCATCCCCGTATGCAGGAACGCGCATTCGTGCTTTTTCCGCTCCGCGATATTGTGCCCCGGGACGAGCCATCCGGCCTTTGGGAGATCGTGACGAAAGCGCTGGGCAAGTTAGACGGAAGGGAAGGAATCAAATTGTGGACATCAAGCGGATGGGAAGACGGATTCGGGCATACCGGAAACTAAAAGGCTATACGCAGCAGGAACTGGCCGACCGCGCTGGCATTTCACTTGCTGTGCTTGGAGCGGTGGAGCGGGGAAACCGGTGCTTGGAAGATCAAATTTTAGATAAAATTGCAACCGTTCTGGGGGTCGGGGTCAAGGAATTGACCGACTCATCTTCAATATAGAGGGAAGTGAACACGATGCTTAAAATAGGTAATATCGAAATGAAAAATCAGGTTGTGCTTGCCCCCATGGCCGGCGTATGCAATCCTGCCTTCCGGCTGATCGCCAAGGAGTTCGGCACGGGCCTTGTCTGCGCGGAAATGGTAAGCGACAAGGCGATTGTGCACGGCAATAAGCGGACGCGGGAAATGCTGTTTGTCGACGATCGGGAGAAACCGCTCAGCTTGCAGATTTTTGGCGGGGACCGCGAGTCGCTGGTGCAGGCGGCAAAGGTGGTCGATAAAGAAACGAACGCGGATATCATTGACATCAACATGGGCTGCCCGGTTCCCAAGGTGACAAAATGCGACGCCGGCGCCCGCTGGCTGCTTGAGCCTGACAAAATCTACGAAATGGTCTCGGCCGTAGTCGATGCCGTCGACAAGCCGGTTACCGTCAAAATGCGGATCGGCTGGGACAGCGAGCATATTTACGTCGTGGATAATGCGCGCGCGGTGGAGCGGGCCGGAGGCCAGGCCATCAGCGTGCACGGCCGCACCCGTGAGCAGCTGTACACCGGTCACGCGGACTGGAGCTACATCCGCCAGGCCAAGGAAGCGGTCTCCATCCCGGTGATCGGCAACGGCGACGTGCAGACGCCGCAGGATGCCCGGGCCATGCTGGATCAGACCGGCTGCGACGGCGTCATGATCGGGCGGGGCGCGCTTGGCAACCCGTGGATGCTGTACCGCACCGTCCAGTACCTCAGTACCGGAGAGCTGCTGCCTGATCCATCTCCGGGAGAGAAGATCGAGGTCGCCATTTTGCATATGGACCGTCTGGTCGATTTGAAGGGCGAAGCGGTTGCTGTCCGCGAAATGCGCAAGCATCTGGCCTGGTATTTGAAGGGGCTGAAAGGTGCGGCCCGCGTGAAGGATGTCATTATGGAAGAAACGAAGCGTGACGAAATGGTGCGGATTTTAAATGATTTTGTCGACCGGGTTTCAGAAGAAGAAAAGGGTGGTCCGGCAGGCGCAGAAGCGCCCGTTTCCGCGGTATAACGCCTGTTGTTGCGCTTTATTTGAATCCACCTGACATTACGAAGGCAGTCATTGACATTTTGTAACGGTTCCCATATAATTTCACAGTATAAATTCGCCGTTCCAAATTAGAAGCAATGCAGCGAAGGGTTCTTAACCCTTTGGATTCGCATATAGTTATGGTGTTTTCAATAAATGTATACGACAGGAGAATCGGTTAAGATGAGCGAGAAAGAAGTCATTCTTACTCCGGATGGACTTAAACGTCTGGAGGAGGAGCTGGAGAACCTCAAGTCCGTCAAGCGCCGCGAAGTGGCCGAGCGGATCAAAGTGGCTATCGGATATGGAGATATAAGCGAGAACTCGGAGTACGAAGATGCCAAGAATGAACAGGCTTTCATCGAAGGCCGAATCATTACCCTGGAAAAAATGCTCCGCAACGCACGCATCATTAACAGTGACGAAATTGACACCGAAAGTGTCAGCGTCGGAGTAACCGTCACCGTTGAAGATATGGAGTTCGGGGATATCATGGAGTATACGATCGTCGGCACGGCCGAATCCGATCCGCTCAATAACAAGATTTCCAACGAAAGTCCGGTGGGCAAAGCTATTATCGGCAAGAAAAAAGGTACGATCGTCGACGTCAACGTGCCCGCAGGCGTTATTCAATATAAAATCATTGATATTAAGATGAAATAAGATTGAACCTAAATCGTTCGATCACACTGCGCAGCCGGCGAGGCTTGACCATACCGGATGATGCAGGCGGGGAACCATTTGAAAAGCTTCCTTAGGGAAGCTTTTTTCAAAATATAAGAAAGGCCAAGCCTGTATTGACGAGATGGGTACCGGCTTATAATGGACGCTGCGAGTGGGTCATAACCCGCAATGTAATTATCGTTATATGTTCAAAGGAACGGTACTGTCAAGGCGGTAGGGAGACAGCCGTTTCTTCTTACGTCTAAAGAGGTTCAAATTTGTTTTTGAAGGGATGACAGGCAATGAGTGAGGAAATTGGCAATCAAGGGACTACGGAAAGCGAGCTTAGCGAGCTGCTGCAGATTCGACGCGGCAAGTTGGACGAACTGCGCGAGCTCGGGATCGATCCATTCGGCAAAAAGTACGAGCGCACACATAACGCGGGCAATATTTTGGCCAAATATGATGGAATGACCAATGAAGAGCTGGAAGAACAGGTTATTCAAGTAAACGTCGCAGGTCGAATTATGGCCAAGCGGACGATGGGCAAGGCCAGCTTTGCCCACATTCAGGATCTTAGCGGGAAAATTCAAATTTACGTCCGCAAGGACAGCGTGCCGGAAGTCCAATATGCGGCATTTGGCGTGCTTGATTTGGGGGACATTATCGGTGTGACCGGCACCGTCTTCAAGACAAAGACCGGAGAAACGACGATTAAGGTAAGCGAGATTGAAGTGTTGTCCAAATCGCTGCTTCCGCTTCCTGATAAATACAACGGTCTCAAGGACGTCGAGCTGCGCTACCGCCAGCGTTATGTCGATCTGATTATCAATCCCGAGGTTCAACAGACGTTTATTACCCGTTCGCGGATTATTCAGTCGATGCGCCGTTATCTGGACTCGCTCGGGTATCTGGAAGTGGAGACGCCGACTCTTCACGCCATTGCCGGCGGGGCGGCGGCCCGTCCGTTCATTACCTTCCACAACACGCTGGAGATGGAGCTGTACATGCGGATCGCCATCGAGCTGCATTTGAAGCGGCTCATTGTCGGCGGTCTGGAAAAGGTATATGAGATCGGCCGCGTCTATCGCAACGAGGGGATTTCCACACGCCATAACCCGGAGTTCACCATGATTGAGCTGTATGAGGCTTATGCCGATTACACGGATATCATGCGTCTTACCGAGAGCTTGATCGCGCATATTGCCCAGGAAGTGCTCGGTACGCAAAAAATCAACTATCAAGGTCACGAGGTCGATTTGACTCCGGAGTGGCGCCGCGTATCGATGGTTGATGCGGTTAAGGAAGTAACCGGTGTCGATTTCGGCGTGCATATGACCGACGAGGAAGCTCATCGTCTTGCCAAAGAGCACCGTGTACCGGTAGAGAAGCATATGACCTTCGGTCATATTCTGAATGCGTTCTTTGAGCAGTTTGTCGAGGAGACGCTAATCCAGCCAACATTTGTAACAGGTCATCCTGTCGAAATTTCTCCGCTCGCCAAGAAGAACGATCATGATCCGCGGTTTACCGACCGGTTCGAGCTGTTCATCGTGGCCCGCGAGCATGCCAATGCGTTCAGCGAGCTGAACGACCCGATTGACCAGCGCCAGCGCTTTGAAGCACAGCTTCAAGAGAAGGAGCAGGGCAATGATGAGGCGCATGAAATGGATGAAGACTTCATCCGTGCGCTTGAATATGGCATGCCTCCAACCGGCGGCCTTGGAATCGGTGTCGACCGTTTGGTTATGCTTCTGACCGACTCGGCATCCATCCGTGATGTGCTGCTGTTCCCGCATATGCGTAACAAAGCCGGGGAATAAATAGCGCGTGCTTAATATTGTAGGAGCTGATAACCCGAGAGAGCGGTGAAAACTGCTTTTTCGGGTTTTATTTTAAGTTTTTTGAGAAAAACTATTGCAATCTTTGAATAGTCATGGTATATTCTAATTCCGGCCAAGAAATACGAG
>NZ_ASSC01000398.1 GCF_000520735.1 Paenibacillus forsythiae T98
AAGCTTGTCCGGACCAGCGCCGAAGGGTGTGACAAACCGGTTGGCCTGACGGACGAAATTGCCGCTGCTGCCGATCTCGCGCGTAAATTCGGATGCCGTACTCTGGACCTTGCTCATATAAATCTCCCCCTCCAATACCAAGTAAACTCATATGTTTTAATCGATTGTAATCGGGCGGTTGGCAAAATTATAGTAAAAATCAGAACCAACCGGCCGTTATTGCCGAAAAATAGAGGATTGACAACAAATAAACAAAGCGATTTAATTAAATTTATCATATTGAAAAAATCGGATTAATTTTGAAAGTGGTGAATGATCCATGAGCTTGACCAAACGTTACAATTTGAAGTACCGGCCGCACCAGCCTTCCTTCGAGAAGTCGCTGTCCACTTACATGGAATATATTGATCCGGTCCCTTCCTTATTGAGCGGAGGCATTCAGTATTATGGATATCATCTCGATGCCTTGAACAGCGACCGGATATTCGTCCTGCCAGACGGCTGCATCGATATCGTCATCTGCTGCTATCCAGACAATCCGTCCGGAAATATATGCGGAAGCATCGTCCGAAGACGTCAAGGGATATTCGTCAGATCCGACTGTGATTATTTCACCATCCGGTTTCTTCCGGGCTACGCAGAGCAATTTCTCAAATTCCCGGTCAGCGAGTTCACCGAAAATGAAATTCCCGTTCAGAACGTGCTGCCTCACGCAGCCGAGTTGCTTGAAATGATCGCATCCCGTCCCACCTTCAAGGAACGGATTCACGCTTTTGAAAGCTTCTGCCGCCAATATTACCGCGAACAACTGGAAGTGCCGAATCTGGTCCAGTATTTAACGGATAAAATCTTTGCCAGCCGGGGAACGCTGCAAATCGGCGAGCTGTCTGCGGAAACCGGATATTCCACAAGATATATGCACAAAACCTTCGAGCGGTATGTCGGAGTATCTCCCAAGCTGTTCAGCCGCATTATCCGGTTTCAGCATGTACTGAACGCTTTGGAAGAACCGGATAAAGGGACGGCTTTCAGCCGCATTCTGGAACTCGGATATTTCGACCAGAATCATTTTATTAAGGAATTCAAGGAATTCAGCGCCGTTACGCCCAAGAAATATATGCAGCAATCCTCGGAGCAGCCGCTGATCTGAATCTGAAGGAGTTGCCCTCAGAAAAAAAGCTGTTCCGCAAGATCCGTATTGGATCTTGCCGGAACAGCCCTGATATTAATAACAGCTTAATTCTCCTGGGGCTTCACCTCGGCGGGAGCGGCGGCCTGCGCCGAAACAGCCACCGGCGCACTTCCGGAGGATTGCCCGCCGGTCTTCGTCAGCCCCTTGATCAATCCCTCCACATCAATGCCCGAGACACTCTTCAGCATTTCCGGCGCCGTCGCCATCAGCTCGGTCACATAATTGCTGACACGGGCCGCGCCTTCGCCATTTCCGGTATCGACGACCGTCAGCTTATCGATGGACGACAGCGGCTGCGCAATGCGACCGGCCAGCTCAGGCAGCATCTTAACGATAATGTCGAGTACAGCTGCCTCGCCGAATTTCTGGAACGCTTCCGCCAGCTTCTCCTTCGCTTCCGCCTCGGCCAGACCGCGCAGACGGATAACCTCGGCGTCCGCCGTACCTTTGGCGCGCTCGGCGTCCGCGATGGCCTGGCCTTCAAGCCGCTTCTGTTCCGCGGTCGCCTTGGCCTGCGTCTCGATGCTGTACTGCTGCGCATCCGCCTCCCGCATCTTCCGCGCCTTCTCGGCTTCCGCCGCCTGCTCCACCGCATAGCGGTCCGCTTCGGCTTTCTTCTTCACTTCCGCCTCGTACTGCTTCTCGCGAATCTGGATTTCCTTCTCCTGCAGATCAATTTCCCGCATCTTGCGGACAAGCTCGACCTTCATCTGCTCCTCCACGGCCGTCTGCTTGGCGCGGGCCTCCTGAATATGATAAGCCTGGTCGGCGTCCGCCTTGGCCGTATCCTGATCCCGCTTGAAGGCGGCGATCTTGAGCTGATTGTCGCGGGAGGCCTCCGCGATATTCGTATCGCGCAGCAGCTCCGCCTTCTGCCCCTGCTCCTCGGCACTGGCCTTCTGAATCCTTGCGTCGCGCAGCGCTTCCGCCTCGGCAACCTCCGCATCCCGCTTGACGGCCGCGATGCGCGGCTTGCCGAGCGCTTCCAGATAGCCGTGCTTATCCCGCACGTCCTTGATTGTGAACGATACGATCTGGAGTCCCATCTTCTTCAAATCGCGCGCCGCCACGCCCTGCACCTCCTGGGCGAACCGGTCGCGGTTCCGGTACACTTCCTCCACCGTCATCGTTCCAAGAATCGCGCGCAGATGGCCTTCCAGCACCTCCTGCGCCTCCGCCTTCAGCGATTCAATCGGCTTGCCCATAAACTGCTCGGCCGCCGTTGCGACATCCTCGACCGAGCTTCCCACTTTGATGATGGCCACGCCGTCTGCGATGACGGGAACTCCTTGCTCCGTATAGACCTCCGGAGTCGTTACATCAAGCTTATGGGACAGCAGCGACATAAATTCGGCTTTCTGGAATACCGGCAATATAAACGCCCCTCCGCCGCGCACAATTTTGATCTTCCTGCCGGAGCCGTCGTCGGAAATATGACTGCTGCCCAGAAAGGAGCCGGTCACGATCATCGCCTCGTCCGGACCGACCGTTTTGTAACGCGCCCAGAAGGCCAGGCCAAGAACAATCAAGACAGCAATGACTACCACAGGAATCAATAGAAAATCAGGCAAACCCAACAATGCAAATCCTCTCCTCTTTCGTTAATCTAGTTCGGATACGAGCGCGACGCCTTCGCGGACTTCCACGATAACTACTTTCGCTCCGGCAGTCAGCGGGCGGCGGTCAAAGCTTGCGGCCGTATGCAGGGTATTCGCGGCGCCGAATTTCACCATCACCTCGCCGAAGCCCTGCGCGGGAACGGGAACGGTGATTTCCCCGATCTTGCCGGGAAGCTCGCTCATGGAGAAACCGGTCGACATTTCGCTTTTGTCCATCGGCTTCACAAAGCCCATATACACCAGCACGCTCGTAAAGACGGATATCAGCAGAGACAGGACAAGAACGGCCCTGTCCGCAAGCCCGCTGTACCGGGTCAGCAGAATCCCCGCGCCGCCAAAAACGGTTATTCCTCCGGCCAAAACCGTGGGGCTCAGCGCATCGAAGGACAGAAAATCCAGCATCCCCCCAAGCGCATGCCCGATCAAATCACCTGCCAGCAAGCTGACGATGGCAAACAGAATGCCCAGCGCCAGGCAGCTCAGGTACAGTGTGTGCATATCTTCTCCTCCCGCCCAGGCTATCCTTACCAGATTAAACGTGATAGGAGGCCATTTGGTTTCAATAATCTGGATATCAAGTCAAGGATAAGCGCCTAGCTTATACCTTCTGATATTTCAAAAAAGGGCGCGGCTTCGCCGCTGCCCTTAAATGTATTGATTTCCAAATCATGTTCATCTTCTGTCCGCTACAAGGCCATCTTGTAAATCTCGACCGCATCTTCCCGCTGAAGCTTGCGGAAGTTCCCGAACGGACCGAAACGGATCGCCTTGTCGGCCATCGCTTCGATATGGCTCTCGTCAATATCATAATCCGCCAGGCGGCTCGGAGCGCCGATAGAGTCCCAGAAGCGCCGCAGCGCTGCGATGCCTTCCAGGCCGGCCTCACGGTCGCTTTTGCCGGCAGGATCTATGCCGAACACATTTACCGCAAGCTGGCGGAACCGCTCGGGGCCTGCGTCCAGGTTGTACTTCATATTTGGCTCTTAAGCTTGAATTTTCACCGAACC
>NZ_ASSC01000399.1 GCF_000520735.1 Paenibacillus forsythiae T98
TTCAAGGCGTTTTTTCAGAATAAGCTGGTTAATCTCGTTATCTTCCGCCACAAGCACCCGCATGGAAGAAAGGCGCTTGCCCGAGCTGTCTTCCCCAGCCGCAGAGCCGCTCTCCACGGGAATTCCGAATTCCACCGTGAACGAGAAGGCGGCCCCCGGCTCCTCCGGTACACGGACCATGATCTCGCCGCCCATCAGCTCCACGAGCCTTTTGGAGATGGCCAGGCCGAGTCCGGTTCCCTTCACTCTCCGCGTCAAGCCATGATCCACCTGATAGAACGGCTGGAAGAGATTTTTGAACGCCTCCTCCGGTATCCCGATTCCGGTGTCTCTGATGGTAATCTGAAGCTGAATCCGACCGCCGCTCCGTACCAGGCTGCCTACCGAGATATGGATGCCGCCCTCATCGGTAAATTTCACAGCGTTCTCAATCAGATTCAGGAGCACCTGTCTCAAGCGGTTATAGTCGCCTGTAATCTTTTCCGGAATATCGGGGTCAACGGATACCTTAATGTCCAGATTTTTCTCCAAAATCTTCAACAGCAGAACATCCAGAGCTTCCGCAATACAATCCTTGATCCGAAAAGGCTCATTCTCGGCATAGGAGCGGCCCGATTCAATCTTGGAGAAATCCAGAATGTCATTGACGATTCGGAGCAGGGATTCCCCGCTTTTGCGGATCGCATCCAGATACTCCGCCTGCTCGTGATCCAGATTCGTTTCGGACAGCAGCTCAGCCATCCCAAGCACGCCGTTCATCGGCGTCCGTATTTCATGATTCATCATTGCAATAAATTCGTTCTTGATCCTGTTCATTTGCTCAGCCGCCTCCTTCTCGATCAGCAGTTGCTTCTGCTCGTTAAGAAGCTGGCTCTGAACCGCGAGCGAAGGCGCGGCGGCTTCAAGCGCGTCAGGGCCTTTATGCAAGGGGGAAATGATGAATTCCCTGTCCGTCATCAAATATTCATGCGTCTTCAGCAGAACATTCTGCAAGGATGCGGAGATTTCCCTGGCGTTATAGGCGCAGACGGACATAAGTCCATTGCCGATGACGGAGCTGTCCGCCTTTCTCTCGAATTCCTCAAGCGTAATATGAATCTGGTCCCGCTCTCTCGCGTTCCACTGGACATGGGCCCAGGTTCTGACCCGAATTTGCCGATCCAGAAAAGGCTTCAGGATTCTCTCAAAATGATTAATAATGCTATCGCAATGGAAATCGCCGTATTGACGGTAAAATTCAAAATTATCGACGTAATGGACGTCCTCCAACTGGTCGGCGGACAGCGCCTCCTCGAGCCTGCCAAGCAACCTGCGGTAAGTGACCTCGTTGTCTATGAACAAGATATGGCAACCTTGATGAATACCTGTTACAACATAGGACACAGCATTGTCGATATAGCTGTCGATGTCATCATAAGTGTACAAAATATGTCCTACTTTAGAGAAATTTGTCATTGAATTCAATGGTACCGGCGCAGGTCTCTCTCCCATCATAATCAAGCACTCCCTCACTCTCTTTCCGGGCTACCCTAGCCTGCCGCGTCCAA
>NZ_ASSC01000400.1 GCF_000520735.1 Paenibacillus forsythiae T98
ATGGATCAGGTGGCGCCGCTCGGACCGGCTTATCAGGCCGGTACGATGGCGGGCAACCCCGCGTCCATTTCGGCGGGCATCGCCTGCCTGGAAATTCTGCAGGGAGCAGGCGTGTACGAGGAGATGGAGAGACTGGCCATCCGCTTGACGGACGGGCTGAAGGAGTCGGCGGACCGCCACGGCATTCCGCTGACGATCAACCGCATCCGCGGCGCCTTCTCCACCCATTTCTGCGACCATCCTGTCACGGACTACGACGAGGCCCAGGACACCGACGGCGAAGCGTTCGCCAGCTTCTTCCGGCACATGCTGAACCGGGGCATCAATCTGGCGCCTTCGAAGTATGAAGCGTGGTTCCTGACCACGGCCCATACCGACGAGGATATCGACGCTACGCTTGAAGCGGCCGAAGCCTCCTTCCGCGCGATGAAGGAAGAGAGATAGGCAGCGCAGAGCCAATGTAAACGCCGCTCAGGGACAGACTTCGTCGTTCCTGAACGGCGTTTTTGACTCCGCTTGGGAAGGCCAGAGCCAGCGAAGCTGGCAACTACTCCAAGGATCAGGGATCGTCCGCCGTAACGGATGACAGAGGTCAGCGATATCCCTGCCAAACCTCCCTTTTTTCCCTGCCGAATGTACACGCAAAAAACGGCCGCCGCCCCGGTTACGCAAGCTGCAGCCGCCTTGATTTAATTTACACCTGTTTGCAGAAAATCATTCATTTCCGGATCATTTGTTTCAACGCTATTCCTCGTCCCGGTCGTACAGGCTGCGGATCGCCACGCCCTGCGGCAGCTTGAACGGATTCTCTTGATTGATCCGGTCATAGAACATGATGCCGTCAAGATGGTCCATTTCATGCTGAAAGACGATTGCCGTATAACCCTTGAACCGAAGCTGGACCTCCTTGCCCACCGCAAGATCATAGGCTTTTACCTTGACCGATTCATATCTTGGGACAAAGCCCTGAATCGGACGGTCAACCGACAGGCAGCCTTCGCCATCCGGCAAATAGACCATCGACAGGGAATGGCTGACGATCTTGGGATTGACCAGGGCATGCTCGATCAGTGCGCCATGCTCATCCTGGGTATACATGACGAACATCCGCTTGTTCAGCCCGACTTGATTGGCCGAAAGCCCTACTCCGGAGCGCAGCTTATACTTGGCCGCCGTCTCCTCGTCCTGGCTGTTCCTCAGGAACTGAAGCATACAAAGCAGCGATTCGCGGTCCTCCTCCGTCAAAGGCAGCTGAACCGGTTCCGTAACGGTGCGAAGCGCCGGATGCCCCTCTCTCACAATATCCTCCATCGTAATGACATAATCCCGGGTAAACTTTGCATCAGACACTGTTTTCTCCACCTTCGCTTCACTGATGTACTTTAAATACGCACTTGCTTAATCATTAATATATTTAAGGATTGATAAATGCGGTACGCAGCTGTGCGCTGTACTTCACATCGAAGCCCAGACCGGAGGCGAGAGCCGCCAGGGGCAGGTAGGTCTTAAGCTCCTTGCCTGACTTTTGCAAAAAAGCTGGGCTGCTTATCGCGATCTTCTGTCCGTTCACCTGCATCGTCTTGGAGCCGATTGTAATGACTACCGTCCGGCCGCCGTACACAATTGTCGCGCTTGCGTTCTTGCTGTCCCATTTGCCGCTTGCGCCCATCGCCTTGAGTACATCCCCGAGCGCCAGGAAATTCTGTCCGCCCCGCACGATCGGCTTGTTGGGCGTGTTCAGCTCGGTGCGGTTGACGACAATCGCCATCGGCCGCTGCGAAGCGGTGGGCGTCAGGAAAGTGCTTGGCACACGGTAGTCGCCCCATATCAGTTCAGTGAACGCCTTGGCGATCGTCTCATAGCCAAGCTGGGTCGGATGAAAATTGGAGTCGGCGATAATATGCGTCAGCGATCCCTCCTGCCCCGCAAACCGCGAGGCTGCATGAGCCACAAGCACCGGCGCGTCGCTTCGCGTTACGCTTGCGGCCAGACTGTCGACCGCTTGCGTAAAGCTCTCGGCGGCGCCCATCAGCTTCGCGTAGCTCTGGCCGGCATACAGCTGCGGAACGGGCTGATACTGGTCGGCAATGATGATCGTCGCATTCGGATTGACCGCTCTCAGGTTCTCCAGCGCGGCGGTGACGTTAACCTTATACACGTCCAGCAGCTCTTGTATACGGTTCTTCAGGTCACTTTCCGACATATCCTTGGCCTCTAGCAGCAGACTGCTCACATCATTGCCGCCGATGGTGATCGCGATCAGCTTCGCTTCCGCAATAGCCGCCTTGGTCTGCGCAGCCCTGGCCGCGAACGAGTCCAGACGCGGATCGGCAATACCGGGCTGGATGCTGTCAGCGGTAATGGGGGTGCCGTCCTTGATCGCCGCCGTATAATTTCGAAGCCCCGCAGTCGTCAGTCCCAGAATCCCATAATTGTCCAGCGTGGCGCGCTTGCCGTGAAACCATGCCTGCTCCAGCAGACGCTCCGAGTAGCCGTAAGGCTTGGAGCTTGAATTCATGCCCGGCTCGTAGCCTGCCGTAATCGAGTCCCCCAGCGTCACGATGCCGACCACATCCGGCTTTGCCGCTTCCGCGGCGGCTGACGAAGCGCTACGAGCTTCGATTCCCAGCAGCAGGGTTACAAGCAGCAGACAGATTGCCGCGGCTGTCCATTTGTTGCGCAAGTCGATCATTATATCCCTCCACGTCTGTTTTTATTTTTCCATTTCTTACATTCTATCATCCGAACTCGCTTGAAGATAGATTTGGGCGCCGAACTCCGCATATGCCGCCTCGCAGACCCGGACGAACCGGCGCCGATAACAGGGATCACGGGGAAAGGCTGACTGATCAAATAGCTGAGGGCAACGCTCCTCTATCAAAAAAGCCCGGGGACGCTGCGGCGCGGCCCCGGACTCTCGTTATGTTATAAATGCCCGGCCAAGGACCTCCGTTCACCTTCATGGTCCCGGCCATTCTATCCTTCGTCGCCGGAAAGCTCCTCTGCGGCCGTACCGGCATCGGCTCGGGAGACCGATTCTGAAGAGGTATCCTTTCGCTCCCCGGTCCGCGTCCGTTCCAGGTATTTATCATACCGGTCGTCCAGCTCCCGGGCGATTTCCCTGTACCGGTAAGTTTCCTCGACAATCGGATCGAGCGCGGTCTGAACGCGTATCTCGTATTTCGGAGATATGGGATGACGCCTCCCCGCTTCGCGGCCGCTCTCCTCAAGCTCGCCTTCGGTCAGCATCTCGCTCAAGCGGCGCTCCAAGTCTTCCTTCCCGTTCACCTTAACCCCGCCTCCTTCGCGTATGCTAGAATCCGGTCGCTCCCGCTTCTTTCAGGGAAGACAGAAGGTCTTCATGAATATGCCCGTTGGTGGCCAGGATGTGGCGCGTGCCGATATGATATGGCTCACCCCGCATATCGGTTACCGCTCCGCCCGATTCTTTGACGAGCAGCACACCGGCGGCGCAGTCCCAAGGGCTCAGGCCGGCTTCGTAGTAGCCGCTGACCCTGCCTGCGGCCACATAAGCCAGATGCAAGGCGGCGGAGCCCCCGGCGCGGACGCCGCGGACCTTCGGCAGGATGTTCTGGAAGGCAGCCAGGTTGGTCGGCTGGGCAAACTGCCGGTCCGGCGGAAAGCCAACGGCGATCAGGCTGTCGTCAAGCGAAGCTTCCGAAGAGACAGCCGTCTTGACGCCGTGCACGTAAGCGCCTTTTCCTTTTTCCGCTACAAACATTTCGTCGCGCACCGGATCATAAATAACGCCAACCGTCAATTCGCCGCGTACGGCAAGCGCGATGGATACGGCATAGAAGGGAAAGCCGTGAACGAAGTTAGTTGTTCCGTCCACCGGATCGACGATCCAGAGGTACTCGTTGTCCTTCAGTTCCTCCAGCGCGGCGGTTACAGCATTCGCTCCCGGCTCCACCCCCTCCTCGCCCAGAAAAGCATGATCGGGATAGTGCGTCATCACCAGTCTGCGGATCATCTGCTCCGCGCCCTTATCCACTTCCGTCACCAGATCGCGCGCCGATGACTTCGTTCCCAGCTCCTTGACCGTTCCTTGTCTGCTCTTGATATATTCCCCGGCTTTGGCAGCCGCATTGATGGCTACCGCCGTATAACCTTTACCGGATACGACATACGGCTCCCGCTCGTTACTGCTCTTAGGATTTAAAGAACTCATCTCTTCACTCCGCTTTCTTCAACTTGATAGCCGGGGCGCAGGGTTCCTTCGCAGCTCGCGGGGACCTGCCGTCCGGCCCGCTTGCTAACCTCCGATGATGTGATATCCACCATCCACATAAATCACTTCTCCGGTAATTCCGCGTGACAGATGGCTCATCAGGAACATCGCCGTATCGCCGACCTCGGCGACGTCCGTACTGCGGCGAAGCGGCGCCTTCTCCTCCACAACACGCAGAATCGAATTGAAGTCACTGATGCCTTTGGCGGCCAGGGTGCGGATCGGCCCCGCCGATACCGCGTTTACCCGGATATTGTCCGGGCCAAGGTCGCTCGCCAGATAGCGCACCGAAGCCTCCAGCGCCGCCTTCGCCACACCCATGACGTTATAATTGCGCATGACGCGCTCCGAGCCCATGTACGTCATAGTAATGATGGAACCGCCCTCAGTCATGAGAGGATGCAGCCGCTGAGCGACCGCGACCAGCGAATAGGCGCTGATATCATGCGCCAGCGCGAATCCGGAGCGCGAGGTGTCGGCAAAGCGGCCTTCAAGGTCCTCTCCCTTGGCGAAAGCGATGCTGTGCACAATACCGTGCAGCACCCCAAAGGACTCCTTCAGCTCCTCCGCCAGCTTGTCGATCTCCTCGTCGACCGTTACGTTGCACGGCAGAATCACTGAACCGGGAAGGGTCTCGGCCAGCTTGCGCACCCGTCCCTCCACACGTTCGCTTTCATATGTAAAGGCCAGGCGCGCTCCCTGCTCCGACAAGCTCTTGGCAATCGCCCAGGCGATACTGCGGTCGTTCGCCACGCCCATCACAACAATATTTTTTCCGGTCAGCAGTTCTCCCATTTTGTATGCTCCTTTAATTGTCAAGTTTTACGGGTAAACCGAAGTTTCCTTCAAAGTACCTCATTTGCCGCTGCTTATCAAGTCAGAGACGCCCTAATCGGCCCCTCAATACTAATGCTCGCTCCGTTTAGCACGGAAATTCCGCTCTTTGTTCCTTCCAGACCCTTAAGCGTCTCCATCAGCTCAAAGAGGGCTCCGTCCTTCGCCTTCGCTTCGATCATCACATCCACCGCCGGCGTATCGGCCGCGATCCGTCTCAGGAAAGCAAGCAGCGGCGCAGGCTCCACGCCGTCGGCATGGCTCCTCGGATCGGAAGGGCTGCGGGGACTGGACACGTGGATCTTGGGCGGAAGCGGCTGATCTGCCGGGACATCCTTCAAGGCAAGCGGCGTCCGCCAGGTCCGGCTGATTTCCGGCCACAGCTCCCAGGGAGATTCGCCTTCGTTATTTACCCACTGGTGATGGATATCCAGCACCATCGGCAGACCGAGCGTCTTGCAGACCTGAAGCGTCTCCACCGCATTGAACGTCTTGTCGTCGTTCTCAAGCGTGACGCGCTCCCGCATTTCCGGCGCAAGCTCCTGGAAGTGCTTGACGAACCGCGCCGCCGCCGAAGCCTTGTCCCCGTAGGCTCCTCCGATATGAATATTGTTCTTGGCCGTTGCCGGAAGCTCCATCGCGGACAGCATGTCCGTATGATGCCGCAGGTCTCGGACGGAGCTGGCCAGCACCTCGGGACGTGGGGTACTCAGCACGGTAAAATGATCGGGATGGAAAGACACCCTCATCCCGTTCTCCTTGATGTAACGGCCCACCTCGGCAAAATCATCGGCCAGCGCGGCAAACGGATTCCAGTCCTGAAGCTCGGGATGCGTAGCCAGCGGGATCAGCTTCGAAGTCATCCGGTACACCTTGATGCCGGACGCCCGGTTATGCCTCAGCAGCCTGAGCGTATTATGCAGATTGCCTCTGGCAATCGACTCAAGGCGGCGAAGCGCCGCCTCGCGGTCTTCCAGCTTGCTGAATGAAGCCATCGTCATCGTCCTGGACGGAGAACAATCCTTGATGACGGTGGACATCGCGACATAGCCGAAGCGGACGATCATTCCCGCTCCCCGAAGAACATCTCGTCAGCCAGCGCTGTCGTTACTCTCGATTCTTCCTCGTTCAGCTTGCGGACAAGCTCCATCTCGACCGCGGTGACTTCATGGCCCTGGAAATTGATCTCCGCAATGGACGCCGAGATTTTGACAATAGCCACGGCAATATTACCCGGCGTAAAGGCAATGACCTTCTGTCCGGTCGGAAAGATGCGGAACCCCTGCTTCAGCATTTTACAGCGTCCGTATTCCAGCAGTTCGTACAGCTCCTGTTCATTCTTGAATTTGCATACCGAATTAAATTCTGTTTGAAATCCCATAATCCCTTCTCCTTTCCGGCCGGATGATCCGCCTGTTGTTTATTATTGCTCGTTATCGTATTTCAAGCCCTGCTTGACCTGATATCGCTCAAGCGCAAGCGCGATCATGCGGTCCAGCAGCGCCTGGTAAGACAGACCCGTCTCGCGCCACAAGAGCGGATACATGCTGAACGGCGTGAAGCCGGGCATCGTGTTGATCTCGTTAATCAAAATTCTGCCGTCGGATTTGCGAAGGAAGAAATCGACCCGCGCAATGCCGCTGACCTGAATGGCCCGGAAAGCAACCAGCGCCATCTCCCGCAGACGTTCGGCGATTTCGGGATCGACGGAAGCCGGAATCAGCAGCTGCGATTTGCCGTCGATATATTTGGCCGCATAATCGTAATATTCGCCGGAGGAGATGATTTCTCCAGGAGCGGATGCCTCCGGCTCGTCATTGCCGAGCACGCTGACTTCCAACTCGCGCCCTTCAATGAACTCCTCGACAATAACCTTGGTATCGTAACGGAAGGCGGTCTCAATCGCTTTGACGAGGCTCTCCTTGTCTGCGGCTTTGGAGATGCCGACGCTGGAGCCGAGATTGGCCGGTTTCACAAATACCGGATAGCCAAGCTTATCCTCAATTCCGACAATCAGGTCGTGGCTCTTGTTCTTCCAGATGTTAGTAGTAAAATAACCGTAACGGCACTGCTCAAGTCTCGCTTCCGCAAAGAGCTTCTTCATGACGATTTTGTCCATGCCCACCGCCGAGGCCAGCACTCCGGCGCCGACATAAGGAATATTCGCCATCTCGAACAAGCCCTGAATCGTGCCGTCCTCCCCATTCGTGCCGTGAAGCAGCGGGAACATCACATCCACCGCCGCTTCTCCGCCCAGTCCGCTGAATACGGCGCCCAGCGCCTTGCCGATATCTTCCGGTGCTCCCTCCAGCTTAAGCTGCTCAGGCTGTTCGAACGGGGCGTTCAGCTTCTCCCCGATCTTCCACAATCCCTGCTTCGTAATATAGAAGGGCAGTATCTCGTATTTGTCGTAGTCGAAAGCGTTCATCACGGCAAAAGCGGTCTGCAGCGATACTTCATGCTCTCCCGATTTTCCGCCGTATACCAGACCCACTGTCAATTTTGCATTGTCCATTCCTTAACCTCTTTCCGAATTATAGATAATCATTAATGTGAAAAAAACGGTACACCGTCCTGTCGGTCCAGGCATAGGAGTCGCGGTAGTCCCAGTAGCGATGGCGGCTCGGCACCGTATGCGCGTTGACAAGCGGCATGCCGCCCGCGTCAAAGGCCGTAACGACCGTGCTGTGCTGAAAGCGGCCGTCTCCGTCCCAGTCATATTGGATAACGTCTCCCAGCATCAGCTGCTCGGGCCGCTCCACGGTTTCCGCGCGGAGGCCAAAGCGGCGCTCCCCGTCCAGATAGCGGCGCAAGCTGTCCGAGACAGCCCAACTGAAGCTCCACCCCTCCTGCCCGCCGACATAGCCTTTATACCACCAGCCCGTTTCTCTTTTACCAGTATAGTTGATCGGTGCCCCCCCTGCAAAGAGACATTGGGAGACATAATTCGTACAATCCACGGCGAATGTTTCATATTCCGGGTTGTTCTCGTTCCACCACCGGTCCGCGTACGCCGCCGCATCCTCCCGGCGATACCGGACATCGCGGACGGAAGGGCCGAGCACCCTGCGGCTCAGGAGCGGCCCCGGAACAGGCGGCTGGCCGAACGTCTCTTCAAGACCGGAGGAGATCTTCGCAGGAGCGGCGCCGGCGCCTCTTCTCGGCACTTGCTCCGGAATGTCCCGCTCGACACCGGCAACGCTCCACCCGGCTCCACCCTTCACGCTCGCAAAGGTCAGGCGCTCCCGCTCCACTTTGTCCTCGCGGTGCGTGATCCCGCCTTTTTCATAATAAAATGCGCTGTGCAGGGCCACCTCCGCGACGACGCCTCCCGATTCCCGCTGCGCCGACCGCAGCACCCTGACCCCCGTCTCGCAGCGCCGGGGCGTAATTCCCCTGTCCCTGTACCAATTCGCAATCCTCCGGCCGCGTTCCTGCTGCTTCGCCCGGATACCCGATTCGCTCAAGGCGCCGGTAAAGACATCCGTTTCGGGAATGACCCGGCTTTTGTTGCATTGATCGACATATACATACAGACTCTGCTTCCATTTCTGATCCATTGCCCATTCTCGCCCCTTCCCGCCCAGATAGATCCATCTGCCGCGCCCTGCGCGCTATCCGCAAGAACAACGCCTTAAGGAAATTCCCGGATCGAAGGCCTGGCTTCGCCGGGACAGTATGCTGCTGTACTATATATATGAGGCGGAGCGGGCGGCTATACGGACAATAACCTCACAAAAAGAAGTCCTAGACGCGAGGCTTGCTCCAATATTTTGCCGTGAAACAAAGGCCGGACGAGACGCGGATTTTTCAAATAAAATGAAGGAAAAAACTTTACTAGGTCTCCTGCAACCGTTATACTAAATAGACAGAGATAAATATGAAATGGAGTTTCATCAGATGAAACAAGGAGGCAAATTCATGCCAAGCAAGGACAATTTCAATCTCGTCCGCTCGCTCACGTCGGGCGGCAAGACGTACCGTTATTACGATCTTCAATCCCTTGAACAGCAAGGGCTCGGCAACATCTCTTCCCTTCCGTTCTCCATTAAAGTGCTGCTTGAGGCCGCCGTCCGCCAGTTCGACGGAAGAGCCATTACGGAAGAGCATGTCAAACAGCTCGCCGGGTGGGCCGGCGACATCGACCGCGGCAAGGAAATCCCCTTCATTCCGGCGCGGATCGTGCTGCAGGACTTCACCGGCGTGCCGGTGGTTGTGGACCTTGCGGCCATGCGCGACACCGTGAAGAAGGCCGGCGGCGATCCGAAGCAGATCAACCCGCTCGTTCCGGTCGACCTCGTTATCGACCATTCGGTTATGGTTGACGCCTTCGGCACCAAGGATGCGCTGGAATACAACATGAACATTGAATTCGAACGCAATGAGGAACGCTACCGCTTCCTGCGCTGGGCGCAGACGGCGTTCAACAATTTCCGCGCCGTTCCTCCGGCAACCGGCATCGTGCATCAGGTCAACCTGGAGTATCTGGCTTCGGTGGCGGCCACGAAGACGGCGGACGGAGAAACGACTGTATATCCCGACTCCCTGGTCGGCACGGATTCCCATACGACGATGATCAACGGCCTTGGTGTTGTAGGCTGGGGCGTCGGCGGCATCGAGGCGGAAGCCGGCATGCTGGGGCAGCCGCTTTATTTCGTAACCCCTGACGTCATCGGCTTCAAGCTGACGGGCAGCCTGGTGGAAGGCGCAACGGCAACCGATCTGGCGCTGACCGTTACCCAATTGCTCCGCAAAAAAGGCGTGGTCGGCAAATTCGTCGAATTCTACGGCCCCGGCCTTGCCAACATCAGTCTGGCCGACCGGGCAACGGTCGCCAATATGGCTCCGGAATACGGCGCGACAATCGGCTTCTTCCCTGTCGACGACGAAACGCTCTTCTATCTGCGCAGCACGGGCCGTTCCGATGATCTGGTCGAGCTGGTGGAGCAGTATTACAAAGCTCAAGGCATGTTCCGCACGGCGGAAACGCCGGACCCGGTATTCACCGATACCATCGAGCTGGATCTTGCCTCGGTCGTACCGAGCCTGGCCGGACCGAAGCGTCCGCAGGACCGCATCGAGCTTGCTCATATGAAGGAGACCTTTGAAGGCATTATCCGCACTCCTGTCGACAAGGGCGGTTACGGCCTCAGCGACGAGAAGATTGCGCAAAAGGTCGAGCTTCTGCATAAAGACGGCAGCAAAAGCGAGCTGAGCACCGGCGCCGTTGTCATCGCGGCGATCACAAGCTGTACGAACACCTCCAATCCGAGCGTTATGCTTGGCGCGGGCCTGCTGGCGAAGAAGGCCGTAGAACGCGGCCTGACCAAGCCGGGCTATGTCAAGAGCAGCCTGACGCCGGGTTCGCTGGTCGTGACGGAATATCTGGAGAAGGCGGACCTGCTGAAGCCGCTGGAAGCGCTCGGCTTCTTCGTGGCCGGCTATGGCTGCGCCACCTGCATCGGCAACTCCGGCCCGCTGCCGGATGAGGTCGCCCAGGCGGTTGCGGTGAATGATATGACCGTAGCGTCCGTCATTTCCGGCAACCGGAACTTTGAAGGACGCGTACACGCCCAGGTCAAGGCGAACTATCTTGCTTCCCCGCCGCTGGTTGTAGCCTATGCGCTCGCGGGAACAGTCAATATCGACCTGCAGAATGATCCGCTCGGCTACGATCCGCAGGGAGAGCCTGTATACCTGAAGGACATCTGGCCGACCAGCGCCGAGATCCGCGAAGCGATCCAGTCGTCGGTCAGCCCGGAAATGTTCCGCAGCAAGTACGAGCATGTCTTTACAGCCAACGAACGCTGGAACGCGATTCCCGTTCCGGAAGGCGAATTGTACGAATGGGACGAGAATTCGACGTACATTCAGAACCCGCCGTTCTTCGAGCATCTGGCGGACGGCCTTGGGGACATCACGAACATCGACGGCGCCCGCGTGCTCGCTCTGCTGGGCGATTCCGTAACGACCGACCATATCTCGCCTGCGGGCAATATCACGACTTCCGGCCCTGCGGGCAAGTACCTGAGCGAGCATGGCGTAGAGCGCAAGGACTTCAACTCCTACGGCTCCCGCCGCGGCAACCATGAAGTCATGATGCGCGGAACGTTCGCCAATATCCGTATCCGCAACGCGGTCGCTCCGGGCACGGAAGGCGGGGTCACCACCTTCCTGCCGACCAACGAAGTCGTGCCAATCTATGACGCTTCCATGCGTTACCAGGCGGCCAAGCAGAACCTGATCGTCATCGCAGGCAAGGAATACGGCACGGGCAGCTCGCGCGACTGGGCGGCCAAGGGCACATTCCTGCTGGGCGTCAAGGCCGTCATCGCCGAGAGCTTCGAGCGGATTCACCGCAGCAACCTTGTCGGCATGGGCGTGCTGCCGCTTCAGTTCCAGGAAGGCCACAGCTGGAGCAGCCTGGGGCTGACAGGCCGCGAAACCTTCGACATCACCGGACTTGGCAATGATGTGCAGCCCGGACAGGAGCTGACGATTACCGTTACCCGCGAGGACGGCACCCAGTTCGAATTCCCGGTCACCGCGCGTCTGGACAGCATGGTCGACGTCGATTACTATCATAACGGCGGCATCCTGCAAACGGTGCTGCGCCAAATGCTGGCTGACGCTTCACCTGCTGCCGCAACGAAGGAATAAACCAGAAGGCGGGCAGGACGTATTTCCGCAGGTCCGCTTCCGGGCCTTGCCCGCCATACCTGCCGCATTACGAAGCTGTCCCCCAAGTGTGCGCACCGGCACTGGACGGGAACAACCCAAAAATGACCTCATCCTCCACCTTGCGTGGATTATGAGGTCATTTTTTATAGCCGAATGACTATTCAAAGCGGGGCTTTATATCACCCAGTCCCAGGTAAATTCCTGCGGAAACTCCTGCGGCGCCTGGCCCTTGATAATCAGCTCGGGGTTCTTCACGGTTACTTTCGCGCCGGGCGGCACGGATTTGAAGATAGATACATTGCTGCCGATCACAACCCCTTTGCCGATAACGGTATCTCCGCCCAGAATGGATGCGCCGGAATAGACCGTCACATCGTCCTCCAGCGTCGGATGGCGCTTTTTCCCGTACATCAAATGCCCCTCTCTGAGCGACAAGGCTCCCAGCGTCACCCCATGGTAAATCTTCACCCGGTCCCCGATCACCGTCGTTTCCCCGATGACCACTCCCGTACCATGGTCGATAAAGAAGGAACTGCCGATCTTCGCTCCCGGATGGATATCAATTCCTGTGACGCTGTGCGCATATTCGGTCATAATTCGGGGAATCAGCGGGACAGACAGCACCTCCAGTTCATGAGCCATACGGTAGACCCCCACCGCGAATAAGCCGGGATAGGAAAAAATGATTTCGCTTAAATCATTGGCGGCCGGATCTCCATCGAAGGCGATCTGCGCATCCGTGGCCAGCACGCTCCGAATACGCGGGATTTCCGCCAAGAACTGATGGATAATTTCCTCAGCCTCGGACTTAATCTCCCGGTAGGAATGGGAATTCTGTCCCCGGCGGTACAGCAAGGCACGTCCAATCTGATCGGACAGCTTCTCCTGGATCTGTATGAGAACAGAGCCAATATGATACTCCATCGTCTCGTCGTTCAAGTCCTGCTTGCCGAAATAACCGGGAAACAGCAGCTCCCAGACCAGCTGTATGCTCTCGATTACCCGTTTCCGGCTCGGAAGCAATGAATAATCCAGCAAAGGATTAATCGGCTGTTCCCGGTAGCTGGCCGCGATCTCCGCAACGAGACGGTTCATTCGGTTGTCATTTATGCTGCTCAATGACTCACCCTCCTTCTCCCCTGCTCCAAGGCATGGGTCCGGCACCAGAAATCATTGGAATTGACCGGGCCTATGCTTCCATTCCCGTTACACATCAGCTGCGCTTCAGCTTGAGCAGCACTGACACTAGAGCGTCAATCTCTCCGCAGGTGTTATACAATGCCAACGACGGCCTTACCGCGCTCTCCAGCCCGAATCTGCGGAGAATCGGCTGGGCGCAGTGATGCCCGGAACGAACGGCGATCCCTTCATGGCTAAGGGCTTGGCCGACCTCCTCCGTCGTATATCCGGAGAGAACGAAGGACAGCACCCCCGCCTTATCCTTGGCGGTGCCGATGAGCCGAAGACCCGGGACGCGCGAGAGCGATTCTATGCCGTACTCCAGCAGGAAATGCTCATAGCGGTTAATCACGTCAAGACCGATTGCGGAGACGTAGTCCAGCGCCGCGCCAAGCCCGACCGCATCGGCAATATTTCCGGTTCCCGCTTCGAAACGGGCCGGAGCCGGATGAACGATGGTCTTCTCGAACGTTACATCCACGATCATATTGCCTCCGCCCTGATAAGGGCGCAGGGCCTCAAGCGCCTCGGGCTTGCCGTACAGGACGCCGATTCCTGTAGGGCCAAACACTTTATGGCCCGAGAATACATAAAAATCGGCGTCCAGCGCCTGGACATCCACTTTCAAGTGGGAGACGGCCTGCGCGCCGTCAACCAGCACTTTGGCGCCGTAACGGTGGGCCAGACTGACCATTTCCGCCACCGGAGTAACCGTGCCAAGCGCGTTGGATACATGGGTCAGGGAGACGAACTTCGTCCGGGAGCTTAATAGCTTGGCATATTCGTCCAGCAGAATCTGTCCGCTCTCATCGACCGGCGCGACGCGGAGCTTCGCCCCGGTCTCCTCGCAGACGAGCTGCCAAGGCACGATGTTGGCATGATGCTCCAGCCATGTAATAAGAATTTCATCGTCTTTCTGCAAATAATGCCTGGCGTAGCTGCTTGCGACCAGATTGATTCCCTCGGTCGCTCCCCGGACGAACACGATCTCCTTCGCGGAAGGGGCGTTCAGAAACCGGGCGGCCTTCTCGCGGGCGCCTTCATAAGCGTCCGTCGAGCGCGCCGCCAGCTCATGCGCGGCCCGGTGCACATTGGAATTCTCATGCTCGTAATAGTATTTGATCCGGTCGATGACGTGCCGGGGCTTGTGGGTTGTCGCGGCATTGTCCAGCCACACCAGCTCTTTGCCGTTCACCTTCTCCGCCAGAATCGGAAAATCCTTACGCACCGCGTTTACATCAAATGCCCCAAACGGCAACGAAGGCGCGGAAACGGCGGGAGGAGCAAAGCTGGCGGACAAGAACTCAACCGACGGCGCATAGCTGCCCGGCACAGAGCTTGTCTCTTGAGTGTCCAACTCGGACACGCCGGGAATTGCCCGCAGAAAGTCAGCCTCGGTCCATAGTCCATTGTACGGCTGCGCCGAAGGAGAAGAAATCTCCTGTACCGACGGAGCAAAGGTTGGCGTCGAAGGAACGGTATTCTGAACAGACGGCGCAACACCGGGAGCCGCTGAAGCGGCCTCGGCGGGCCCCTTCCGG
>NZ_ASSC01000401.1 GCF_000520735.1 Paenibacillus forsythiae T98
CGTGGGCGCGGCATTATATTTTGGGGCATAATTCACGATGGTCATATCCGGGGTATTGTAAATTCGCATAAGTTCTTCCATTGATACTGTTATCGTGTAGCGTCCGCACATCTTCAGCACCCTCCGATCAAGGTTTGTCATCAATAATAAGACAAGTCCGGCCGGTCTTCAACGGGGAGGCTTCCTTTTCTTTTTACTTGGCCCGATCTTCCTTTTCACGTTGCCGGACTCGTCCGTTTCAATAATGTACAGCTCTCTTACGGTTGCCGAGAGAAGAAACCATTCTTGCAGGGCTTCTGTTTCATTCATTGGCCCGATTATTCTTTTTCCCCGATAACAAATAAAGAACACTCCGACACCTGGAAATATATGTTGTCCATGTATTATGCATATTCTAGTATTCCGCAGGGAATTTAGATGTAAGAAAGAACACTATTCTTCTAATAATATCCAAATCTATTTATGATTCAGAGGGCATAAAATCTGGGGAAAAGTATATATGAAGTTTAACAAAATACTGTAACATTTATTACATTAAAATAATTATTAAAATGGTATAAATATTATATATTATAAAAATGGGCTGCAGCAGATATGACGGCTCAAATTAGGAGGAGATACGTATGGAGCAAATCGTTAAGCTGAAAGAAGAGATTAAAGCATTGAACAGCGCGGCCATCAGCTTGCAGAATCAGCTTCACGATCTGGCGGAGGGCTTGCCGCTGCATCTGGAGGAGCTCCCCGAATTGGCGCGTCAGACCTTTGAGACTTTTTCTGAACTGGCAGCCAAGCGGCAGGAATTGAAGAGCCTGAAATCGCAGCAAGTCTGAGACCGTCTTACAAGAGAGAGAAATAAGCGGATGTCTGGCGACGGAACCTGTCCAATCACCTTTGAAGGGGTGAGGGACGGGTTCTTTTTCATAGTAAAGAAATAGAGATTGTATGTAAAAAAGCCGCTTCAACAAGCGCATACTCCACGTACACTATCAAAAAAGGATGGTGATAGAGTTGGAGGCAAGAAAGCGGAGTGAGTCTGTAATTTCAAGCATGGAGCCGGTCAATCCGGATATCTCCATCCAAGCCAGGTCGCTGCTGGAACGTCTGTATGCTGTGCGGGGGAAAGGGATACTAACCGGGCAGCATGAGTATTTGGAGGCCCCGTACACATATAGCGAGCATATAAAAGTCCTGACAGGGGTATATCCCGCTCTGAAAGGTGTAGAATTTGGAGGCATTACCGGGCAGACAGCCGAGCAGCTGAACAATCAGCGTCAAAATGTTGTAACCGCTTGCGAATCCTGGCATGCCGCCGGCGGCCTCCTTACGGCTTCGTACCATGCCGCTTATCCCGGAGCTTCGCCGCTGTGGGAGCAAGTTCAGCGCAAGACGACCCAGGCCGAGTTCGACCAGATTATAACGCCCGGAACGGAAAAGTATTCAGCGCTCCTTGCCGATATCGACAGCGTGGCGGTCTATCTCAAGCAGCTGCGGGATGCCGGCATACCGCTTCTCTGGCGGCCCTATCACGAAATGAACGGCGACTGGTTCTGGTGGGGCAGAAAGAATAATTTTTCGGCTCTCTGGGAGATCATGTATGACCGCTTCGTCCGCTATCACGGCCTCAATAATCTGTTGTGGGTTTGGAGCGCCAACGCCAACAATCAGTGGTCGGATGAGGCCAGGCGGTACTATGTCGGCCATAACAGGGCGGATGTCATCGGTATGGATATATACAATAATGATTACAGACAGGACTATTACCTTGATCTGCGCGACATCGGAGAGGGAAAGCCCATTGCGATTACGGAGAATGGCCAGCTCCCGAATATGGCGAATCTAAGAACAAGACAGCCTCAGTATTCGTGGTTTCTTACCTGGGGACGAGAACTGACGAAGAATAATTCGGATGCGGCTATCCAAAATGTGTTTCATGATCCGTACGCTCTAAGCAGGGGGGAAGAACCGTCCCCACCCGATATGCCGCCTCCGGATACTACCGTTGGCGACGGGCTGCTGGGCAACTACTATATTGGAAAGGACTTCAATACGCTTAGGTTGACCAAGGTCATCCCGGTTGTCGACTTTAATTGGAAAAAGAATACGCCGGTCGGCAATTATACCATGTCGATCAGATGGACCGGCTTTATCAAGCAGGAATACACGGAGATGTACGTCTTGTACACCAATGCTTCGGACGGCGTGCGGCTGTACATCGACGGCCGATTGATGATTGACAATTGGACCGTGCAGAGTACGACAGAGAAATCGGCGGCGCTGCCGCTGGAAGCCGGGAAATACTATTATATTGAGCTGGAGTACTTCAATAATGGTGACCCCGAGGCGGTCATACAGCTGTTGTGGTCGAGCGGCAGCCAGTCGAAGGAAGTGATTCCGCAGTCCCGGCTGTATTCCAGGTAGCCAACAAGCATTGCTAAATGGAGCAGTGCTTTTTTTGTTGCAGGGCCTTATCGGACATAGATTGGGGGAAAAGTGGAAATTCTTGCTGAACTAGGGTTTTAACAAAAAAATTCGGGGCCCTCTTTCGAGAGCCCCTTTCATGGGAGAGGAGAAACCGGACGAAGAGCTTATGGGGAAGCGTAAGCTTGCTCCGCGGTTGTCTACGACATCTTGTGAATGTCGATAGTTAAAGCATACCCACGGGAACCGGATTTATACCTGTGCGCGAAAATAATTTGTTCACGGCCGTACGGGGCGGGGTGTGACAAATTTTTTTATTTAACGGCAGGAATGTGGTACGATAAGCGTGGAATTATGTCGTTTTGGCGTAATAAATAGAGAAACAGAGCAGGTGAAGCAAGCAGTGAGAGTGGTGTCGGGCACAGCCAAGGGAAGACCCCTAAAAAGCGTTCCGGGAACCGGAACACGTCCTACGACCGACAAGGTCAAGGAAGCGATTTTCAGCATGATCGGCCCCTATTTCGACGGAGGGTCGGCCCTGGACTTGTTCGCCGGCAGCGGCGGACTCGGGATCGAAGCCCTGAGCAGAGGGGTGGACAGCGCCGTATTTATCGATATGGAGCCGAAAGCAATCGACACGGTGCGGGAGAATCTGAAGGCGGCCAGGCTTGAGGCCAAGGCCGAGGTCTACCGCAACGATGCGAACAAGGCGCTGGCAGCGCTGGAGAGGCGGGGACGGTCGTTCGACCTGGTCTTTCTGGACCCCCCATACCGGCATAAATTCGGAGACGAGCTAATGTCCGCAATGGCGGCCAAAGGGCTGCTGAGACAAGAAGCGGTCATTGTGCTGGAGCATGAATCGGGCTATGAATATCCCGAGCATATTTCCGGCTTCCGTCGGCTGCGTTATGCGTTGTACGGAGAAACGGCGGTATCCATTTACTGTTATGGGTCCGGCTCAGAAACCGACATGGGTGAGGGGGCGCAAGAGTGAGTCTGCAAATAAGAGAAGAAAGAGTTGCAATCTACCCCGGCAGCTTTGACCCGGTGACGCTTGGCCATATCGATATTATTGAACGGGCCGCGAAGCAGTTTGACCGTCTGATTGTGGCGGTTCTAAATAATTTAAGCAAAAATCCGCTGTTCACCGTGGAGGAGCGCGCCGATCTGCTTCGTCAGGTGACCGCGCATCTTCCGAATGTGGAGGTTGATATCTTCCGGGACTTGCTTGCCAACTACATCAGGCAAAAAGAGGCGCAAGTCATCGTACGCGGCATCCGCACCGTGTCCGATTTCGAATACGAGCTGCAAATTGCCACCATTAACAACAAGCTGAATTCGGACGCGGAGACGATATTTATGATGACGAATCCGAAATATTCATACCTCAGCTCCAGCGTGGTCAAGGAAATCGGCCATTTCGGCGGAGACTTGACCGATTTCGTGGCCCCGGAGGTCGAGCGGGCGATCCGGCTCAAGTTCAGCGGGAACGGCCCCGAATAGCCGAGGCAATCCGCAGAGCGGCGGACAGCATCAGCAGGGTAAGCAGCATAAGCAAATGCACGGCAACTAAATACGGCAAATTACCCCATACCGCTTCGGTGCCGGATGTCCCGGTTAAAGCAATCCCTCTGCCGGCCAGAACGGGCAGCGCCGATTCCTGAAACGCCGCAAGCGGTCTGTACAGCAGCAGCGTGAGCAGGAACGCATAGCCGCCATGCAGCAGGCGGCCTGTGGCGAAAGGCAGAAAGCGCGCTCCGGCCGGCTTCAGCACCGCCAGGACCTGTAGCTGCGCGCAGAGGCCGCT
>NZ_ASSC01000402.1 GCF_000520735.1 Paenibacillus forsythiae T98
GTGCTTACGGCCATGTACCGCAGACGCCACAAGACGCGGCATTTATCCTTTGTAATCGGCATTCCGCTGCTGCTGCTCCTGAACGTCCTGATTTACGGTTATTTTTTGCAATAGCACTCCATCGGCAGGACAAAACAAAAAAGAGGTGACGAACATGTTATTCTCTACAATCTTGCTCGCCTATGACGGTTCGAAAGCCGCCAACAAAGCGTTGGATCGGGCGATCGAATTGGCCAAGGTAACGCCGGGGGCCGCCCTGCATGTCGTACACGCATTTGAATTTCCGCGGTTTTTTATCGGGGAAGCTCTCGCGCCTCTGCCGGCTTCGGTCAACAAGGACTATTACGATTTGGCGGTGCAGACAACGGAAGAAGTGAAGAAACGGCTTGAAACGGAAGGGATTAACGCTAAAATCGAGCTGCTGCAAGGTTCGCCTGCGGAGACGATCCTGAAATACGCCAAGGATAACGCCGCGGAGGTTATTGTAATCGGCAGTCGGGGGCTCGGCGGCATTCGCGAGTTCGTGCTCGGCAGTGTCAGTCATAATGTGGTGCAGAGCGCGAAGATTCCGGTGCTGGTCGTAAAATAAAAGCTTTTAATGATGAGGAACGCTTCGGCGTTCCTTTTTTGATGCGCTGAAATTTCTTAACAAGGTAAATACAGGCTGATTATAGCAGCTTGAGTACGAGATTGTTATATTAGGTAACTCTGTCTGTAGCATAACTTTACTTTACTTCGACAAAACATTCTAAGGAATGACACATTTATAACTAATTATATCTTGGTATAATCAAAATATAATAAACCATACATAATATATTCGAAAATAGTGTTATTATTTATAACATTTTTATTTAATTATCTTCAAGCATGAATATGTATGGTGGCGATTTTGTGACAAGGCTGGGTTTGCCAGGGATCAGCAAGATCCCGGCGATTAAGGATTACACAGGGGAGGAATGTGGTGGAAAAAGTACACTGGGTCAGGTATTGGGGTACATAATTAAGTTGATAGGGGGCAATTTCATGCAACAAAGCTGGGGGAAGCAGAGAAGTTCGATCTTTAAGTTGTTTATGGCAATGGTGCTTGTATTTGTGAGTTTGGCTCCATCTGGAGTAGTGTTTGCGGCAGGACTGAATTTTACGGGCGTCAAGCTGGCTGGTTCAAACGCATATTTGGTAAAATCGTCTGATCCCAAGGACAATCTGAGCATTCCGTTAAGCGGCCGTTTTATCGCCGATTTCTCAAACAAAGTATTAGGATACGGCACCACGCCGAAAGGGGACTTAATAGATAACAGATCAAAGGTGAAGCTGGAACGAATGGTGAACGGGAGCCGTGTTGCGGCGGATATTACGGTTGAGGACGGTTTAGTGGGTCAGCCACTGGGTCTGACGTTCAATAACCTTGCAGCCGGAAGCGAGTATGTGTTGACCTTTCTCGAAGGAATAATGGCCAATAACAAAACGATGTCGCTCGGCGCCGATGTTGAAATCGGGTTTACAACCGTGGGTCCGGTAACGCCGGCTGCGCCAACATTTACTGCGGCGACACTGCTGGGAAATGAACTGACGCTCAGAGGACTGCCGAATAACGCGGGCAATCTGGAGTACGCGTATGCCAAGGACGGGACAAGCTACGGAGCATGGTCCGATCTGGCGGTAACGGGCACAACGGCAGCGCTGCAGGTGGTGGATGAATCGGACAGCATCTCCGTAGCCAACTCGGTGTATGCTCCGGTAACTCCGGAATTAAGTAAAGTGCAGGTGCGTGTCAAGGCCAATCCTGAACTGAACAACCCTGAGGGAGAGAGCGTCGTCCAAACGGTGACAACGACTCCGCCGACGCCCGGTGCTCCAGCTCTCAGCGGCGCGGTTCTTTCCGGAACGCAGTTAATTCTGAAGGGTCTTCCCGAAGGGGCGGCGAATCTGGAATACAGCCTGTCAGAAGATGGCAGCAGCTTCGCTTCATGGTACGGCCTAACCGCGCCGCAGACGGTAAACGGAGTGACCTACGCCTATATTGATGCTTCAACGCTAAGCCTCACTTCTGGCGCAAGCCAGATCAAAGTCCGCGTCAAGGCGGATGACGCCGCCTATGTTCCGTCAGGTGAAGTTTCCTCTGCAACGGTTCTGCTGGCTTTGCAGCTGGAGACGCCGATTGAGGAAGGGAAGACCTATGTTTTTGAATCGGGATTGAAGGTGAAGGCGGAGAAGCTGAATCCTGGAGCGAATACGATCACTGTTGAGGATGCCAGACCAAAGGTGAAGCCTTATAATGATGATCCGGTATTTCCGCAGATCGAAGGGATCGGGCCGGTGTATGGCGTTCTTCTCAAAGGCCCCGGCGAGCGCGGCACCAAAAAAGTAACGATGACCGTTCCGATCTCGAATGTCATTCCGGACAACATGCTGACAAAGAGCGGAGTATATGACGGGAGAAACCAGTTATTCCCTTACGGAATTGGCGAGAACGGGCAGTCGGAGGCATGGACCTATCAGAACGATACGGACCGCTCCCAAGTGGACAGCCGGATATTTACCTTCTCCACGGACGACTTTACCGAGACCGGCAAATACCATATGTATAGTGTGCTATATGATCACCTCCCTCCCGGGCAGGCCTTTGTGTACCCCGAAGGCTATGTGAAGGGTCCGGATGGAAGAATGGCTATTAAGCTGCACGTAAGTCCAGGTGAGGATGGAACGGGTATTTCTGAATGGAACCTTTACAGAGATGGTCAGTTATATGCTAAGGTTGGGGATCGGACATCCTATAAAGGGTTAACGAGGGAAGATCTGGACTATTACGATTACAATGTGGAGCCAGGCAAGATCTATGAATATAAGACAAGAGGATATGATGTCTACAATAATGTCGATCCGAGCAACGCTTTATCACATGAGGCTTTCGCCGCTGCAATGACGGATGAGGAGATTATTAATTATGTGAAAGAGGGGTTTGAAAGCGGCAAGTTCTCGTTCAGCTATGGACCCGGAGACTCTCAGCATTCGGTCACACAGGACTTGGGCTTGACGCTGGTTAACAGCAGTGATGGCAGTTATAATCAATTGTTATCTCTTGCGAAAATCACATGGGAAAGCGACCATCCGAATATTCTTCAGGTGGCGGGTCCGACAGTTGCGCATGCTTTCAAGCCTCTGGATACCTCGGAAGCCCTTGTCCATTTAACAGGAACCATAAGCATGAGCAGAGAGGCGCAGGCAACGGTGACCATTCCTGTAACGGTCAAATGGACCGAGGAGACAGTGATTGGATCGGGTTTAAACCCACTGCCTGGAAACGACACACATCTTGTTGAACAACTGCTTGCCGCGATTGACCGGCCGGAAGTCAAGACGATTATTCTGAATTCTACCATTCGTCTGGAGCCGGAAATTTATCCGGATGTGGATATTGATTTCAAAGGCAAGACGGTAAAAGCAGGTCCCTATTTCCAAGAAAACAGTGATCAATATCCGGATGATTATATCGGAAGGATGTTTAGCGCGGGAACTGGCAGCGCCATTCGAAACGCTGTGATTGATGCCGATGGAAAGAAGATTTATTCCCTGATTGGGGTTACAATGCCTTCGGGCTTCCTGATGGAAAATGTTACATTAACCGGTATGGAGAAGGTGTTGTACGGTGTGACCGCGCCGCAGTTTAATAGCCCTACGATTCGTAACAGCACCTTCGGTCCATCCTTGATCGCGGGAGTCTATGTAGCGTATTTTGATGGCACCTACCCGGACGGAACGCTGACGATTGAAAACAGCACGTTTGACGGAGAAGGTAAGCCCGGCTATGCCGTGCTGACTACGGCCGGCAAGACCGTGATTCGCGATAGCGAGATCAAGGGCTACCGTGGAGAGTTCTCCACCGGCTGGAACAGCACCAACGAGCTTGACGGCTACTCTTCGCTCTATAAGAAAATCCATGACGGGTTCACCTCTGCGGGCGTGTTCGTGCGGGAGCGGGGACAGATTGAAGAAATGCGCGGCAATACCATCTCGGATTCAGATACCGGAGTCCAGATATGGACCGGTGAACAGTACCGTTATTGGGATTGGAAAAGTCAGCAGATAAAAGGTCCCGAAACGGTATATGCGGCAGTAAATGGAACACGGGTTATAGACGAGGCGACAGCGAAGGCGGCGGTTGAAGCGCTGCAGGCGGATAATGATACGTCGGCCAGCAGCAAAGGCATTGTCATCAGCGGCGCCCCGGACATGGATCATCCCGTCCTGTGGGCGCAGGCGAAAGACACCGCGTTCACTATTCAGGATCAGCGGCCGGCTCCGTATGCGAAGAGAGCAGCAATTGACGGCAGTCTTTCGTTCAGCTTCTCCGAGGATATCAATCCGGCTACCGTTACCGGAGATACGGTGCAGCTGACGAAATCGGGAACATCCGTTCCGGCTGGAATTGCCTACGATCCGGCAGCGCGTAAGGTTACGATTACGCCAAAGAGCAAGCTGGAATATGGAACGGTATATACTCTTACAGTGTCCAGTGCCGTAGCAGACAACGAGGGCCGTCATCTGCCGGTCAGTCGCAGCTGGAGCTTCACGACTTCTCCGCTGGTTACCTTCTTGACGCCTGCCACGGGAAAAGATATTTCCTACGAAGTGGGGACGAATGCTGAACTGAAAATCAGCTTTGCCACGCCTGTCAAGCCGGGCAGCCTTTCGAACGGAGCGGATGTTATTCTGGAGCAGATCGGGACAGCTTCCAACCCCTCGGGTACAGCGAAGCGTATCCCTGCTGGTTATACATTCAGCAGCGATGGAACGGGGCTTGTGCTGAAGCCGTCCAAACCGCTTGACGGCGGCGCATATTACAGGCTGACTGTACCGGGCAAGCTGACGGATGCGGACGGCAACGTAATGGGCAATGAAGCAAGTACGACTTTCTATACGAAACCGGCTGTCATTACCGACGAAATCAGCTTCTCGCGAAGCGATGTGCTTAATGCTCCTGTAACCGACAAGCTGGAGCCGGGCAAAGAATACCTGGTTACAGTTAAAGCCAAGAACATGAGCGACACCAATCTTCATGATGCGACCGTGTTCCTTGTTGCCCGGGGCGGAAAAGGAGCACGCCTGGAGCACGGCGGGGCAGTCATTGCGACCAAGAGTATAAATACCGCCTCCTTGCCAGGACCTGATAGATATCTTCCGAACTTCTCCTTTATTGTTAAAGTGCCTGAAAATATCGAGGGAGACGTGTACATCGATGTGATGATGCGTGAAAGCTCGCGCTACCGGAACAAGCCGAGAGTGCTTGCGGAAACGAAGCATTTGGTGCTTGAAGCCATGCACAAGGAAGGGGAGGGCGCCGATGAAGAAAATAACTAGCGCTATCCTTGCCTTATGGATGACCTGCTTCCTTCTGGTTCAACCGGTATGGGCCGATCCGGCTGTGGAGATTGTAACCAACGGAGGGGCTACAGCATATAATCCCGGAAATGTCATGGTTATCTCGGGGAAGGTGGCGGATGAAGGGTTCCCGATGTCCAATACTGACGTGTTCATCCAGGTCTATCCGGAGGGGAAGGAGAGCAGTGTTATCTTCTACTCGGGAACCAAAACGGATAGCCAAGGATATTACAAGGCCATCTTCACCTTGCCATCAGGAAGCGAGCTTCCTGATGGCAAGTATAAGGTGGCAGTGAACACGGCCCAGGCATCAGCCGAACAGACATTTTCGGTTCCGGTAACCACCCAGGCGCTGGAATTTATCGGGAGCACAATCAAGGGGGAGGAGAATGGGGCTGCGGACCTTATCCCGGTGGATACCCCTCAAATCTCTCTTGTATTCAATGGTAACGTGAACTTTTTCTACAATAAGAACTATCCTGACTTTGTTATCGGGAAGATTGACAATAACGAAGATTCCATCAAGCTGTATAAGGGAAATACTCCGGTAGCGGCGAATGTGGAGTTGATTGACAGCCTTGGGAACAGCCCAATTGTAGACTTGGAATATTATGCCAATCATTCCCGGACTGTCTTGCATGAGACTGACAGCAAGCGGATTATCCGGCTCTCTCCACAGGGCGGTTTTGAGCCGGGGACGGAATACCGGATTGTGATCAGCAAGGATTTGTGTTCCAACAACGGCAGCAAGCTCGGGCAGGATGTGACGCTTGCGTTCAAGACGGGAGAGCGAATAGCGGCGAGCCCGGATGCTGCAGATCCATCGGGCAGTAACTCCGGAGCGTCGAAACAGGACGTTCCCGAAAAGGTTGTGCTGGCCTCCGATCTGGGAAATATCACCCATGAGAACAACGCAGTCATCCTGAACGTAGACGTGAAGAAAGCAACGGATATACTCAAGGACAGCGGACAAGCTTCGCTTGTGATTGATGTTTCTCAAGAAGCCGGAAAGGACAAGACGGTAAGTCTTCCCGCAGATGTCGTGAACTTGATCAAGCAAATGAACAAGCTGGTGGTTATCCGGGACGGCGAGCTGTCGTTAGCGATTCCTGCGGAGGTGTTAGAGCAGGGGAAGAAAATGAATTTTAGCAGCTCGAAGAATTCCGGAGAGATTGTGGCCGATGCTCCAGCGGCAGCCAAACGAAAGGCGGTCTACTCGTTCAACGCTTCGTCTGACGGGGTTCCGGTGCATCAGTTCAACCAGGAAATCCGGGTGACGCTGCCCGTTCCGGAAGGAACCGCCGACCAGGAGAAATTGGGCGTGTATTACCTGAATGAAGAGTCCGGGCAGTGGGAGTATGTCGGAGGCAGAATCAAGGCCGGGAAGCTAAGCTTTGGAACCAGCCATTTCTCCACCTTCATGGTGGCGGAATCCGAGAAGACCTTCGCGGATATCAGATCCCACTGGGCCAAGAAGGAGATCGAAGTGATGGTGGCCCGCCACATTGTCAAGGGGCTAAATGAAAGCTCCTTTGCCCCGCAGAGCAGCATTACCCGTGCGGAGTTCGCGTCCCTGTTGTCCCGGGTGTTGAACCTGAAGGATTCGGGTATCGCCGCAGGCAGCGCTTTTCAGGATGTTGCCGCCGGCGCATGGTACGCAGCCGATGTGAAGAAGGCGGCCGATGCCGGAATTATTAAAGGCTTGGACGGACATTTCCGGCCCGCAGACAAGATTTCCCGGCAGGAAATGGCTGTAATGATTAACCGGGCGTACACCTATGCCGGAGGAAAGGCGGGCGCATTAAGCAATACGGCATTTACCGATAACGAGCGTATTGATGCATGGGCGAGCGATGCGGTCAAGAGCGTCTATACCCTGGGGATCATTAAAGGACGCCCGAACGGCAGCTTCGGTCCTGTGGACAATGCCAGCCGCGCCGAAGGCGCAGTCATGCTGAAATCGCTGATGGACAAGCTTGAGTTGTAAGAATAACAGTGCTGGAGGTTTAATCCGAAACGGATGACTTGACAGCAAGATACCTTGTTTCATGAACAAGAACCCTGCCACTACAGAATGTAGCCGGCAGGGTTCTTCGTACTTATGCGATCCGAGATTAAAAAGTCATGTCCGCTCCTTGTCAAGAACCTGATTTTTGCTCCTTCGCCAGACGTTCAGCTCGATGATGGCAGGTTCTTTTTTTCAACCTTCATTAATTGCTCGTGTTTGAAATGCACCATATTCATAATAAACTCTTTATCTTCTCTGGAGAAATCCCTGTACATCAGGATAAGCCGTTCCTCTTCCTCTGAATTCTTCATGTATACAGCTTTCTTGAATTCTTCCCCCAGATGGATAACATCAGCTTCCGGAGCCGGAGAAGCTTCAGGCTTTCCCTCATCTTTAGGGATATGCTCTTGACCGGTCAGCAGCCAGTCGGCAGACACCGCGAAAAAGGAGCAAAAGGCTATAAGCGTATCGGCGGCAGGCGAGACTCTGTCTTTCTCGTAATTGCTGATATTTCCTCTTGAAATCCCGGTCTTGTCCGCGACATGCTGTTGAGACAATTTAAGCGTTTCCCTCAAGTATTTAAGTCTTTGTCCTATAGTTTCCATTAAATCACTCCCGGCAATGAACCTTGTTCATATAATTAAATATATTTAAACATCGCTAATTATCATTAATCAGCTTTAAATTAAGCTCTGCATATTGAAATTGCTTAATATTAAGCGTATAATAGCTATATAAGCTTAATCAATTGCCCCCAATACATACTGGTTATGCTGAATGCTCCTTGAAAACTGAAGATAGTGTGCAAATCAGTTCCTCATGCCATATCCGGTGCAGGAGAGGCGAAATCATCCAGTCCAAACGATAACAGGAGGAACAATCTATGATGTTAACCGTCGATAAAAAGAAAATGAAGCGCAAAGTGGCAACGCTTATGCTTGCGGCTATTGGGACAGTTACGATTTTTTCACAATCGGCTTTCGCGCTCAATTCCCAAGGTAATGCGAACTTCTTGTTCAGAGGTATTAAGGTTCTTAATGATCATGAAGTCGTCGTCTATCTGGATAAAGGAAGCTCGTCGTTATCCAAGGATATGTTCAAAATCTATGAAGGAATCGGCACCGGCGGGACACCAATCAGCATTACGGGAATTTCGTCTTACTCTACCCCCTACAACCTGAGTGTCTCCGGCTATGCTCCGGGAACAAGCTATATTCTCACTACCGCCAGCGGCGCTTTTGACGAGCAAGAAGCATACACCATTGAAGCAAGCTCCACAGTCCGCGCGAACAACGGCCTGACACTGGGAGACGCGCTGCAGAAGAAGAATCCGGTAGTCTCTTTCGTTCGTCCTGACTCTTACGGTAATTATGGCACTGGCAATAATAACATTTCGGTATTCAGTGACTCCCAGAACACGGGCAACATTGCAAGAGATGGCGGCTTGTATATCTCCCTCAGTAAACCTGCTGTTAACGCGAGCCAAGTGCTTAGCGGATTGAAGCTATATGAAAAAACGGGATCAACCTACACTGAAGTTACTTATGATAACCCTACCAGTCCGACCAACACAGACGGTGTATTTCAACCGGTGGACTCTGTCAATCATGATTTCTTCTACATCCCGCTCAGTGTAGCCGGACCTGGGGCGACTAATCAGAAAAACTTGCATTCCGCAACGGAGTATAAACTTGAAATTCCGGAAGTCGATTTTGGGAACGGTGAAAAAATGGATCTGGCTGATGTTACCTTTACAACCATGTCTGGCGCCAACCCGACAAAAATAACTTCTGCGCCATCGGCATCGGTTACGGGCAGCAGCGTGAATCTGTCCTGGACGGCTACGAGCAATCTTGTTGTGGACAGCATTACGGTAGGCGCTGCCGCTACCGGGTACAACGTGTACCACAGCACCAACAAATACTTCGGATTCACGAAGGTGAACTCCTCGGCCATTACCGGTACAAGCTACGGCGCAGGCAGCTACTCTTCCGGCACGCATTACTTCCGGATTACTCCAATCGCCAACGGTTATGAGGGCGGGTATTCCACTGAGGTAGAGGTTACCATCCCATAAGTTTCGGGAGTAAGTAAATAAAAAATATCCCCGTAAGCATTCGCACTGCTTATGGGGAGGCTCAAGAAATATTATTCTGCCAAGTATTATAGCAAAATTATGGCCCGATGTTAATATCCCGCATGATGAACATCATGCCAACAGATAGCTAACACCCTGCACCGGATATGTCATGAGCAACTGATTGTTATTGATCCTGCGCAACGCTTTTGGAACTGATGACATCCGTGCCGGTTCCCAGAATACCGGCAATCAGCACTTCTCCGACCTGGACGGGAGCCTTGACCCGGAGCTCCTTCACTTCCCGCATCCATTCGTTAATCCGCTCCTTCGGAAATGGACTGCTGGAGCGGACGGGCAGCCGCTTGCAGACACCACCCTCGATAGAAACGGTAGTTGTTATAATGCGGGAGGGGCAGAGGATTTCATCGTGCGCATACTGCCTCCCCCGCTCGCAGGAGTAACCGGATATGTAGGTTACCACCTTATCCAGCATGCTGACCTCCAGGGCGCATTCCTTGGGGCAGACAATGCAGGAAAGAGTTCTCTGGTTCATCATTTCGCGGTATGCCTCCCATCCTGATACATCGGTTCAAGCTCTGTCCGGCCGCGCCGGTCAAGGATGAAGCTGGCGGCGGAGCGGCCGGCCAATCTTCCCTGAACGGTCACATAATCGGCCAGACTATGGATGGACACCGCGTTCCCGCAAGCAAAGATCCCCTCGGCGTCTGTCTGCATCCGCTCGTCAACAGCCAGTCCGTGGCTGTCTTCATGAGTGGAAATTCCGGCTTGAAGAGCCAGCTCATTCTCCGGTATAAGGCCGACGGAGACGAGCAGCGCGTCGCACGGGATCAGCGATTCCGTCCCTGCGATCGGCTGCATCCGGCTGTCCACCTGCGCAATACGAACACCCTCCAGCCGCTCCTTCCCGATAGTGGAAATGACGGTATGGCTGAGCAGGAGGGGGATGCCGAAGTCGTCCAGGCACTGAATCACGTTCCGGTTAAGACCGGAAGGAGCGGGCATGGCTTCGACAACAGCGGCAACCTCGCTTCCTTCAAGCGTCAGCCGGCGGGCCATAATAAGCCCGACATCGCCCGATCCCAGGATGACCGCGCGCTTGCCGATGCGGTAGCCTTCGAGATTCATAAAGCGCTGGGCGCTCCCGGCTGTGAAAATTCCGGCGGGGCGGTCGCCCGGAATGCCGATCGCTTCCCTCGTCCGCTCCCGGCAGCCGGTAGCCAGAATAAGCGCGTCCGCCCCAATTTCCATAAACCCGTCGGCGGCATTGACCGCCTTGACGGTTCGGTCCCCCGATATTTCAAGCACCGTTGTATCCGTCTTGCACACAATATCCGACTGCCGAACGGATTCAATGAAGCGTTCGGCGTACTCGGGTCCGGTAAGCTCCTCTTTGAAGAGATGCAGGCCGAATCCGCTGTGCACACATTGCTGCAGAATTCCGCCCAATTCCCGTTCCCGTTCAAACAGAATAATCCGCTCTATTCCATTCTGTCTCGCTTCCAGCGCGGCGGCCAATCCCGCAGGTCCGCCGCCGATGACCGCAAGCTCAAACCGTTCCATGCATTGCCTCCTGTCCGCCTGTCAAGGCATTGAATCAGACAAAAGCTCCGACCCGTTATTTTCGAATAATACCTGTTCCATGCGCCGGTCCAGCTCCTCGGACAACAGGCTCGTAACCTTCGGTCCGCAGAAGCCTCCCTGACATCTCCCCATCCCGGCTCTTGTCCTGTGCTTAACGCCATTAACGGAGCAAGCCCCGGGCTCGCGGCTGATGGATTCACGGATTTCCCCCTCGGTGACCTGCTCGCACCTGCACACGATGCGCCCGTAGCCGGGATGCCGCCGAATCCACTCGTTTCTCTCTCCGTCCGGTATGTCCTTGAAAGAAACGAGGCGTTCGCGCTGCGGATTAAAGACAGGGTTGCGCTCCAGGGCAAGCCCCATTCTGCTGAACATTGATGCAACCATGTCCGCGATGTGGGCGGCGATTGCCGGGGAGCAGGTCAGGCCGGGATTGTTGATTCCGGCGGCGTGGATTAACCCGCTCATTACTTCCGATTCCCGGATCAGGAAATCGCCCGCGCTGCATTTGGCCTTTAGTCCCGCGAAAGAGCGGATGACCTGATGCTCCGGAATGCGGCTGGAGATTTTATGGGCCGATTTCATCAGCTTTTGCATTTGACCGGCCGTCGTTTTCTTGCTTGTGCGGTCCTCGGTTCCCTCCATGCTTGGCCCGATCATCACATTGCCGTGCAGGGTGGGGATGAGGAAGACGCTTTTTTCTTTCTCGGACTTGCAGTGGGCTACAATGTGGCTGATCTGAAACCTGGCGCTCCGGTCCAGCACAGCGTATTGTCCGCGCTTGGGCAGGATGGAAAAAGACTCCGAGCCTGCCATGCGGTTAATCAGGTCCGTGTTGATCCCGGCGCAGTTAATGACGGCCCTCGCTTGCAGCGTGCCGCCGGCAGTTTCAACCTCTATTCCGCCTTGCAGCGGCGCAAGTCCGGTCACCCCCGTATTCAGCCTGAATTCCACCCCGTTCGCGGCGGCGTTCTCCGCCAGTGCGAAGCAGACCTCCCACGGATCAACGATGCCGCAGCCCGGATTAAGCAGAGCCGACCTAACCCCATCATTCAGGAAGGGCTCGCGCCGCAGGGCTTCCTCCCTGCTGAGGACGCGGATGCCGGCAATGCCGTTGGTCTCGGCTCTTCTCCGAAGCTCCTCGATTGCAGCGTCGTCCTCCTCATCGAAACCGGCAATCAGCATGTCGACCGGCTTGAACGCGACATCAAGCTCCCGGCAGAGTTCTTCGAACATTTGCCTGCCCCGGAGGGTCAGCCGGCCCTTCAGCTTCTCCGCGCGGGCGGTGTGCCCATTATAGATGATGCCGCTGTTGGCCTTCGTCGCTCCGCCAGCAATCTCATTATTTCTCTCAAGCACGGCGATGCGCAGCTGATATTTGGACAGTTCTCTGGCAACCGCGGTCCCTACAATTCCGGCGCCTATGATGACGATATCGTACATGGGGTCTTTCATCCTTTCCGTGAGCTAATCGGTGGTTGCGGGCTTGCCCGCCATACAACGGTAAGAGTCGCTTGTCCAGCGCCGAAAATAACAGTTCAGGCAGGATAAGGGCTCGTCAGTTACACACTCCTCTTCCACATCGGGGCGGAAGGAGCGGCAGCCCGACGCTTGCTCCGCAGCCTGAAGCTTTACGGATAGATAGGGATCACGCTCGCTTCCGGTCATTGGCCTGTCCTCTGAAGCAGGTGGATTTGCTCTTTGGAGCAGGTCTTCCAGACGGGCGCTTGTCCCGCGCTTTCCGACAGCTGCACAGGAATGACCGTTTTGCCTCCGGACAGTATGGATTTCACCATGTTTCCCAGGGCCACCGTTTCGTCCCCGCCCAGAACTGCGCCGTCAAGACTCTTGATCTCGTCTACTTGTGCGAGCGCGCAAAGCTCCGCCGCCGAAAAAATCGCTCCGGGTTCTCCGACCTTATGCTTGTCCTTGAACGATCCGTCGTTGCCTCCAAGGCGCAAGCCCGCGCCGGCCATCGCCCCGATTATGCCTTGTCCGGTGCCGCCGTGTTCCGACAAGTGAATGCCAAGCTCTGCTGCCAGCGCGTATGCCCCATCCTTGTCCAGCACCTCCCGCTTGGCGCGATAGCCGAAGCTGATTAACCGCTCAGGGTCCGCCAGCCGCTCCGGGATTACAATGCAGAGGCCGGGATCGGCTTCCGGCTCACTCTCCGTTTCCAGGTGCCGGGAGCTGAAGTCAATTACATTTTGAAGGAACTGTGGATCAATATCCGCTTCAAAACACATGGAGCTGTTGTGCGAGGTGTAAGGTATGTCTTCATGGAGCAGGAGCTGATGCCGGGTAATTCTCCGGGATGCCCCCCAGCCATTCGACTTGATGGCCCGGGATATATTTTTGGCCAAATCCCCTGTTCCTTTGATTCCTTTAGTCGTAAAATTATCCGTATCGTCAATACTCACCAATATTCGCATTTGCTTCTCTCCTGTCGCCAGCTTAAATTAATACTAAAGATATATAAATATATTTAGGTATATTTAGGTATGAATTATATCAGCAAACCCGAACCGCAAAAGTGATTAAGTTGTAACCGACACAATAATGTAATAAATAATTTAAATATCGATGCGATACATCAGCTAACCTGATACTTATCATGAGTCTGAACAAGCGCCAAATGACGGTGTTGTGTGGATTTGGACAGACTTTGGCAAAGCGGGATTCGCGCAAGGATGGAGACGATTGTCAAAAAACGAACATTTTAACCCGAGGGTATGATATTGTTCGTGTTTAAGTTGACATACAGTGTAGGGGGTTGTTAAACTGAAGGCATCAACAGCTCGTATAAATCCGGAAATAGGGTCCGGAAGTTTCTACCTGGAAACCGTAAATTTCCGGACTACGGGGAATTAAAAGACATAAGGCGACATCGCTTGCGGCCTGTTCGCGGGAATCGATGCTGTCCTTTTTCCTGTCTCGCCCCGAGGGGAGTGTCCGGAGGAAGTCTTTTATTTCCGTCAGTAGTCCGAATTTCCTGAGAAAATGATTGGGAATCGGGCTTTTTTTGTGCGAATTATGGAAAACTATAGCGAAATGGGTCAAGATAGGAACTGGAGCTGAATGATCATTTCAATGAACGGAAGGCAGGTTGAATCATGTCGGTGCAGGTAGCTGTTATTATGGGCAGCAAATCGGACTGGGAAACAATGAAGCATGCGTGCGAGGTGCTGGAGGAGCTTGAGATCCCTTATGAGAAAAAGGTCGTATCCGCACACCGCACGCCGGATCTCATGTTCCGTTATGCGGAGGAAGCCGAGGAGCGGGGCCTTCGCGTCATTATCGCCGGAGCCGGGGGCGCGGCGCATCTGCCGGGAATGGTAGCGGCGAAGACGATTCTGCCCGTTATCGGCGTGCCGGTGCAGTCGAAGGCGCTGAACGGGCTTGATTCGCTGCTCTCGATCGTGCAGATGCCGGGAGGCATTCCGGTCGGGGCGGTAGCGATCGGCAAGGCCGGTGCGGTGAACGCCGGGCTGCTGGCCGCCCAGATCATCGGCGCGTTCGATCCCGAGACGCGGCGCCGGGCGCAAAGCCGCCGGGACGCGATTCGCGACGAAGTGCTGGAAGGCAGCGACGAGCTATGAGCGGCGGAATCGGCGGAGGCCCGGATATGCCGGAGCGTAAGGCGCTGACGCGGACGCTGCGCCCGGGAGCGACCGTCGGCGTGCTCGGCGGCGGCCAGCTCGGGCGCATGATGGCGCTGGCCGGCAGCGCCATGGGCTACCGCTTCGTGGCGCTCGACCCCGCGCCGGGTGCGCCCTGCGGGCAGGGATCGCCGCAG
>NZ_ASSC01000403.1 GCF_000520735.1 Paenibacillus forsythiae T98
GCCACAGCGGCGGCCCGTCCAATGTCAGCACGCCGACGCTTGACGGCTTGGCCCGCGACCTGACGGCTTATGCCAAAGACGGACACCTTGACCCGGTTATCGGGCGCAGCAAAGAGATTGAGCGCGTGATTCAGGTTCTGAGCCGCCGGACGAAGAACAATCCGGTGCTGATCGGTGAGCCGGGGGTAGGTAAGACGGCAATCGCCGAAGGCCTGGCGCAAAAGATTATCAATAACGAGATCCCGGAAACCCTGCGCGACAAGCGTGTGATGACGCTGGATATGGGCTCGGTCGTTGCCGGCACCAAATACCGCGGCGAATTCGAGGATCGTCTTAAAAAGATCATGGATGAAATCCGTCAAGCGGGCAACATTGTCCTCTTCATCGACGAGCTGCATACGCTGATCGGTGCAGGCGGCGCCGAGGGCGCGATTGACGCCTCCAATATCCTCAAGCCTGCGCTGGCCCGCGGCGAGCTGCAATGCATCGGCGCGACTACGTTGGACGAGTACCGCAAATACATCGAGAAGGATGCGGCTCTGGAACGCCGTTTCCAACCGATCACGGTGGATCAGCCTACTCCGGATGAAGCCGTTCAAATCCTCTACGGCTTGCGTGACCGGTATGAAGCGCATCACCGCGTAAAAATTACGGATGAGGCGATCGTTCAGGCGGTGAAGCTGTCTGACCGCTATATCACCGACCGCTTCCTGCCGGACAAGGCGATCGACCTTATTGATGAGGCGGGCTCCAAAGTAAGGCTGAATTCCTACACGATTCCGCCGAATCTGAAAGAGCTGGAAACGCGGCTGGACGATATCCGCAAGGAGAAAGACGCCGCCGTTCAAAGCCAGGAGTTTGAAAAAGCCGCTGCCCTTCGCGATACGGAGCAAAAAATTCGCGAAGAGCTTGATACAACGAAGAATCAATGGAAAGAAAAACAAGGCCGCACCGATTCCGAGGTTACACCGGAGGATATCGCCCAGGTGGTTGCAAGCTGGACGGGAATTCCGGTCAATAAGCTGAAAGAAGAAGAAACGGAACGCCTGCTCAATATGGAAGCCCTTCTGCATGATCGTGTTATCGGCCAGGATGAGGCCGTCAAAGCGGTCAGCCGGGCTATCCGCCGGGCTCGCGCGGGTCTGAAAGATCCGAAGCGTCCGATGGGCTCCTTTATCTTCCTCGGCCCTACCGGGGTTGGTAAGACGGAGCTGGCGCGCGCGCTTGCCGAAGCGATGTTCGGAGACGAGAATGCCGTTATCCGTATTGATATGTCGGAGTACATGGAGAAACACTCCACCTCACGCCTTGTGGGGGCGCCTCCGGGATATGTGGGCTACGAAGAAGGCGGACAACTGACCGAGAAAGTACGCCGCAAGCCGTACTCGGTCGTTCTGCTCGACGAAATCGAGAAGGCTCATCCTGAAGTGTTCAACATCCTGCTGCAAGTGCTGGAAGACGGCCGCTTGACCGATTCCAAGGGCCGCGTCGTCGATTTCCGCAATACGCTGATTATTCTGACCTCGAACGTTGGCGCCCAAGCGATCAAACGCAACTCCACGCTCGGATTTACGGCGGTACAGGATGCCGGCGCCGAATATTCGAGCATGAAGGGCAAGGTCATGGACGAACTCAAGAAGAGCTTCCGTCCGGAGTTCCTGAACCGGATCGACGAAATCATCGTGTTCCACTCGCTGGAAGAGAAGCACATCGCCGAGATCGTTACGCTGATGTCCGAAGAGCTGCGCAAGCGGCTGCGTGAATACGCCGTCGATTTCGAGCTGACGGACACCGCGAAAGCGTTCCTGGCCAAAGAAGGATTTGATCCGGCCTTCGGCGCGCGTCCGCTGCGCCGCGCGATCCAGAAGCATATCGAGGACCGTCTGTCCGAAGAAATGCTGAAAGGCAACATTACCAAGGGAGATTTGCTGAAGATTGATGAAGAGAACGGCGAATTGATCGTGCGCAAGAAAGAGCCGGTATCGCTGGAGAAGGATGGAGAGTAATATCCGTCCTGGAACAATATCTTAAATGATCATTGAAGGAGAGCCTGCTTCCGGACAAGGAAGAGGCTCTTCTTTGTGATACAAATGGAATATATATGTTCCCGCCTTTTCTGGATTGCCCTTTCGTTCACCGCCCTTAAATGGTAAACTTTGAATGACAGGGAAATATCCGCGATTTGAAGAAATGGCGGCAGGGTTAATCGGTTCGAAGGAGAATTTATGGCCAAGACAAAAACAAAATTTTACTGCACCGAGTGCGGGTACGAGGCTCCGAAGTGGCTTGGGAAATGTCCGGGCTGCCAGGCTTGGAACAGCATGGTGGAAGAAACGGAAAGCGTAGTCAAAACACAGGGGATGAATGCTCCTGTTTTTCATAGTAAAGAAAAGCCCCAGTCCATCATAAATATAGAAAGCGATCAGGAGCCCCGCATATTGACCGGCATCGGTGAGCTGAACCGGGTGCTGGGCGGCGGGATTGTGCCCGGCTCGCTGGTGCTTGTGGGGGGAGACCCCGGCATAGGGAAATCGACGCTGCTGCTGCAGACCTCCCATGCCCTGACCACGCAGGGACTGCGCGTGCTGTACATTTCGGGAGAAGAATCGGTGCGTCAGACGAGGTTGCGGGCGGACCGGCTTGGAGCCCTGTCATCCGAGCTGTATGTGCTCTGCGAGACGAATATGGAAGCGATCGAGGAAGCGATTGAGGCGATTCAGCCTCAGTTCCTGGTGATCGACTCCATACAGACGGTATTTCTGCCGGAAGTAACGAGCGCGCCGGGAAGCGTGTCGCAGGTTCGCGAATGCACGACAAGATTTATGCGGATTGCGAAGATTCGGGGCATTGCGACCGTGCTGGTCGGTCATGTCACGAAGGAGGGGGCAATTGCCGGACCCCGGATGCTTGAGCATATGGTGGACTGCGTGCTGTATTTCGAAGGCGAGCGCCATCATACGTACCGACTGCTGCGGGCCGTCAAGAACCGTTTCGGCTCAACGAATGAAATCGGCATTTTCGAGATGGGCGAGATCGGATTGTCCGAGGTCGGGAATCCGTCCGAGCTGTTCCTTTCCGAGCGGCCCCTCGGCGTGGCCGGCTCCACGGTCGTAGCCAGCATGGAAGGTACGCGTCCGGTGCTTGTCGAGCTGCAGGCGCTTGTCGCCGCCACGCATTTTCCCTCGCCGCGGCGGATGTCCACCGGACTGGACAACCAAAGAATGGCGCTTATTATCGCCGTGCTGGAGAAGCGGATGGGGATGTTCCTGCAGAACCAGGATGCCTATTTGAACGTCGCGGGCGGAGTCAAGCTCGATGAACCGGCCATTGATCTGGCGGTCGCGGTCAGTATCGCTTCAAGCTTCCGGGACATCCCGACCAAGCCCTATGACGTGTTCTTTGGCGAGGTGGGGCTTACAGGGGAAGTCAGAGGCGTCTCGCGCGCGGAGACGCGCGTTAAGGAGGCCGCCAAGCTCGGATTTCGGCGGGTCATTATGCCCGAGAAGAGCTTGAAAGGCTGGAAGCATCCGCAGGATATACAGATTGTCGGGGTAAGTACCGTAGCAGACGCATTAGCGGTCGCGTTAAATTAGGGGGCAGAGAAATGAAAGAATACCAACTGGAAAATATGAACGATCTGCTCAGGCTGGCCGCACCGGGCACATCCTTCCGGGAAGGACTGGAAAATGTGCTGCGGGCCAAGACGGGCGCGCTGATTGTCGTAGGCTACAGTCCCGAGGTGATGGAGGTGGTGGATGGAGGCTTTTCCATTAACTGCGATTTTTCGCCCAACTATTTGTACGAACTGGCCAAGATGGACGGCGCGATTATTCTGAGCGAAGATCTGAAACGTATACTATATGCCAACACGCAATTGATTCCCGATCCGTCGATTTCCTCGATTGAGACCGGAATCCGCCACCGGACGGCTGAACGGGTCGCGAAGCAGACGGGCAAGCTGGTCGTGTCCATCTCACAGCGGCGCAACGTCATCACACTCTATCAAGGGTCTATCCGCTATGCGCTCAAGGACATCGGCGTCATTCTGACCAAGGCCAATCAGGCGATCCAGACGCTGGAGAAGTATAAGGCCGTCCTCAACCAGTCGCTGACCAACCTGTCCGCTTCCGAATATGAGGGGATCGTCACCCTGCCTGAGGTCGTTGGCGTCATTCAGCGGGTAGAGATGGTGCTCCGCATCAAGATGGAGATCAAGCGCTACATCACCGAACTGGGCAATGAAGGGCGCCTGATCAGCATGCAGATGGAGGAGCTGGTCGGAAATACCGAGGAAGAGGCGTGGCTGTTGTATCGTGACTATGCAAGGGAAGAGGAAGAAGACAAAATCCGCGAAATTATCGCCGGTCTGAAGCGGGCAAGCAACGACGAGCTGATGGACGACAACCATATCGCCCGGCTGCTCGGATTTTCGGCTAGTGCAGTCGCTTCCGAAGAGCCGGTCACTCCACGCGGCTACCGGCTGCTTAACAAAATTCCGCGGCTGCCGAATGTCATTATCCGCAATCTGGTGGAACGTTTCGAAATGCTGCCCAATCTTATGACCGCGAGCATTGCGGAACTGGATGAGGTGGACGGAATCGGCGAGGTGCGGGCGCGGGGAATTCAGGACGGATTAAAACGGCTGCAAAAGCAAGTTCTTATTGACAGACAAATGTAAATAACATACAATCACGTATTGTTAGAACCGTTAAGACCTTACCGAATCATACAGGGGGTGACGAAATGATACAAAAATCTATTCCGAGCTTGTTCACGCTGGGGAATCTGTTGCTCGGAATGTTCGGCATCATGATGGCTCTCAACGGTAAAATCGGTATGGCGGGCAAAA
>NZ_ASSC01000404.1 GCF_000520735.1 Paenibacillus forsythiae T98
TGTATCTTTTGCCAATGAGCTCGGCAAGGTTCAGGAGGAGATCGAGCAGATCAAGGGAAGAATGCGCTATATCGATCAAAATGTGCTGTACTCGACGGTGGAGCTGCGGCTGTACCAGCCCGACGAGAGCACGGTAAATCCGCGTAAGGAAGAGCCGCAATCGCTGTTTGCCAGAGCCTCCGATGCGCTGCGCGGAACGCTGAACGCCCTCTCCATGGGATTCGAATGGCTTATAATCGTTCTGGCCGGGGCGCTGCCGGTGCTCGTCGGGGCGGGTCTCATCCTGGCTCTGCTGCTCTGGTTCCTTCGCTTAAGACGGCGCCGCAGGGAAGCGGCTTCACCGGGGATTCGGGCAGCCGATCGGCGCGGAGAGAAGGATCAGGCTGCTTACGCTTACGGCACGGATGAAGCGAGCCGCACGGGTGGGGAAGATGAGCCTGGAGAAGAAGAGCCGAAGGCGCCTGAACAGCTAGGGGACAAATAAGAGCACAAGCCTCCGTAAGAGAGAGAACCCTTTTGCGGAGGCTTGTGCCGTTTTCTATTCCTTTACAGGAAGAGCGTTCTATTGAAACAAGAAGCGGTATTCGCCATAGCCTTCCTGCTCAAGCTCCTCCCTGGGAACAAAGCGCAGCGCGGCGGAATTGATGCAATAGCGGAGACCGCTTGGTCCCGGTCCGTCGTTAAAGACATGGCCCAGATGCGAATCCGCCTCCCGGCTGCGCACCTCCGTTCGGATCATCATGTGGCTGAGATCGGTCTTCTCCTTCACCGAATAGTCGCGGAGCGGACGGGTGAAGCTGGGCCATCCGCAGCCGGAATCATATTTATCCCTGGAGCTGAAGAGCGGCTCTCCGGACACGATATCCACATAAATGCCTTCTCCATGATGGTCCCAGTAATCATTTTGAAAAGGCGATTCCGTGGCATTATTCTGTGTCACTTCGTATTGCAGGGGGGTAAGCCGCTGTTTCAGGCTTTGCTTGTCCTCTTTATGGGACCAGTGGCTCTCGATAAAGGCCTCCCGTCCGGAGGCTTTGCGGTAGCGCTTGTAATGGCCCGGGTTTTTGCGGTGATAGTTCTGGTGATATTCTTCCGCAGGATAGAAGACCCCGGCCGGAACAATCGGCGTCACAATCGGCCCCTCGAAACGGCCGCTTTGCTCGGTGGCGAGCCTGGATGCCTCGGCTTCCTTGCGCTGCTCCTCGTTGTGATAGAAGATGGCCGTCCGGTAGGAAGAGCCGCGGTCATGGAACTGGCCGCCGGCATCCATCGGGTCAATCTGCTGCCAGAACAGCTCCAGGAGCTTGCTGTATGGAAAAATGCCCGGATCGAACGTGATTTGCACGGCTTCGGCATGTCCCGTCGTTTCGGAGCAGACATCTTCGTAAGTCGGATTGACCGTATGCCCTCCGGTATAGCCGGAGACGACATCGATAATGCCGGGCAGTTCCTCGAACGGGGAGACCATGCACCAGAAGCAGCCGCCTGCAAAGGTCGCCTGTTCAGTGCGGGAGTCTGTTTGATTCGTCGGGTTGTCACTCATCGTTGTCCCTCCTGTCAAATGAAGCAATTAAATAGAACACAATTTAATTATAAACCATATAAATAGAGATTTCCAACAAGCCGCAAGCTTCAGGCTGAACCCTTGCTC
>NZ_ASSC01000405.1 GCF_000520735.1 Paenibacillus forsythiae T98
GAAAGCTGCGGCTGAGGCGCCCGGCGCTCCGGCTGATCTTCAGGCAACCGTGGACAACGGCGTGGTCACGCTCGTCTGGAGTGCAGTGGACGGCGCCGACAGCTACTCGGTTTACCGGGGCAGCGCCCTGGACAACTACGAGGCGGTTCCGATCGCTTCCAATATCGGTGCTGCCACATATAAGATTGCTAATCTGCCGCAAGGAGCGGTTTATTATTTTGCCGTAACCGCGGTGAAAGATTCGGTAGAAAGCGTCAAATCCTACCCCGTTCCGGTAAGTGTAACGGAGTCCGGTCCGCTGGGCGAACAGGATAAGAATGCCCCGATGGTGACCGGTTACAATGTGTCCACCAATCATGGAGGAGAAGCGTTGAACGGCACGGACGACCAGTATGTTGTGTTCGATGTGCTCTATGACCGTCCCGTCACAATCGACAGCGCTGAGGCGGTGCTTAGCGAGCTGGACATCAGCTTCAGCGGCGGGGTAAAGAGCAAAAGCCTGACACTGGGCAGCGATCAAAGGTCCCTGCATCTGGAGCTGCATTTCAGCTTCGCCGGAGTATCCAACAAGCTGGTCATTCAATCGCTGGCGGAGGGAGGCAAGACGCTGACCACCGTAAAGGGAGCGGGCGGAGAGAACGCCAATTTCCCTAAAGCCGAGCTCTTTGTGCCAAACGGCATCAAGCTGGACAAGATTGCCCAAATTGCGGGAAGCGCCACGGTAACAGCTTCCGTATACGAGAAACTGACCGCGCTGCCGAGTGCGACCCGGGGAATGGTGCATTTCCTCTTCCTGAAGAACGGGAAGCCGCTGGACAAGGTCAACAGCTTTGGAGCCAGCTTCACAGCGCATTTTCATGCCTATTTGACGCTGACCTCGGCCGATTTTGCCCAGAGCGTAGCCAGCGCCTTCAATAACCTTAGCGGGGCGTTTGACAATTATACCGCATCTGCGGACGGGGACAGGATTCTCATTAAGGCGAACAGTCCCGAAGCGGGCGAGGTTATTGATCTTCGCGTCTTTGCGTATCCGCAGGACAGAGGCGCCTTGGCCGATCTGAGCGGACTAAGCAAAGGGATCGCGGCTGCCGAAGCTCCGGAGCTGCCCGCAGCCCTGGATACCGATGAGCTGAAGAATGAGCTGTGGAAGGCCAAGTCGGTTCAGGCCAGCGTATACTATTTGCAGCCGGAAGTGGATTTGCAGACGGTGAAGCTTAACGATCTTCTATCCTATACTGTGAGCTTTGAAGCTAACGGAGGGTCTGCGGCCGAGGATCGAAAGCTGCTGTACAGCAGCAATATTTTGGATCAAGCGCCGCATACCGTTCGCGCCGGTTATGTTATTACCGGCTGGTATAAGGATGCGGAACTGACCAAGCCGGCAGCATTTCCGCTGATCGTTACCGCTAATCAGACGCTTTATGCCAAGTGGGAGGCGCTGAAAGCGCCCACCGGACTCAAAGCGTCGGCCGGAGACGGGAAGGTGACGCTCAACTGGACGGAAACGGAAGGCGCCGAGAAATATTCGATTTACGCCGGAACCGCCTCCGGCAATTACACGCTCCCGGCGGGCAGCGCGACCTTGGCGACCTATACATTTGACGGCCTGAGCAACGGAACCGTCCACTACTTCACCGTAACCGCATGGCGGGGAGGGCAGGAGAGCGCGAAATCCGTTGAAGTCAACGCTGCCCCGGCACCAGGGTCCAGCCCCGGCGGGTCTTTGGGATCGCCGCTTGCTTCAACGTCTACCGCAAACGGCGGCGGTGACGCCCGGGTGACCGATACGGGAGTAATCGTGGCCTCCGCAGCCGGTGTGGACGGGAACGGAAGAGCCTCCGCGTCGATTTCCGAAGCGCGAATCGCTGAGGCGCTCGCCAAGGCGGGGATGAGGCAGAACAGCCCGATTGAAATTCGGGTAGAGGCTCCGGCTGACGCAACATCGGTCGAAATGACGATTCCAAAAGCGTCTGTAGCGGCGATCGGATCAAGCGGCGCGGGCGCCCTGACGCTTAACACCCCGTTGGCAACCGTTGCTCTGGACTCCGCGGCTCTGTCCGGCATCGCGGGCAGAGCCGGGGAGAAGGTCACGATTACTGCGGCCAAACCGGCATTATCCTCGCTGCCCGGGCAGGTACAATCGGCGGCAGCGAACCGCCCGGTATATGAATTCTCCGTTCAAGTGGACGGACGGACAATTGATAGCTTCCAAGGGGGCCATGCGAAGGTGTCGGTCAGCTACACTCCGGATACGGCAGAGCGCCCTGAACGGATTGTTGTTAACTATCTTCCTTCGGACGGAATCGCCGCAACCGTTGCCCAATCGGTGTATAACCCAGCTACCGGCGAGGTTAGCTTTCTGACGGGCCATTTCTCCGCTTACAGCATCGGGTATTCGGATGCAGCCTGGTCTGATGCGTCGGGCTGGTATAAGGAATACGCGGACTTCCTGGGTGCGAGACAAATTATCAACGGTGCGGGAGACCATAAGTTCTCCCCGAACCAAGCCGTTACCCGGGCGGAGCTGGCCCAAATGCTGGCGAAGCTGTCCGGCGATGATTTGAGCGCTTATGCCGTATCTTCGTTTAGCGATGTCAAATCGGGTGCCTGGTACTTGTCCGCCGTTCAGTGGGCTGCCGATCAAGGCATTGCCCAGGGCTACGGCGGCAAATTCAATCCGGATGCTCCGGTCAGCCGGCAGGATCTTGCCGTGATGCTTGCCCGCTTCACCGGGAAGAACAATTACAAGCTGCCGGGCAGCTTGACGCCCGCTGCCGGTTTCAGCGACGAGCCGCTGATTGCGGATTATGCGAAGGATAGCGTGGAGGAGATGAAGAGCGCGGGCATTATTTCCGGCAGAGCTGCCGATCAGTTTGATCCCGCAGGCCGCGCGACGCGCGCGGAAGCGTCCAAGATGCTGGCGCTGCTGCTTCAGAAGCTTCTATAAAAGGGCCTTGTAGTCGGCATCGGCACAGTCTGCGGATGGCAGCTCCGGATTGGAGAGGCCGCCGCAGACTGTATTTTTTATCAAACGGCCAATCATGAGAAGGGTTCAGCCCTCCTGCGTCGAATTGTGAATGAGTAGGAGGGATACATAAGATGACACTCATTTTAGGCTATCAATTTGAAGCGTATTCAATACCGCTGTCGTTCGCGAACCGGTACTTTATTCTGGAGTCGGCCCCGGATGGTTTCAAGGTCAGCGTTCTGCTCGATCAGGAGGACAACCCGGTGTTCGAAATTTTGAAGAGTGAGCTTGCCGGAAGCCCGTATTCAAATATCATTAACACGGTTCCCGGCGTATTTGCGGTTAGAGACAATGCCGGACAGCCGGTCTACCAGTTGCAGATCGGGGCGGAAGCCAGAGCGGCGCTGATCTTGGACGATGGAAGTGAACTGGAGGTTTGCTTCACCGAGGATAAAATTCAGGCAGGCAAGCTGGAAGCAAGCAATACCAAGTTCGGCGGAGGAGTCGGGGTTAAAGTCAGTCCGGGCGGGACGGTCGGAATCGGCAACTACTTGCCGTACCACCTGCTGAAGTGGTTTAAATAAGGGTTGAAGATGAACGGGCTGGTCAAGGCGTATCCTTGAAGGCCCGTTTTTTGATGGAGAGGATGGCAAGGCCATGCCGGATGGTTGAATCCTGCTGCGGCAAGAGGATAAGTCGGCGGGAATTTGACAAGCGCGGCGCTTGTCATTAGTCTTATAGTTTACGGGACTTTCGCGGGAAGGGATGAACAAGTTGAACAAGACAAGATGCGGGTGGGTGAACAGCGATCCGCTGTACATCGCCTACCATGACGAAGAGTGGGGCAAGCCGGTGTACGATGATCTCAAGCTGTTCGAGCTGCTGATGCTGGAAGGGATGCAGGCGGGTCTGAGCTGGTATACGATTTTGAAAAAAAGGGAGAATTACCGCGTGGCCTTCGACGGATTCGACCCGGAGAAAATCATCCGGTACGATGAAGCAAAGGTCGAAGAGCTGATGAATAATGCGGGAATCATACGCAATCGTCTCAAAATCAAGGCCATTATTCATAACGCGCGTGTATACTTTGACATTTCCCGGGATGAGGGCGGCTTCGGCCGTTATTTGTGGAGCTTCGTTGGCGGCGCCCCTGTCGATGGCAACCGGGAGAGCCTGAAGGACGTTCCGGCGTCTACGCCGCAGTCGGATGCCATGAGCAAAGCGCTGAAGAAGAAGGGCATGAAGTTCGTCGGCAGTACGATCTGCTACGCATTCATGCAGGCATCCGGAATGGTGAACGACCATGTGAGGGACTGCATCTGCCGGAAGGAAGGCAGCAGAGACACTGTTAAAAATTGATGATCTGGCGTAAAGACGACTCTTCCGGGCGGCTTAATCCGAACACCCGTTATCCTTCGTGCGCCTAAAATGCGGTGTCCGGCTGATATACGGGTGTTCGTCATTTCAAGGGCAAGCCACTTTTGTGATTACTGGTGAAATACTTCCAGACCTGCTTGCGATTTCAAAAGCCCGGCTTTATCCGTTCTCTCCCAAGGGACATCCAGGTCCGTCCGGCCAAAATGGCCGTAAGCGGCGGTTTGCTTGTAAATCGGCTTCCGCAGGTCCAGCATCTTGATGATGCCTGCCGGACGCAGATCGAAGTTTTGGCGAATCAGCTCTACCAGCTTGTCTTCGCTAATCCGGCCCGTTCCGCAGGTGTCCACATGAATCGACACCGGATTGGCCACCCCGATGGCATAAGCCAGCTGAATTTCGCAGGTATCGGCGAGTCCGGCGGCTACAATATTTTTGGCGACATACCTGGCGGCATAAGCTCCGGAACGGTCTACCTTCGTCGGGTCCTTGCCGGAGAAGGCTCCGCCTCCATGGCGGGCATAGCCGCCGTAGGTATCCACGATAATTTTGCGGCCCGTCAGACCGGCGTCCCCCTGAGGACCGCCTATGACGAACCGTCCGGTCGGGTTAATGAAATATTTCGTGTCTTCATCAAGCAGCTCGCGCGGTACCACCTGCAGAATGACAAGCTCTTTGATATCCGCCTGAATCTGCTCCAGGGTGATCTCTTCGGCATGCTGGGCCGATACGACGATGGTGTCGATACGCCTAGGCTTGCCATCCTGATATTCAACCGTTACCTGGGTTTTTCCGTCGGGACGCAGATAGTCCAGCAATCCGTTCTTGCGGACCTCAGACAGACGGCGCGCGATCCGATGGGATAAAGCGATCGGCAGCGGCATCAGTTCCGGTGTCTCGTTGGTGGCGAACCCGAACATCAATCCTTGGTCGCCCGCTCCGATATTTGCTGTTTCTTCGGCAACCTTTGCCGGATCACGATGCTCAAGCGCCGCGTTTACACCCTGCGCGATGTCGGCGGATTGCTCGTTCAGCGAAACCAGCACCGCGCAGTTATTGGCATTAAAGCCGTCCTGGTCCCGTTCATAGCCGATGTCCCTTATCGTATTGCGGACAATCGACTGGATATCCACATACCCGGACCTTGAGCTGATTTCTCCAATGACCAGCACAAGACCGGTAGCCACAGAGACCTCGCAGGCAACGCGGGCATGGGGATCATTCTCCAGAAACGCGTCCAGGACAGCGTCGGAAATCTGGTCGCAGATTTTGTCCGGATGACCCTCCGTTACAGATTCGGATGTAAATAGATAACTTCCTTTTGCAGACATAAGCTCAGCCTCCAACTGATAGATTGTTTACTGCTGCATGCATTATTTAGCCAGCCGATCGAGATGCGCAATAAGCGGATGCTCCCGGCGTTCTTTGTTTTTGCGGGCGGCGTAAGTATCATCGATAATCTCATCAGGCTCAATGATCCATACCGTCGATAAATCGAACTCCGGATTTCTTTCCAGGGTGAGCTTGTAATAATGCTCGAACACCGGGCCGCAAATCACCGAGTAGGCCGGATAGCCTTTAATCTGAAAGCTTTCTTCTCCCTTGGAGAGATGAATGGCGACCTTGCGCTTGAACCAGATGCTGTTCACGAGATTCACATTGCTCCGGGACGTTTCGATCAGCTCAAGATAAATAATCTGTCCATCGTCGTTTACCGTAATGGAAGGGTCCGATACGATATGGGGGATGCCCTGTTTATCGGCCGTTGCCAGCACCTTCGCCGCCCCGGGATCTTGAAGAAGCGCCTGAATTCTTTCATTTAAAATAGACATGGGTTTCAGCTTGCCTCCTTTAAAATTCATTTCCTCTGTCCAGATCCGTGTCCGGATGGTTGCCGCATTTTCTGTAGTTGTCCATATCGACATTCAAACGGTATTTTCGTCTCAGGTCGCTTAAGCCTTTGGCCAGCCGCACATAGTATTCAAGTGAAGGATTCCGCTGGTTATGGAAGGCCGAACCATGCATGGGCACGAATACGCAATGAACGATGCTAACCCCCTGGCTCGCAAAATCCTCCGCCTCCTCAAGCACAGCCTTCAGCGCGGCATCTTCACTGGCAAATCCATGGGGCTGCGCCATCTCGCACCCGCCGACGATTCCGCTGCTGACATTTCCGGCGCCAAAAATATCGACGGCCCGGATGATTCTCCGCTTCCACTCGGCATATCCGACTTCCTTATGCTTGCCTTTGCAGATCCAGGCGAACAACGCCTCGTTCGGGATTTCAATATCCGAGGTGTAGGTCATAAGTCCAGTGGTCTCGTACAGTCTGGCAAGCTGCTTCTCGCTGAAAGCCGAGGCAACGATGGTGCTGGGGAATTTCTTGTCTTTAAAATTGTCTCCGGCGGCCTGAAGCATTTCAATGTACATATCCACTTCGTCGTCGAATATTTCCGCGCCGCTGAGAATGGAGCCGGAGCTCATCTTGAGATTGGTAAAAGCGCCCGGCTGCTTCAGAGCCTCTTTCACCGTTTCGTATATATCCTGCGCTGTTAGCTGCTTCGACATATTGCAGTTTTTCTCGCTCTGCGCGGAGTTGGCGTTGATATTGCAAAATTTGCAGCCGTTCCCCTTGTTCCAGAAGTGGCAGTAGCTGTTGGGATCGATGTCGAGCCGTTGCGGTCTGGCAGAGGCGACCTGCCACATCGGCGTACTGGAGCTGGTGAACTTGTCGTAATAATCCGGTTTGTGCCAATACTGCACCTCTTCCACGATTTCGCCCTGATCGGTCAGGAACAGCTTGCCATCGATCTGGTCAATGACGTAAGGGTTCTTGGCTGTTCTGGAGGGCATGCCGATAATCGACGTTCCGTCCCTGAGCAGGAGCGAGACCGGAACGGCGGCGTTCTCATCTCCGTTGGAGCCGATCAGCACTCTTTGCTGATATTGATGCTTGCTCTTGTCCAGCGCTCCCAGCGCCCGGTCCGTATAGATAAACGACCTGCGGGTAACATCCGATTTAATAATGACAAAAGGGGATACATCCCTGTATTTCTCCATAACTTCCCGTAATGTTAATTCTCTTTGTCCAGAAGCGTGAGTTATAACTGCACACATCCGCATTCACCCCAGCTTTCATTTTTTATGGAAAATGTCTTCCAAGTTCACGCAGCATCAGCCCTGTTGGATGAAAGGTTCATGCCTCTGACTCCACTGCTTGCGAAACAACGGAAGGACCTGTTGCCCAAAGTTCTCCGCTTCCTCCAAATGGGGATAACCGGAAAGAATAAAGGTGCTTACACCGATTTCCGCATAGCGGATCAGCACATCCGCAACCTGCTCCGCCGTGCCGACAATCAGCATCGCCCCTCCCGGGCGAACGAGGGATAAGCCGCTCCACAGATTCGGGCCCAAGACGAAGTCGTTCACCGCCGACTGCTCCCTGAGCTTGTTCTGTCTGCTCTGGTTGGCAGCGTCCGTCTTGGCAAAAGATTGTTGCGCTTGCCGCAGCGTGTCCGATGAAGCGCGGCTGATCAAGCTCCACGCGGCCGCCCAGGCTTCTTCCTCGGTGTCGCGTATAAGCACCTGAGCCCTTAATCCGTACCTCGGTTTTCGGTCAATCCCTGTGGCCTTGAGGACCTCCTTTCGAACCTCCTCCATCTCGGCAATCTGCCAGGCAATCCATTCATGCGGCTCTCCCCACATCAGATAGGTATCCGCATGCCGGGCCGCAGCTTGCTTGGCAATCCGCGAGCTTCCTCCGAGATACAGCGGGGGATGCGGACGCTGGACCGCAATCGGAGAGTGAACCGGGCCGCGAAACTGAACATACTTGCCTTCAAAAGAATCTGCGGCTGCGGCGGAGCCAGGTTCGGCTTGGCCTGAGAATTCAGATAACGCTGATCCGGCCGATCCGGTCCAGGCAAGCTTCATCACCTGCATGTACTCCATCGCCCGTTCGTACCGGTCATCATGGGCATGGGCGAGCGGG
>NZ_ASSC01000406.1 GCF_000520735.1 Paenibacillus forsythiae T98
CCAGGCAATGGCGGCGCGAATGTACAGTCCGGAGGGCAGCCACGCGGCGAGGAGCAGCCACAGCCATCTTCGCCATCCCTGCTTTTGCACCCTTACATTGTGAGCGAGCAGCTTGATGCAGGTTCCGCAGCACAGGCTCAGAACCAGCAGCGCTCCCGCGCCGCTCTCGCTTAAGCCGTAACCGCGAACAAGGAACGGCAGCAGGATAAGAAAGCCTGCCGCAATCTTCAGGACCGTTACCGACAGGCTGTACAAGATTCCGCCGAGCATGATTGTCCGTATCCATTCCTTGCGCTGCCGCAGGAACAGCAGGTCTCCTTCATGCAGCAGGAGCAGCATGCCGCCCTGCATCAGAAGAGCGAGCAGCGCGGGCAGGACAGCGTAGGGCAGCAGATGAATCCATGCCGGAAGCGGCTCCTTCCAGAATCCGTAATAATATCTTCCGCCAAGCAGCGCTCCCGGGATCAGGATGTACAGAAATACCGTCCAGTCGGCGGCGGTGCGGATGATGCCGAGCTGCTCCTTCCAGTGCTGGACAAGCCGCATACGCAGCAGCCTCCCGGGATCAGGGGTGTCATAGCCGGTCCGTCTCTCCGCCAGATTGTTCATGGCATGCTTCACCTCCCCCATCATGCCAGCGCATCGAAGCAGTCGAACAGCGACGCTTCCGGCAATCCCGCCGCCGCGCGGATATGGTCCAGCGTGCCGGCAGCCGCCACGCGCCCGGCGGATACGAGCACAAATGAATCGCAGATCTTCTCCGCCGTATCCAGCACATGCGTTGACATCAGCACCCCCGCTCCCCGCTGTCGCTCCGTCTCCAGCAGACGCAGGAAATCCTTGGTTGCCCGGGGATCAAGTCCGATAAACGGCTCGTCTACGATATAGAGATCGGGCTGCACAAGAAACCCGAGCATCAGCATCATCTTCTGCTTCATCCCTTTGGAGAAGCCCGCTGGCAGATCGTCGCGCACATGCTCCATGCCGAATTGGCGGAGCAGCCGCTCCGCCGACTCCTTGAAGCTCCCGTAGTCCAGCCCGTAAGCGGCGGCCGACAGGTCAAGATGCTCCCACAGCGTCAGATCCTCATAAAATACCGGCTGCTCCGGCACATAAGCGTAGCTGCCGCCCGAGCCGCCGATGGACACCTCGGCCTTCACATGCTTCAGCAAGCCGAGCAGCGTCTTGATCGTTGTGCTCTTGCCGGCTCCGTTCGGGCCGATCAGTCCGAGCAATTGGCCGCGCCGGACCTTAAACGAAATATCCGCGATGCGGACATCCCCTTCCTCATATCCCGCCTGGGCTATGGCAACATCCAGCACGATATCCTCCCGCTCCGGCATCTCCTGTTCCTGTTCGGGCAGTTCCCTGCCGATTTCTCTCTCTTTCATCCGATCCATCTCCCAAATATGTAAATACAGCTAATACACATCTTACCATTTGCTCACGACTTTTGCAGCCGCTCTTCAAGCTCACACGGCAGCCGGCGCTTCAAGGCTGTCCTTGCCGGCCTCATGATCCCTGCGCTCGATCCATCCCCGGAGCAGCAGCATGGCCGCGCCCAGCAGCAGGGTAAGCAAGCCGGAGACAATGTAGGCAAGCACCGGACCCGAAGCCGTAACCAGCGCTCCGCCAGCCACCGGGCCCAGAATGACGGAGGTGCTGGTCAGGCTGTTTACCGTCCCGAAGACCCTGCCGGTGTAGGCTACAGGTGTCCGTTTTTGCAGCATCACCTGAAACGGAATGAAGACGAATCCCGCTCCGACTCCTGCCAGAAGAAACGCGGAAAATAAAAGGATATAAATAACCGCTCCCGGTTGGCCGGTTGCGGTCGCCACAGCCGCCCCGGCGGATACCGCTCCCATTAGTACCGCGCCAATGCCCATGAACAGCAGCGGGTGCCGCGAGCCGCCCATCCGCCCGGCCAGCAGCGCCGCGATCAGTGTGCCCAGCCCGCTTGCCCCCACGCACCAGCCCAGCAGATCGCCGCTTACGCCGGGAATGATCCGGAACAGCGTCACCAGCTGCGAATCGGCGATATTCAACACGAGCAGAACGGATACGAGCATGAGAATGCCGCTGAGCACAGCGGGCATACCGGCAATCATCCGCAGACCTGCGGCCATTTCCCGGCGGAAAGACTGCCAGTCTCCGGCACGTCCTTCGGTCCGGCTCCCGGCCCCCGCCCGGCTCGGCAGAGCGGCCAGAATCGCAGCCGAGACCATAAATGTGGCGGAGTCAATCAGGTAGCAGGCGGAGACGCCAAACATCGCCACCAACAGACCGCCAAGGGCGGGACCAAGAATTTTCGTAATCTGCTCTATGGAGGAGCTCAAGCCAACCGCAGCATCCATTTGGGAGGCGGGAACCAGCTCTTTCAGCTTGCCGCTCTTGGCCGGGGAGAAGATCACGTCCATCATTCCCTTGAGCAGCAGCAGCACATAGACCTGGGTCAGCGATCCGGCGAATACGAGCGAGGCCACGATCACCGCACGGGCGACATCCGAGCCGATCATCAACGCCTTGCGGTTCAGCCTGTCGGCCGCCACCCCGGCGAAAGGCCCGCCGAGCAGCATCGGAGCCGCCATACAGAGTGAGATAGCGGTAATCTCCCAGGGCGTCGCGTGCCATTTCAAGCCGACCATCGTCAGCAGCGCGAGCACGTGCAGCCAATCGCCCACATTGGATATGAGCTGTGCCGAGAGCAGCAGCAGAAGCGGGCGGCTCAGCGTCAGCTTGCTTTTTTCATGGTCAGAGCTTTGATTATTCATTGCTATTTCACTCCTGTCGTTCTCTAGCTTCATAAAGCCATATTAAGGCAACAGGGATATTTATCCATCCGTCCCGGGATGTAATCTCCGCTACCCGCAGAGGCTGATTTGGATCTCGCCGCAGAAAGCGAAAGCATTTTGATTTTTAATAATTAAAAGTGTACTCATTGTGACAAATCACATGTTTTTCTGCCATTTATTCACGTATTGTAAGGATATATACAGGTTCGCTTTGCACAGGTCCTTTGCTTTCAGGATGAGATTGTTCAACCCTGCGGGCGGCCCGCAAGAAGAATTAATAATAAAGGGTGAGAGATGAATGATACAATCCTATGAACGCGATACCCAGCTGACGCTGCACTTGTACCGCGTGTTCGCCAAGTCCTTCAAGAGCATCAATGAACATGCCGTAATTGGAAGCAAGATCGAAGGGTTCAACCCGACGGCCTTTGCCGTCATGGAAGTGCTTTACTATAAAGGACCGCAGCCAATCCAGCAGATCGGCGCCAAGCTGCTGCTGCAGAGCGGGAATGTTACTTACGTCATCGACAAGCTCGAAGAGCGCGGCTACCTGCAGCGCAAGCCCTGCCCTACCGACCGCCGGGTTATTTTTGCGGAGCTGACACCAGAGGGTGAGCGTCTGATGAACGACATGTACCCGAAATATTCGGAGCGCATTCATCTGGCGTTCAGCGGACTGAACGACGAGGAGAAGGAACAGATGATCGTGCTGCTGAAAAAGATGGGGCTTCAGGCCGAGAAGCTGTCTCCGCTTCCGCGGAAATAGCTTTCCGAAGGTTCCCGTCCGCAAGCATCCTCGGGCAACCGGTCTGCCGCACAAGGTCCGGCTTATTAAGTCTTCATGTTCAAGAAAAACGGCTGTACCGTCCATTAGAGGGCGGCACAGCCATTTTTTTCCGTTTCTTTTCCGTTTATATAGAGCGCTTTGCGCCTGTCCGCTCTGCCGCTAAATTACGGTCACGCGGCGCTATTGCGCCTTTTTGAAAGCGATGCTCTCCTGTTCGGACACCGGCACTCCGCTGCGGAGGCCCGCCGATACC
>NZ_ASSC01000407.1 GCF_000520735.1 Paenibacillus forsythiae T98
CCTGGCTGATCAAGAGCCTGGAGCAGCGCCGGACGACGCTGCTGCGGGTCTCGCGGGCCGTGGTGGAAATGCAGCGGGATTTCTTCGAGCAGGGCGTTCAAGGCTTGAAGCCGCTGACCCAGAAGGAGATTGCGGAAAGAACGGGCCTCCATGAATCGACCATCAGCCGGGCCGTCGGCCATAAGTACATGCAGACCCCCCGGGGATTGTTCGAGCTGAAATACTTCTTCACCTCCGCTCTCGCATCGGCGGACGGGGACGCCGCCTCCTCGGAAAGCGTGAAGCTCCGCATTAAATCTATAATCGACGGAGAGGACAAACGGAAGCCGTTATCCGATCAGGCGATTACGGAGCTGCTGGCGAAGGAGGGGCTTGAGCTGTCCCGCCGGACCGTGGCGAAATACCGCGAGGACATGCGAATCCTGTCATCCGCCAAGAGAAAGCGGTATTAGATCAGTCTGCCGCCATTTGGGGATAGACAACAACAACAGAACCCTGCGGGCCACGCTCCATGCGGAGCACAGCCTGCCAAGGGTTCTTCTTGCCGTTCCATTCATTTGTCACTCGCGCCGGAAGTTTTCCATTTTGTAATATTTGATTGAAAAAGCGACGGATTTCCGGTCCAGACCCGCTTTTTTCACAGCCAACCGCCTCAATTTCCGTTCTTTTCCTCCGTATTTCCCTGCTATTCCGCCTCATCCCTCTGCTGCATGTAACTTTTTCTAACACTCTATATCTAAAATAAATCCTGAATTTTCCGCCAACATGATATATGTCAATTATTTTGTCAGCAATTGTTGTTATAGTATTAGAAAAATTTTAAGTATGTGGAGGGAATACCGATGTACAATGTTCAAGAAATCGCGCCTGCGATCTACTGGGTGGGCGGCACCGACAAAAGACTGGAACGTTTCGAGAATATGTTCCCGCTGCCTCAAGGGGTTGCCTATAATTCTTACTTGATTATGGATGAAAAGATTGCGCTTATGGACACGGTGGACTCCGCAATCAGCGCACAATTTCTGGAGAATATCGAGCATGTGCTGGGCGGCCGGACGCTGGATTATCTCGTTGTGGGCCATATGGAGCCGGACCATTGCGCCAATATCGAGGAGCTGCTGCGCCGGTATCCGGAATTGAAAATCGTCGGCAACAAGAAGACGTTCCAGTTCATGGAGCAGTTCTACAGCTTCAGCAAGCCGGATAATTACCTCATCGTCAAGGAAGGAGAGGAGCTGTCGCTCGGAGAGCATACGCTGCGCTTTATGATGGCTCCGTTCGTCCACTGGCCCGAAGTCATGTTCACCTATGAAGTCTCGAAGAAAATCCTGTTCTCCGCCGACGCCTTCGGCTGCTTCGGTTCGCTTTCGGGGAATATTTTCTCCGACCAGACCGATTTTGACGGAGTGTACCTGGAGGAGTCCCGCCGCTATTACTCCAATATTGTAGGCAAATACGGGCCGCAGGTGCAGAACGTGCTGAAAAAGGTAGCCAAGCAGGACATCGAAATGATCTGTCCGCTGCATGGACCGGTGTGGCGCGAGAACCTGTCGTATATCCTGGACAGATATCAGAAGTGGAGCGCCTACCAGCCGGAGAAGCGCGGCGTCGTGCTGGTCTACGCGTCCATGTACGGCAATACGGAGAATGTAATGAACCTGATCGCATCCAAGCTTTCGGCCAAGGGAGTTCAGGACATCCGCATGTACGACGTGTCCAAGACCCATCCTTCCTACATTATTTCGGACGCCTGGAAATTCAGTCATCTGGTCTTCGGTTCGCCAACCTATAACCTGGGATTGTATCACGGCATGCAGGCTCTGCTCCATGAAATGGCATCCCTGAACCTGCAGAACCGCAAGGTTTCCCTTGTAGGCAACTATACCTGGGCCAACGCCGCCGTAAGGGAAATGACTGAAATCCTGGAGAGCATGAAAAAAATCGAGTTCGTCGGCGAGCCGTTTGAAATCAATTCGGCCTTAAAGCCGGAGCAGCTGCCGGAGCTGGATCAGCTGGTGGAAGCCATCTATGCTTCCCTGAATGCCGACGCGGCGGAAGCCGCTGCGGCAGG
>NZ_ASSC01000408.1 GCF_000520735.1 Paenibacillus forsythiae T98
GCCTGCCGCGCCGGAATCCCCGGCGCCAGCGGCACCTGTGGGAGCCGCGGATACCTGCGCCCCGCAGCTATGGTCCAGACCGCCGATTTTATACTTGACGGTCTCTCCTGCGCCGGAATCCACTTCAATCTCCGCCGGATTAAATTCGCGGCAGGCATCGGCGGAAGCGAAGGCGAACAGCAGCGAGCCTCCGCCCGCACCGTCGCCGTGCTCAAGATACACGGCTGCTTCGGGATAGCCCGCCTCCTGGGAAGGCGAAGGCTGAGGCGAGACTGCCGGAGCCGCCTCGTCTCCGCTTCCTTTCAGCAAGCTGGCGGCCAGAACTCCGGCAACTGCCAGCAAGACGACGGCTGCGCCAAAGAGCATCAGCCGAAACCGGCTG
>NZ_ASSC01000409.1 GCF_000520735.1 Paenibacillus forsythiae T98
CTTGGCAATTTCCACCGGGCTCGTCTTGTCGCCCAGCGAGAACACCGGCGCCTTGATCTGCTCTCCGAGCACCTGAAGCTGCTTGATCGCAGCGGGGCGGTAAATGTCGCCGGCCACGAGCAGCGGACGGTGATTACCCTTTTGCAGCAGCTTGGCCAGCTTGCCGGAGGTCGTCGTCTTGCCGGCGCCCTGAAGGCCCGCCATCATAATGACGGTCGGCGGCTTGTTCGCCTTCGCCAGCTTCGCCTGGCTTCCGCCCATCAGCTCCGTCAATTCCTTGTTCACGATGTCGATGATGACCATGCCCGGCGTGAAGCTCTCCATCACTTCCTTGCCGATGGCCTTCTCCTTGACCTTCGCCACAAAGTCCTTGACGACCTTAAAGTTAACGTCCGCTTCCAGCAGCGCAAGGCGCACCTCGCGCATAGCCTCATTTACATCATCCTCGGACACCTTGCCTTTGCCGCGCAGCTTGCTGAACACGCTCTGCAGTCTTCCGGTTAATCCTTCAAATGCCATAGGCTGCTTCTCCCTTCAGCTACTCCAGCTTCTCCAAAGAATCCACAATATCCTCAAACCGCCGCTTATACGGCTCAGGCAGCGCTCCATCCTGCGGCAGTCTGCGCAATTCTTCAAAATACCGGGTCCGGCTCTCATGCTTCGCCAATAATCCCAGCTTGTTCTCGTAGTTCTCCAGCACTTGCTCGGCGCGCTTGATATGCTCATAGACGGCCTGGCGGCTGATCTCAAATTCCGCAGCGATTTCTCCCAGCGAGAAATCGTCATGGAAATAATATTTCAGAAACGTCTGCTGCTTGTCGGTAAGCAGAGGCTCGTAAAATGCGAACAACAGGTTAATTCGGTTCGTTTTCTCTAGCCGGTTACCCTGACTCATCAAGGGCACTCCCTTCGTCAAGGAAAAACACTTTACACCTTTTCAACGCTCCTTATAATACCCAAAACAAAGAAAGATGTCAAGCTTTTTTGCTTGTCATCTTTTTCTCTGTTCCAACGCCTATCCATATGCCAAAACGAGAGCGTCAGCGGATCGGCAGCAGGTACAGCAGCACGGCGAAGAAATGCGTCACGCTGCCCAGCAGCACGAACACATGCCAGACGGCATGATGGTAAGGAAAGGCCCGCCAGACATAGAAAATGGTGCCGAGCGTGTACAAAATCCCTCCAGCCATCAGCAGCGCCATTCCGCCGTCCGCCACGGCAGCCGTAAGCGGCGCCCAGGCAATCACGATCAGCCAGCCCATGGCGATATAAAATATCGTCGACATGAACAGAAACTTTTTCGTAAAGAAAGCTTTGAACAGAACGCCGAAAAAGGCGATGCCCCAAATGACGCCGAACAAGCTCCAGCCCAGCGTACCGCGGATAGCAACCAGTATGAAAGGCGTATACGTCCCCGCGATGAATAAATAAATGGAGGAGTGGTCGAAGAACTCGAACAGATCCTTTAGCTTGCCTTCCTTCAGACTGTGTACGATTGTCGAATTCAAATACAGCAGCAGCATGGTGGTTCCATAGATGGAGAAGCTGACGACATGCCAGGCCGTTCCCCAAATACTGGAAAATACAATGAGCAGAACAAGCGCCGCTACGCTGAGCAAGGCGCCGATGCCATGCGTTATCGCGTTCGCGACTTCTTCCCTTCGGCTATAAGTGTAAGTATTCGCCATATCCCGTTTCCTTTCGTTTGGATTTTTCTTCTATTATATTCCTTTCTCTGACGGCAATCCACTTGACCCCAGACTATTCCGCCTGCTCCAAACGATAAATATCACGATATTTCGCTTCCAGGTAATCCGCCAGATAGTCGGGGTTCAGCGGCTCGCCGGTGACCCGTTCGATGATTTGCGACGGAGTCTCGCCCATGCCATAGCGATAGATTTTGTCCGTAAGCCATTCCTTGACCGGCAGCAGGTTTCCCGATGACACCAGAGAGTCGAATTCCGGCAGTTCCCTTCGCAGCGTATGCAGAATTTGCGCCGCATACATGTTGCCCAGCGAATAAGAGGCGAAGTAGCCGAAGTCCCCGCCCGACCAATGCACGTCCTGCAGTACGCCCAGGCTGTCGCTTGGCGGCGTGATGCCCAAGTATTCCCGGTACTTCGCGTTCCAGACCTCCGGCAGCTCCTTGACGGAAAGGCCCTCATTAAAAATCAGCTTCTCGATCTCATAACGGATGATGATATGCAGATTGTAGGTCAACTCGTCCGCTTCAATGCGGATCAGGGAATTCTCCACACGGTTGATCGCCCGGTAGAAATCCTCCGCCTCCACATCGCCAAACTTCTCCGGGAAATGCTGCCGCAAATCTCCGTAGTACCGTTTCCAGAAGGCGCGGCTGCGGCCGATCATATTCTCCCAAAGTCTGGACTGGGATTCGTGAATGCCCATTGAAGCGCCCTGTGCAAGCGGTGTGCCGACAAGCGCCTTGTCGATGTTCTGCTCATACAGCGCATGTCCGCCTTCGTGGAGAGCGCTGAAAATAGAGCTGGTCACGTTATCCGGCGGGTAATTCGTCGTAATGCGGACATCCCCCGGATTCAGTCCCGTGGCGAAGGGATGCACACTCTCATCCAAACGTCCGGCATCAAAATCATAGCCCATCTGCTCCAAAATAAAGAGCCCGAACTTCTCCTGCTCCGCTTGGCCGAATATTCCGTTTAAAAAATCCGTATCCGGCTTGTTTGGCGAATCGGCGATTTGTTCGGCCAGCGGCACAAGGCGGCTGCGCAGGCGGTTGAAGATTCCGTCGAGCTTCTCCACCGTCAGATCAGGCTCATACATGTCGAGCAGCGTGTCGTAACGCGTCCCTTTCACGCCCCAATAATCGATGAATTCCTGCTTGAAAGCAACAATCCGGCTGAGGAAGGGCTCAAAGGAAGCAAAATCATTATTTGCCTTGGCCGACTCCCACATCGTTTCCGAATGAGCGGCCAGCATGGCGTATTCCTCATACTTTTCCGGCGGAATGCTCTTGCTGCGTTCGTACTCCTTCCGGCAGTCCTTGACGATTTTCTTCTGGACGTCGCTCAGCCCGCTCACGACCTCCGGCTTACTGAAGAATTCCGTGAACCGCCCCATCTCCGGCGACGTTTCCAGCTTGAACAGCTCTCCGCTGAGCATACCAATCGTCTTCGAGCGGATTTCGACTCCCTTGCGCGGGGCGCCCGTCCGCAGGTCCCAATGCAGGAGTCCGATCGCCTCGTGGTATCCGCTGATTTTGCCCAATAGTATACTGAAGGCGTTCCATTCCTCCTGTACATGTTGTTCCATCATTTCCACCCGCTTTCCGCAATTTCCAAGCTACTCTTGATGATACTTTTTTAAGTGCGTATAATCAACATCGGAGCGGAAGAACTGACATCCAGGCAAGATCAGCCTTTCGCTTACGCGAAAATGCAGGACAAAAGGAGCGTGAACCGCAATGAGAATACAGGTGACGCCGCTTGCCTCGCAAAGATTAAAGGAACGGCTGGGCAGCCGGCCGGGAACGTTCAAGCTCTTATACGATACGGTTGACTGCGGCTGCGACGGCATTCATGTGCTGCTGATTTTGGACGGGCCGGATACCGGGGACCTGCAGGTCGAAGCCGGTGATCTGCCGCTTGTGGTGAATAGCCAGCATGTGATTTTTTACGAGGATAACTTGAAGCTGGACGCCGATGAGAACACAACTTCCTTTAAACTGAGCAGCGATTCACAGCTATACGGGCAAAATATTCAGGTTCGCGACATGCGGGACCTGAAAGAGCCCCGGCCTGATCCGGCTTCCCTTTGCGGAATCCGTTCCCGTTCATAAAATACCTGAGGAGGTTCCCCCATCATGAGTCAAGTCTCCGATATTTTGAAGTTTAACGAGAAATTTGTGGAAAATAAAGAATATGAAGCTTATCTGACAAGCCGGTTTCCAAATAAAAAATTGCTCATTATCACCTGCATGGACACGCGGCTTGTCGAGCTGCTGCCCAAAGCGATGAATTTCAAGAACGGCGACGTCAAAATCATTAAAAATGCCGGGGCCGTCATTTCACAGCCCTTCGGAAGCGTTATGCGCAGTGTGATGGTCGCCCTGTACGAGCTAAGCGCCGAAGAGGTTATCGTCGTCGGACATTACGGCTGCGGCATGGCGTCACTGAACGCCGACCATATGATTCAATCGATCAAGGAACGCGGCATTTCGGATGAAGTCCTGTCCACATTAGAAAATTCGGGAATTAAGCTTACCAAGTGGCTTCGCGGGTTTGACAGTATCCAAGAAGGGGTAATTCAAACTGTGGAGCTGATTAAGCGTCATCCACTGCTCCCCCCGGGTGTTCCCGTTCACGGCATGATTATGGATCCGGCTACCGGTGCACTGGAGCTTGTCTCGGATGGGTACACCAGTATTTGACATCTCTCAACACTGCTTTTGCGCGGGTACTGTACCCGCGCCTTTTTTTGTGCGAAAATCGGCCGCGCCCAACTATAAATGCTCAAGCAGCATCCGGTAATATTGATCGGAGCTTGGCGTAAAATCTTCCAGACTCACTACTCTCTGCACCGGCTTCACAAGCTGCGTCTTCTCATCCCAGAGTATCCCCTCAATCGGGAGAGTATCCGTCTCTCCGCCAATCAATTGCCGGAATTTCGGAATGTCTGCGAAGAACAGGCCGGAAATCTCCTCCCGCTGAAAGCAATATCGCTCCAGTTCCTGGTCGCAAGCATACAGAAATACATGGCTGAACTCCCTGTCTATCCGTCCGTCCGGAAGAAGGCTCTCCTCGGCGGCCATCCCGCAATGAACCAGTTCCTCGAACGGAACGTTCAGCCCCAGCTCCTCCCGCAGCTCCCGTACCCCGTCTTCCACCGTTTCTCCGGCCTGAAGATGTCCGGCGCAGGAAGTATCCAGCCGTCCCGGGAACGTATCCTTGTTCTGGTGGCGCAGTTGAAAGAGCAGGCTTCCGCCCTCCCCCTTCGCAGGATGAACAATCCAGCAATGGAACGTTTGGTGCCACAGCCCTTTGGCATGCGCATTTTCCCGGCTGTCGCTTCCGATCCGGATCATTTTGTCATCGAAAATATCAAACATTTCAGGTGACGGCATTTCTTGTACCTCCTGAAAGGACAGACCATAGTCTTCCTTTATCTGAATATTTTCAAGTATCGCAGCACAAGCTATCCTGTGTCCACTATTTAACGGAAAGTATCTTTACAATTTATTTTAAAAATAAGAATAGAAAAATGAAACCATCCAGAGATATCCCCGTATTATCGGGTAAGCGCACAGATTAACGGCTTTCGAAGCCAGTTTTGCGAAGTCAATCTGTGAAGCTTATGCTATCAAAACTTTTAGGAGGTTAATTTACTCAAATGAAATTCTTGAAAAGCGCAATGATGATTGTTATGGCCTTCACCCTCTTCTTCGCGGCGACAGCCCCGGATTATGCGGATGCGCGGCGCGGTGGCGGCGGTTTCAAATCGGGACAGCGGGGTTACACAACAACGCCGAATAAATCGACCCAAAGCAATGTCAATAAAAGCGACAGCACGAAGGGAACAACAGCCGGAACGACGGCAGGCACGGCTAACCGCGGATTTTTCAGCGGCGGCAGCTTTATGAAAGGGATGATGCTCGGCGGTCTGGCGGGTCTGATGTTCGGCGGCCTGTTCGGCAGCATGGGCGCTCTCGGAAGCATCCTCGGCTTCATGGTGAATATGCTGGCGATCTATCTCATCGTCATGTTCGTCCTTTCCTTCTTCCGCCGCAGACAGCAGCGCCGCAAGTTTGACGAACGGGGTGGCCGTTACTAATGTCTCAGATCGTCCTCAGCATGGATGAAATCATTAACGCTATCTGCCTCCACATGGCCGAGCGCAAGGGAATCCCTGTAACGGAGGTCCAGGTGGAGCTGAGTTGGGAGGAAGAAACTGGCTATACCGCCGAGGTATGGACGCAGGGTCGAAGCCAGTATCTCGTGGAAAGCAATATGATTGAGGCGATTCTGCGTTATCTTCATTCCGAGTACAATATCCGCGCTTACCGCGATGATGTAAGACTCGAGCTGGACGAAGAGATTACGGCAGTCGTCAATGCGTAAGAAAGAAGAGATTGAAAGACAGACCGGGAGCTTCCCGTGTCTGTCTTTTTTTGTTGGCTGCGTTAGTCCCGCAGCGACGTTCGGCAGCCATTTGAAAATTCCTGACTCAGAGCAGCGAAATAGCCAGCAAATTATACAACACCAGCGGCAAAATAACGTTGCCGATAGGATTAACCGGATAGTAAGGCGGATATGGAGGGTAATACGGATTGTAAAATCCGCGAGTCGTGGTGGTAGTCGTCGAGGAGGCAGCCACCGTTACAGTCAGATAAAGATGCCCCTCGTCGATCCCGGAGATGAAGCCTTCGTGGGTCACCCCGTCGATGGTCTGAATTCTTACTTTCCGGTTAATGTAGGGCTTTAAAGAGCCGTGCATCGATTCGCGCACTTTTTTTACATGATGGAGCGCCGCGGGGTCGGCTTGGTAGATCAGGGTTTGCGGTCCGGAATAGGTTGACATAAGCTCATACCTTTCGTTAGCTGGATTTTGCTTCAGTGTATGCGAATGCCTATCCCGTGGTGCTCCGAAATGTAGGCTCCAAATGTGTTAAATATATCACTGACAATGCAGAGAGATTTGAGCAATATATCAATAACGATAATCATTATCAATTAATTAGGGGGTTCGTTCATGTCTCTTCTGTATTGTCTGCTGATTGCCGCCCTGCTGTGCCAGTTTCCGAAGTTCATTCAACACAATCGTATCGCTCTCTACACCCTGGCCACGATCATTACGACTGTCGTCACCATCTACGAACTGATTCGGCTCATCACCGGCTATCAGCTGGAAGGCTTTGTCCGAGAATTGGAAAGGGCCGTCTCGCATGGCGTACTCTCCATTGCCTTTTTCATTCCCGTGATGTTTGCCGGCGCTCTTAACAACCGCTGGAGCTATACCCGCAGACTGAAATCCATCCGCTCCCCGCTCGCGATCATTGCCTCCATTCTCATGCTGGCCCATGGCCTCGTGTATCTCGTCAGATTCCTTGTCAGAGTTTCTTCCATGCTCAGCTCCGATGAAGCCACCATACTCAGGAAAACCATCTACCTTGGCTATTCCTTAATCGGTATTGTCGCTTTTGTTCTGATGATTCCTCTGTTCATTACGTCCTTCAGAAAAGTGCGGAGCCGGATCGGCGGGCCGAAGTGGCGTAAAATCCAGCGCTGGGCTTATCTGTTCTATCTGCTGACCTACCTGCATGTACTGCTCATCCTGATCATGGATAAAGATACGGACTGGCTCAGACTGATGCTGTATACCGGAATTTTCGGCTCCTATACCATCCTGCGACTGATGAAATACAGAGAAACGAACGCAGTAGGACAGCCCGGAAGAGCCAAAGGACTCGGAGCGGTTGAATAGAATAATAGCAAGAAGCCGGAACGCTCACTCAGGGGGTGCTCCGGCTTGTACTTCGGGCACCTCTCATCAATTGATGCGCACCACAGCTTATTAAAAAACTTAATACGATTCCTCCCGCAGCGGCAAGTACAAATTTCAACCCCGTGGGCAGCGGCGCATGAGCTAATGCATACTGCAAACCTACCACTACCGGCACATGCACGAAGTACACCGCAAATGCATGCCTTGCCAGCATACGGGCCATTGAATTCGTCCGGTTTCCCAGCTCCCTAAAAATATACAGCAAACCGATGCTTAAGCCTAAGCACAGAAAGGTTTCGTAAAAAGAGTATCCCAAAGAGTCCCGATTCAGTCCTCCTGGCGACAGGAAGGGAACCCACCCGCCATACCGGAGCAGCATCAGGATAACGCCCGCCGACAACCAACCGAGCCCTGCGGCATTACTTATCGAATCAAGCCATCGGTTCCGGTAAGCCAGTGTGCCCGCTATGAAAAACGCCGCGTACTGCGGAACATGCGCAAATTCCGTCTGGATAAATCCGAGAAAGCCCACCCATTCGTTAATGGGATGCTGAATACGGATCGCAAACGTTGCCGACGCAACCAGAACGCCGAACATAATTACCGAGAGCGTGTTAAGCTCCAGCTTCTTACTGATACGCTTTTTCAGCAACCATCGGATTGCACAGTAAAGGACAGCATATATCAAAAGATGTTCAATGAACCACAGATGCGCAAACTGCAAATCAGGCCAGGAGGGCCCTGTCCATCCTTTCGGCTTCATACCGAATCCCAAGTAAATATTTATGTAATAGTTCCAAAATGAAATGCTTTTGTACCCTCTGAAATTGATGAAATAAGCATACATTAGCAGCGGAATCATGATCAAACCTCCTGCCAGAAGAGGGGGAGCAAGCCTTACAAATCGATCTTTCAGAAAAAGCGCCGGTCCTTTCTTATCGAAGGAAGCGGGGACAAAATACGCCGAAATGAAGAAAAACAGACTCATAAAAAAAGAGGCGTTTACAGCAAAAAAAGCGCGCAGATTAATTGTCCTCTCATAAACCTGGAAGTACCAAAAACCTCCAGAGCCTCCATAGGGCTGTCCCGCATGATGCACGACGACCAAACATACGAGCGCGACTTTTAGATTATCCAGAAAAAACAGCCTGTTGTTCACGGGTTGCACCTGCCCAGCTCAGGATATCTTGAAAAAAAAGGGAGCCGCAGCTCCCTATATTTACGTTCCGGTTACTTATTCTCCGTCTCTTCCACTTGCTTGACCAACAACTCCCGAACCGTCTCCAGGCTCGTAATCGGCTCCTGGCAGGCAAAATCACGGCAGATATACGCAGTTGCTTTCCCGCCGATTGCCGGCTTGTCCTTCAGATGCGGCAGCAGCGCCGCCAGCTTGCTCTCCGGATCTTCCCAGTGAATGAGCAGCGAAGCCTCCGGCGTAAAGGCGCGTTGCGCAAGCGAGATCATCTCCTGCAGGGCAGGGTCCTCCTGTCTGCCGGACAGCACCCATTCCGTGCCGCCGCTTGTCATGACCAGCACGCCTTGAAGGAACATGGCATAGCTTGCCGGATATTTCATCGCGGCCTTGCCCAGGAGCGCGGCCGTCCGCTCGGCGACTCCCTTGAGCTTCACGTCCTGGGTTATGGCCGCAAGCTTCCACAGCACCTTCACCGCTACGGAATTGCCGGACGGCATGGCGCCATCATACAGCTCCTTCGAGCGGATCGGAAGCTGCTCCGCATCCTTTCCCGTGAAGAAGAAGCCGCCTTCCGCTTCGTCCTGGAACAGGTCCAGCAGCCCGTCCTTAAGCGCAAGCGCCCGCTCCAGATAAACGGCTTGTCCCGTCGCTTCATACAGCTCGGTCAGCCCCCACATCAGAAAAGCATAATCGTCCACATATCCCGGATAAGCGGCCTCGCCGTCGCGGTATCTTGCCAGCAGCCGGCCATCCTCGCGGCGCAGACGGTTCCAGAGGAAATTCGCCGCTGCCTCCGCTGCCTTGGCGTATTCAGGCTTCTGGAGCGCTTTGGCTCCCTTCGCCAGCGCCGTAATCATCAGGCTGTTCCACGAGGTCAGCACTTTGTCGTCGATGGAAGGACGCACGCGCTGCTCTCTGTAGGCGAACATCTTCTCCCGCCACTCCTCCAACCGGGTGCGCAGAGCGAGAGGCGTTATGCCCAGCTTTTCCGCCATTTCATCCGGCGTTCCTTCGAGCAGATTCGGGATGCTGTATCCCCGCGAAATGCCCTCTTCCGTAATTCCATAAATACTGCAATAGTCCTTCATTTCTTGTGGTCCCAGCGCTTCCTCGACCTCTTCGGTGCTGAAGATATAGAAGGCGCCCTCCTCGCCGTCCGAATCGGCGTCCTGAGCCGAATAGAACCCGCCCTCTTGCGAGGTCAACTCGCGCAATACGTAAGCGAATATGCCCTCAGCCACTTCCGCATAGAGCGGCTTCTGCGTGATCTGATAAGCTTCCACATAAGCGGAGGCGAGCAGCGCGTTATCGAAGAGCATTTTCTCAAAATGCGGCACCAGCCACTGCTCGTCGGTGGAGTAGCGTGCGAATCCGAAACCGATGTGATCGTAAATGCCGCCCTTGTACATGGATTCAAGCGTCTTCTCGACCATGCGCAGCGCCTCCGCGTTGTTATACTTCTGGCTGTACGCGAGCAGAAACGACAGGTTATGCGGCGTCGGGAACTTGGGAGCCTGTCCGAAGCCTCCGTTCGTATCATCAAATATGGTGCGGTACAGCTGGAAGGCATGGTGCAGCAGACCCTCTGACAATTCAACATCTTTGTCGATCCGGTTATTGGCAGCCGAGAGTTCAAGCTCGGAGAGCAGCTGGTCGCCCAGCTCCTGAAGCTTCTTGCTGTCCGTTTCCCACTTGGCCTTGACCTGCTCCAGAACCTCCATCAGTCCGACCTGCCCCATCATCCGCCGCTTCGGAAAATACGTTCCGGCATAGAACGGCTTCTTCTCCGGCGTGAGCAATACCGTCAAAGGCCAGCCTCCCCCGCCGGTCATCGCCTGACAGACTGACATATACAGAGCATCAATGTCCGGCCGTTCCTCGCGGTCCACCTTAATCGCCACAAAGTTGCCGTTAAGGATTTCTCCGACCTCTTCATCATTAAATGACTCTTCTTCCATTACATGACACCAATGACAAGTAGAATAGCCGACCGACACTAATACGGGCTTGTTCTCCGCTTTGGCCTTCGCGAAAGCTTCCTCGCCCCAAGGCAGCCAATCCACCGGATTGTGCGCATGCTGGAGCAGATAAGGACTCTTCTCGTTAATGAGCCGATTGGTGTATTTTGGAGATGCGGTTTCTTCGTTCATGGGAACAGCCCCCTTTGGTTTTTGTAATTATTATAATATACTCGCTGTACATGCTCCCGAAAGAAATGTGGAGATTTCCGCTCAATACCGTTTTTTCAACAGACATAATCATGCTCTTCCTGTGTAGAGGCCGTCATTGCGTCTTCCGCGAAAATTTTGTGGTCCGGTATCATTTCTTTATTGTTAAGAATTGTATCTTGTCCAGCTCTATAGAATGTGGTACGCCGGGACGAATGTGGAACAGCATCCCTTCTTTGACCGGATATCTTTTTTCCCCGACGATCATGCTTCCTGTTCCCCCGGTCAGAATTGCGAGCTTATGGTAGGGAAGGGTTCTTGTGATTTTACGGGGATACTCTACGGTTGCCGGATATTCATAATTTCCTCCATTTTTCATACACCCATCTTCTGTCCTTATCATACATAAGGAAGCAAGAAGGGCGGGATGCAGGTGCGCAACCCTAACGATTATGAACAGCGGGCGATCTTTCTGGCTGCCATCTGCGGACAGACCTATGCCCAATTTACAGATGCGGACGGTTCGTTCGTCGTTCCCCTGGGTTATTCGGTCAGCCATACGATTCAAGCGAAATCCATGAGCCAGGTATGGGAACGCTTCGGGTTCATTCTCGAATCACCGCAAGAGATCATTGTCGCCTTTCGCGGGACGAGTTCAGCATCCGATTGGATCTCCGATATCATCGCCTCGCAAAAGAGGTTCAAGTACATTGAAGAAGACTGCCTCACCCATCGCGGCTTTACCGACATCTATTCTTCAGCCCGCAGAGGGATTATCAACGCGCTCGAAAGGTCGTCACAGGGTAAGACATTATACATCACAGGTCACAGTCTCGGCGCCGCGCTTGCGACATTATGCGCGATGGATATTGCCGCCAACACTGACTACCGCTCGCCTAACCTTTTTACCTTCGGGTCTCCCCGTGTAGGCGATCCGGCCTTTGCGAAAGCTTTTACAAGGTATGTTCGAAGCAGCTTCCGCATTGCCAATCCCTTCGACGTCGTAACTCATGCTCCGCCTTCCATCTACAAACTGCCCAAGCGGGACAAAAGGTATTATTACAGCCATGTCCAGACGCTCTCCTCGCTGCCCTTTCAGAATGGAGGCGTTGGCCTCAATCACATCATTGGAAGCTATTTCGCCAAGCTCTCCCAAAGCCAACCGGAATTCACCCAAATGTTATGTGCAGCGAACCCCGGCTTCTGTCCGGTTACTGAAGTGAAGCCACAAGAGCCAGGCAAGACTTTCGCGAAAAAGAGTCGATAACCCCTTTCCCCCAATGAACCGTACAGTCACAGGGGATAAAAAAGGCAACCCGCCAGCATTAAGGGTTACCTAATCGTATCTAACATAGGTTTTAATTTAACAGTTATGTGCGGCGCATATAAGCGCGTACCGTGATTGGCGCGAAGATCGCCACAATGACAGCGGCGCCAACGAGAGAGAAGATTACATCTCCGCCCATTGTTCCCGTGTTGGCAAGGTCCCGGACGGCCGTGACCAGATGCGAGATCGGGTTAATGTTAACGAACCACTGGAGCCAATCCGGCATAGTCTTGACTGGCACGAAAGCATTGGAGAGAAAGGTAAGCGGGAACAGCACAATCATGGATATCCCTTGCACACTGGAAGCCGTGCGCGCAATAACGCCGAAGAAGGCGAAAATCCAGCTAATGGCCCATGAACATGCGATCACGAGAAGCCCGGCGATGGCGACATAACCGATCCCGCCGCCGGGCCGGTAGCCCATGACATACCCCATGACGAAGGTAAGCACAGTCGCTATGGTGTACCGGACGGTGTCGGCGAGCAAAGCTCCCGCAAGCGGCGCAATTCGCGAGATCGGCAGTGATTTGAACCGGTCGAACACGCCTTTTTCCATATCCTCGCGGAGCTGGACGCCCGTAACGATGGAAGTGGTGATGACCGTCTGAACAAGAATGCCGGGGATGATGACCGGCAAGTAATTCTGCACGTTTCCGGAGATGGCCCCGCCAAAAATATAGGTAAACATCAGGGTGAAAATGATGGGCTGAAAGGTTACGTCAAAGAGTTGCTCGGGTGTGCGTTTGATTTTCAGCAGCCCCCGATAAGCCATCGTCAACGAATTGCGTACCGACTGGCCGAGGCTGGAATGGTTCTTCAGCCGGCGCTCCGCGCCTGGCTTAATTAATGCGCTCATGCTTTTGCCCCTCCCACTTTGTTCGATTCACTGGACGCAAGATGTGTGTCCTCCTGCGCGCCATGGCCCGTAATGGTCAGGAATACCTCGTCGAGGGTCGGCTTCTGCACACTCATTTCGGCCAAAGGGATGCCCGCATCCCGGAGAGCGACCAGCAGGTCCGTGACCTGATCGGCGTTCCCCATGGGCGCAGTAATCTTCGACGCTTCCGCCGATATACTGGACTGCACCTTGAGCACCTGTTCGATCGTCCTGCGGGCCATCTCGATGTCCTGCGGGTGTTGAACCCTTAATTGCAGCGACGAGGTGCCGACGGAGGCCTTCAGTTCATCCACAGTGCCCTCGGCGACAACCCGGCCATGATCGATAACCGCTATCCGGTCAGCCAGTTGATCCGCCTCTTCCAGATACTGCGTCGTTAGCAATACGGTTGAACCCGACTGGACCAGCCGCCGGATCGTATCCCACATTTGGTTGCGCGTGCGCGGGTCCAGACCGGTCGTTGGCTCATCCAAAAAAATAAGCGGCGGCTGCGCAATAAGACTGGCAGCCAAATCGAGCCGCCGGCGCATCCCGCCGGAGAAATGCTTGAGCGGGCGCTTTGCCGCTTCGGTCAGCCCAAATTCCTCCAATAGCTCCGCCGCCTTGCGGCGCGCCTCGGCGCGTCCCAGTCCGAGCAACCGGGAGAAAATAACCAGATTCTCGGTCGCACTGAGCGACTCGTCGACTGACGCGTACTGCCCGGTCACCCCGATCAATTGACGCACGATCTGCGGTTCCTTCACCACATCATGCCCGAAGATGCTCGCCGAGCCTGCATCCGGCCGCAATAAGGTCGCCAGCATTCGGATGGTTGTCGTCTTCCCCGCTCCATTCGGACCAAGCACGCCGTAGATCGTACCGGTGCCCACCTTCAGATTTACACCGTCCACCGCACGATTGTCTCCAAAAACTTTAACGAGGCCGTGCGCTTCGATGGCCAGGTCCCCCTTGTGCGGCGCTGTTATCGATTTTTGACTCATTTGCTTATCCTCCTAGACAACTGAATATATTTTACGATGGTAGCTGTTTTATTTAAACGGAATATAAACACTAAGCCGTGGCAGTTCTATAGATTATAGATCTTTAGAGGACTGAACGAGAAGCCCGGCCAACAGTTCATAATCCGGTGAATCTCCTTCGCGTATTTTGATCGACTTACGTTCGGCGGGGCCTTCAAACTCTGGGGGAACATCGATCCCGCTGACATTGAACAGCATAAAGGCGACCGCATCTTTGGAGGGCGTAATGACCGCAGCGTATTTTCCGTTTTTTAGAAAATGCGGCTTCTTGTATTGAATCCGTTCCTGGACCTCGGGGATGGACTGATGGACCATTTGGCGGAGCTGATTGCAAACCTCGATCTGCCAGGCTGCTTTAATGTTCTCAAAAAACGTGGTAACCTCGGGATTCATCATACTGCTCGCTCCTTCCATAATCGGCTCTGTGGTATAGGTAACTTCCCTTATCGTTATCCGTCAGCAACAGAATAGTAGATTAGATCCATAAACTCAAGCAAAATTCCTTGATTATTAGGTCATCACGGCAAAAAAATAGAATGTCTAGCGCTTCTCGGAGTTCTGCTCATTGGAGTTCTGCTCATTGGAGTTAATCAGGAGGTCAAGTCGTGCGATGATCCGCTCGTCATTTTCCAGTCTTTTATTCAGTTTGTAATAGATCCCGCTAAAGCCCGCGATCAGGATAATGAGTCCAAATATTGTGGATAGGATGAAAAAATTTTCGTCTGTCATGGTAACACCTCCTGCGTTTCCTCGTTCTTCGCCCAACAGTTGCTATATCTGCTGTACACGATTATACTGACACCGGGTATCTTGTTAGGACAAGTGTTATATCATTAAAAAAGTAGGTGGATTTCCCGATGACGGATCAAGCCAAACCAGCAGCGCAGTCTGCAGGAACCTGTCCTCTGTGCGGAAAAGCCAATGGCTGCGCGGGGGCGGCGGGCCGCTCTCACGCTGACTGCTGGTGCATGAACGAGATTTTTCCGCAGGAGCTATTGGAGCAGGTTTCGAAGGAGCGTCTCGGCAAAGCCTGCATTTGCAAGGAGTGCCTGGAGGCGTTTAAGCGAAACGGCGGATAGCAGACGTCTCCACAGATAGATGCTTGCCGTTATGCTGAAAAAAGAGGCATGAATGGCCTTAAGTCATCTCCGCTGTGATAAGGCCCGGCGCCGTATGCCCGCCTTCTCTCAAAACTGCCCTCTGGCATACCCAAGAATCGCCGCCGCCGCTCGTTCTCGCCGGTCCGGGTCTTCGCTGCGCAGCGCCGATTTCAGAACCTCCAGCGCTTCTTCAATCGTCTTTGTGTCCACCCTTACCCGTTCCGCCCGGGATGTTTGAGGTGTGGAACCTCTCCCGCAGTTCCTCACTGCCCGTATGCTCCAGATCGCCGATTCCCGGCCAGCCCATACAGACGAAGTTGTCTTCCAGAAAGCTCGATATCCGCTCAGTGCCGCCCGGCCGTGATGACATTTGATAGAGCTTCACATTCATTCCTCCTCATTGCTATTCCCCCTCATTGCTGTTCCTCCTCCGGTTCCATCCAAGCATTAGCCTCTTCCGGTCTTATCCCCTTCTAATGAAGTCCTCAATCTCATCGCCTATCAGGACCAGGGCCTCTTTCCAGAATGACACGGATCGCACATCGATGTCCATCAGCTTGGCCGCATCTACAATATGGTTTGTGCTGGTAGCGGCCAGGAAGGATTGATACCGCTCAACAAAATCTTGACCTCGCTTCTGATACTGCGCATACAGGCCCTTGGAGAACAGCAGCCCGAAGGAATAAGGGAAGTTCAGAAACTCATTGCCCGCCATATAATATCCCGCTTTGCTGATCCACAGGTACGGATGAAAGGTGGACGGATCGATGCTATTCCCGTACGCCTCAGCCATGCAGGTGAGCATAAGTTCATTAAGTTCCTCCACAGACAATACTCCCAAGGACCTTCTTGCATATAATCGGCTTTCAAAAAGGTACCTCGCGTAGAAATCCACTATGTAATAGCCGGCGTCGGAGAGGCCTCTTTCCAGGATGGATAGGCCATCGCTGGCCGAGGCGGTCTTCAGCAGCTGGTTGTTGATGATCGTCTCGCAGAAGATCGATGCCGTCTCCGCAATCGGAATCGGGTAATCCGTATTGACCATCGTTTCGCAGGCCAGGCAGGAGCTGTGATAGGCATGCCCGATTTCATGCGCCAGCACGCTCATATCCATATAATTGCCATTGAAGTTGGCCATAATCCGGCTTTCACGAATAGGGAATATATCGACACACATCCCGTAGCTTCCTTTTCCCGGTCTTGGTTCCGCATCAATCCAGCGACTATCGAAGACCTTCCGAGCAAAATTACCAAGCTCCGCACTAAAGGTATCAAAGCCGGTTATGATCCCTTCTTTTGCCTCATTATAAGTAAGCTTCGCAGAGCCTCCACCCACCGGTGCAAACACATCGTAAAATGGCAACCCTGATGCATGGCCCAATATCTCCGCTTTCTTGCGGTAATAAGTTTGGAACAGAGGTAAATTCTCCCGGATGGCCTCCATCATGGCATCCAGCGTGCTGTGGTCCATTTTGGATGCCGCCAGCACCTTGTCCAGTGGTGAAGCGTACCCTCTCAGACCGTATATCGTAATTGCTTCTCCGCTTATTCCATTGATGCAGGCTGCGCTCAGTTCCGCAATACTCTTATACAACTGATGCTCAGCTTCATAAGCCTCTTTCCGAACAGCGGCATTAACGTTGTAAGCCCTGCTGCGCAGCTCGGCAAGGGACAGACGCCGGGATTCTCCCTCTCCCTCGAGTTCCATGCTTAGTGTGGAGATACTTCTCATATACAGCCGTTCCCACGCTTTGGAGCCGGTGCTCTGCATTCTGGCGATTACGGCTTCAATCTCTTCATTTAAGACATATTTCGCCTGAACCCGCAATTCCTGAAGGTGGAACCGATGCTCTGCAAGGTACTCCGAGGCACTAATGATTTCCTCCAGGCTGTCGATCTTAACCAGCCATTGGCTGAAGCTTACAAAAGCATCCGAAGCCCTCGCCGCCATACTCTCTATCTCATCCAGCATATTTACCGCTTCCATATTGTCACTGTCCGTGCTAAGAACCAATTCAGCATAGCTATACAGACAGGCATACTTTGCTTTAAACGCATTATAGCGCTGCAGGAATTCCTCCATTTGATGCAAGGTCTGGTTCCTGTCCTGCAGATCGGTCTCAGCCCATTGATTCAAGTTATCCAGCTCATATTGAAAAAACTCCATATCCCCTTTAAATTTCTTCGAGTCAAAGGAAGGATACAAGCTCTCAAGATCCCATGTTAAATCCACTAGTTCTCATCCCCTTAAAGCCAAGATATATTGCAAATGTTCAAAACCACTTTTATATCGGTCCTCCCGGTCTTACATGCTTCCACCTCCGCGTTCTATTGCCAGTGTATACGAATATAAAGATTTCGGATATCCTTTTTTGGTAAACTTTTCATACACTGCCTACGTCTAAGCGCCATGACCTGCGCTGGTCCAACCCAAAACACGCCAAAAAACCGGGTACCAGCATATGCCGGAACTCGGTCTTTTGTAGGTTATTATCGGTATTGTACGCTTTTACTCAAAAGGATATTTAATCCCCCATTGATTACGGACATTGGTCATAAGAGCCATTACATCATTGGACAGATGCAGCGTAGCCGTATTCTTCTTATTAAAAATGAAGTTCTGCATATCTTCCACTTCGTACTCCAATGCTTTTGCCGTCTCCCCGGCCTCAATCTGCTCCACTCTGCCGTCCGTATACGTAATGGTGGCTTTATCCGCTCTCGGGAAGTTGTCCACGGTGATGAAGCCGAGCTCTCCCGCGACTACACCGCGCTTTGGCATTTTGGCCCGCATCGTCAGCGAGATGACCGCCAGCTCGTCAGCTTCATTCTTCAGGATAATTCCGGACTGCTCGTCTACACCTGTCTCGAATGTCTTCACCGTCGTCAGAACTTCATGCGGCTGCTGGGACAGGAAGAACCGGGTGAAGGACAGCGCATACGTCCCGATATCGAGAAGCGCGCCCCCGGCCAGCTCTTTGCTGAAAAAGCGGTTCTTCACATCGTATTCTTTGCAGCTTCCGAAGGATACCTGGATCATTTTCAGCTTGCCGAGCTGTCCCGAATCCAGAATCTCCTTCAGTTTTTTGTATAGAGGCATATAGTACAGCGTCATCGCTTCGGCAACGACCAGGTTCTTCTCCTCGGCCAAGGCGATAATTTCGGTCAATTGCGCGCTGTTCACCGTAATCGCCTTTTCGCTGATCACATGCTTGCCATGCTTCAGGCTCTCTACAATGAACTTGTAGTGCAGATTATGAGGGGTGGAGATGTACACAACGTCGATGGCTTCGTCCTTTAGCATCTCGGTATAATCGCCGAAGGCTTTGTCCACTTGATTCTTATCGGCAAAGGCTTGCGCCTCCTCCAGCGAAATTCCCGCCACAGCGTAGACTCTTCCATTCACCTCTTTGATCGCTTTCACAAAATCCGATGCGGCCCAGCCCGGGCCGATGATGGCCCAATTCAACTTGCTCATAGCTTCAATTCCCCCTGAACATTGTCATATTGTACTTTTGCCCCGCTATATTCACTTACATTTTTCTTGACAAAAGAAAGGACTCCCGCCGTAACCGCCGTGCCTGCCAAAATCGCGATGATATACGGTAACAGCTGGGTCACGACATTCGGAATCAGCAGCACCCATACGCCGCCGTGCGGAACGGCAAGTCCGGCTCCAAACGCCATCGACAGACCGCCGGCCACTGCGGAACCGGCCATGATGGACGGGATGACCCGAAGAGGATCGGTCGCCGCGAACGGAATAGCGCCTTCGGTAATGAAGGATGCGCCCAAGGCCCAGCAGGCTTTCCCCGCTTCCCGCTCCGCAGCCGAATACTTTCTCTTGGCAAGCACCGTCGACAGCGCGATTCCAAGCGGCGGAACCATACCGGCTGGCC